>CAZKXO010000103.1:0-10805 GCA_964556525.1 uncultured Saprospiraceae bacterium
CAGGCAACATAAACGAATGATACTGAACCTAATATGTATCGTGATGGTGCATATGCTTTAGTAGCAATTATGATTTAACCTAATTAATTACTTATGACTAGTAAGTGTAATTCCTTTCTAATCCTGTTAGGAATGTTGATTTCAGGTTTTGCCTATTCTCAAATTGAAGAATTGGAGCCTACAATCGAAATAGAGACTGAAACCGAAGAAGGTGAGATTCTTAACATCAATGAATCTTCTGAAGAAGAATATAAGGATACGTGGAAGTCGCCATATGTAGCCGACGAGATGACGGCTGATCCGGAGCAAAACAAGAGCTGGAGAATGGGCGAGTACAAATATAATTCTCGTCCAAAAAACTCTTGGGAAGTTGGTCTTCATGGTGGTCATTACTTTATAGATGGTGATATAGATAGACTCATCCCAGGCGGCTTTGGTGCAGGCTTACATCTAAGAAAAGCTGTTAATTATGTGTTCTCTATAAGAGGCTCTGTATTTTATGGAATAGCTCAAGGACAAGAAAGCCAACCATTCAACCATAGAAACGTTGGAGGTTTAAATCGAGGTGGCGGTCTGGTGGAGAATGTTTTTAACGCCTATGATCCTCTTACCGGTGGCCCTGGTCATTGGTTCCCTAATCACAGAACTACCTATATACTTGCTGACTTAGCAGTGGTGCTGAACATAGGAAATCTACTATTCCACAAGGAGAGAAATAAGTGGAACTGGTATGCAGCTGCAGGTATCGGTCTGAGTAATCATGATACAAAACATGATTTGCTCAATGGTACTGAGCCTTATCAAAACCTAAGAGAACAGGTTAACTTTTCTTTAGAACGATTCAATACCAAAGCAGGTAGAGATGAGATCGAAAATGATCTAGGAAACATCTATGATGGTGTTTTCGAGACTGACGGATTTAAGAAGGTAGGTATCTTCAGAGTAGGTGATGACTTTAATATCCATGTGGTTTTTGTACCATCTATGGGTATATCTAGAAAAATTACGAAAAGACTTAATATAGGTCTGGAACATCAGATTATGCTTTCAGATAACGATTATCTGGATGGCATACAGTCAAGAACTGCTACAGATCAAACAAATAACGTAGATATAGGACATTATACACATCTTCGTGTAGGTGTAAACATTGGTAACTTCGATAAGGTGACAGAGCCACTTTACTGGTTGAATCCATACGATGCAGCCTTTAATGATATCGCAGATCTCAAGTCTAAACCAGCTCTGGATCTTACAGATGACGACAATGACGGTGTCTTAGATATCATAGACCAAGAATTAGATACGCCGGAAGATTGTGCCGTAGATACCAGAGGTGTATTATTGGATAGTGATGGTGATGGTATCGTAGATTGTGAAGATAAAGAGCCTTATTCTAGACCTGGTTGTCCTATAGATGAACTTGGTGTTGCACAGTGTGAAGAAGAATGTTGTGCAGATGAAGAAAGTATCAACCAACTCATAGATGAGAGAACTGCAGGTATGAAGCAAGAAATTGCAGCTGCCACAGAATATTTAGG
Organism: uncultured Saprospiraceae bacterium; assembly: GCA_964556525.1. GTDB lineage: Bacteria > Bacteroidota > Bacteroidia > Chitinophagales > Saprospiraceae > RFSX01. The sequence goes on from CAZKXO010000103.1 coordinate 1,542, forward strand.
AGGTACAACTGTCCAAAGAGAAGAAACTAGAACGATTACCAATCCTGATGGTACTACCAGAACGGAGAAAGTAATGGTGCCAGTAACTTCCTATGGAGGAACTTCAGGTTCAGTTGGAGGTTCTTCAGGAGGTTCTTCAGGTGGTTCTTCGGGAAGCTCAGCTGGAGGTTCTTCAGGTGGTAGTAATGTAATCAGAACAGCAGTGAGATCAGGTTGTGGAGAGTGGTTCTTACCGATGATTCATTACGATCTTAATAAGTCTTCTATCAAGCCAGAGTACTTCAGTCACTTACACAATGTAGCACAAGTAATGAGCAAGTGTCCTGAAGTATGTGTAGTTGCACAAGGACATACAGATTCTAGAAACTCTAGCGATTACAACAGAGTATTATCCTACAAAAGAGCTAAATCTGCTGTAGATTATTTGGTAGATAACTATTCTATCGACAGAAGTAGAATCAAGCTGATGTATGGTGGGGAAGAAAACCCTATGGTATCGGCACCTAATAGCGAGGCACATCACTTTATGAATAGAAGAGTAGAGTTCAGAACTTGCGAAGCTAATGATTTTGATATGGCAGAGCCAGAAGGCTATACTCCATCTGGAAGTGACGGGGGTTATGCTCCTGCTAAGAGTGACTACTACAATGGAAACAAATCATCTGGATACTAGACCAGAGAATTTAAAGGAATAAAAAAAAGCGGTGATTTTATGATCACCGCTTTTTTTATACGAGTTATATAACTACTATCTTCCAGTAAACCAAAGCTTCACTGGATTCTCGATAAAGCTCTTCAGAGTCTGTAAGAAAGCAGCGCCTTTAGCTCCATCTACTATTCTATGATCACAAGATAAAGTCACCTTCATAATATTACCAACCACTATCTCGCCATCTTTAACTATTGGTTTTTGCACGATAGAACCGACAGCCAGTATGCAAGCATCTGGTGGATTGATAATAGCAGTAAACTCATCTATATCAAACATTCCTAAGTTAGATATTGTGAAAGTATTGCCTTGCATTTCTTCAGTACTGATTTTTCTGCTTTTCGCTTTACCAGCTAGATCTTTGATTTCAGACTTTATAGCAACTAGAGTCTTTCTATCAGCATTTCTGATTACTGGAACCATCAGTCCATCATCTATTGCAACTGCCACACCTATATTGATATCCTCATGATAAGTAATCTTATCACCAAACCAAGAGGCATTTATCTCAGGATGCTTTCTAAGTGTGAGAGCCGATGCTTTTACTATCAAGTCATTGTAGGAAATCCTAATAGGAGACTCCTCATTTATCGCTTCTCGCGCCGAGATCATTTTATCCATATTCATTTCCATGGTTAGATAGAAATGAGGTGCAGAAAACTTACTTTCTCCTAGGCGCTTGGCGATAACCTTTCTCATCATAGAAACTGGCTTATCTCCATAGACAGTAGGGTCGTATGTGGCAGCAGCTAGTGCCCCCGGGACATAAGCCATACTTGCTCCACCATTGGATATTGCAGCTTCTACATCTCTTTTGACCACTCTGCCATTTTCCCCTGTTCCTGCTATTCTATTGATATCGATGCCTGCTTCTTTGGACATTTTTTTGGCCAATGGCGAAGCGAAGATGCGACCAGTAGAATGTGTCATCATCGGTTGTGGGGCTGCAGCAGGAGTTGGTGCAGGCATAGCAGTCGGTGCAGGAGCACTGGCTTGCTTGACTTCTTCCTTAGGTTTTTCCTTAGGCGCAGCAGCTTCTGCTTCTATTTGTTTGAGCAAATCTGAGATGTTTTCACCTTCATCACCGATGATAGCTATTACGCCTTCTACCATGACTGGTCCTTCTGGAACACCTATATGGAGTAAGACGCCTTCATTGAAGCTTTCTAGCTCCATCGTTGCCTTATCAGTTTCTACTTCAGCAAGAATATCTCCAGGAGAGACCTTGTCTCCAACCTTCTTTTGCCATCCGACGATATTGCCCTCTTCCATCGTGTCACTAAGACGTGGCATTCTGATAACTTCAGCCATTATTTCTAAGTTTTAGGCTCCAAAAATAACATGATAAAGTATAAACCTATTGTTCTCTTAGCTTAAATCCATAAATGTCTATTTTTGCTAATATGAATTTTTCGTCAAAGATTTTAGAAGAAGCAGTAATGGCAATGAGTTCCTTGCCTAGTATAGGAAAGAAAACAGCATTGAGGTTGGTCCTACATCTAGCTGGAACTCAGACGGATAAGACGAAAAAAATCATAAAAGCCCTTACTGATCTGGAGTCCCAGTTACGTATGTGTGAGTCTTGCTTCAATTATTCTGATGCGCCTATCTGCAACATCTGCTCTGATGCGGCTAGAAATAAGTACCAAATCTGCATAGTCGCATCTGCCAAAGATGTAATGGCAATAGAAAATACGCAACAATTTAGCGGTGTATACCATGTTCTGGGAGGTGTTATCTCTCCGCTAGAAGGCGTAGGACCTGAACACTTACAGATAGCTTCTCTAGTAGAACGTGTCAAAACCACAGACGTAGAAGAGCTGATTATGGCAGTAAGCCCATCTATAGAAGGTGATACCACCATCTATTATATTTCCAAACTACTCAGTGATACCAAAGTCAAGATTTCGACTATTGCCAGAGGAGTTGCCTTCGGTGGTGAACTAGAATATGCAGACGAACTGACCCTTGGAAGATCTATCCACGGAAGGACGGATTACAATAAAGAGGCCATTATCTAAGTTGTAATTGCGCTTATTGCACCTTCACACGTCTAATTGGACAATTTTTTGCAGCTTGCATGGAATAAGGTCTTAAAATGAGTTGCAGCCTATAATGTCTGGCATATCCATAATCATAGTCAATTATAATGTCAAGTACTTTATTAGACAGTGCCTGCAATCTATCTATGCAAGTGATTTTGAGGGAGAATTGGAAGTTATAGTTGTCGACAATGATTCTGTAGACGGATCACAAGAAATGATCAGGCAAGCTTTTCCTAAAGTCCATCTTATCGACAATAGAGAAAATATTGGCTTCGGTAAAGCCAATAATCAAGGTTTTCAGGTGGCTAATCAAGCCTATACTTTGATTCTCAATCCTGATACCATTCTAAAAGAGGATACACTTCGTCTTTGCTATCATTTTATGGAGAAGAATACTGAGGCAGGGATGATAGGTGTAAAAATGGTGGATGGTAGTGGCAATTACTTACCCGAGTCCAAAAGAGGTTTCCCTACACCTTTGAGTGCTTTGTTTAAGCTTACTGGCTTATCTAAACTTTTTCCAAAATCTGGTTTTTTCAATAACTATTATCAGGGTCATTTGCCTGACACAGAAACAAGTGAAATAGAAGTTCTCACTGGCGCATTCATGTTTAGTAAGACTGATTTGCTCAAGGAGATAGGCGGCTTTGATGAAGACTACTTCATGTATGGTGAAGACATAGAATTATCTAGACAGATCTATGACAGAGGTCACAAGCTTTATTACTTTCCTAAGACTCAGATTATACACTTCAAGGGAGAAAGTACGAAGAAACTTAGTGCCAGTTACATAAAGAATTTTTATGGAGCCATGAGTATTTATGCCAGAAAACGCAATAGCTCAAACTCGTTTATTTGGGTAGCAATTCTTAATATAGGCATAGTCTTGTCAGCCTTTGCAGGCATTCTGAATAAGTTTACTTATAGAATTATACGACAACTAATGGATGCTGTACTATTGTTTCTTTTTACAGCAGGTGCAAAATCACTTTGGGCAAAATTCTATTTTGATGACCCTAATCATTTTAGTGATGCTTCTTCAGGACCTATATTTTTCATCTTAGTTCTGATCATAGTGTTTTGCTATTATATTTTTGGACAGTACGACAAGAGACAAGACCTAAAACATCTGCTGTACGGTTTTGGAGTCAGCAGTTTAGGTGTGCTATCCATTTACAGTTTGTTTCCATCACAGTTACGATTTTCTAGATTGATTTTATTACTTACGGTTTTGGTGGCACCGCTGCTGTTTTATCTGACTAGAAGATTGTATAATTTTGTTTCCAGTGGTACCAGCAAATTCAATAGTGATGAAGGTAAACGCGTAGCCATTGTAGGTACTCAGTCCAGCTATGACAAGATCTCTGAAATAGTATCCAAGTATTCTGGTAAAGAATCTTTGATCGGAAGAGTAGCACTTCAAAATAGTCGGCCGACCTTAGGTCAGATAGAAAACCTTAAGGACATTACAGAATCCAGAAGTATCAACGAACTTATTTTCTGCAGTAGTGATATGAAAATCGAAGATATATTTAGCTCCATGGCTGTACTCGGTAACTCGGTAAATTACAAATTGGCCAATAATAACAATACAACCATACTCGGCAGTAACTCCAAAGAGAGGGTAGGAGAGTGGTACGCCTTGGACATAAATTTTAAGATAGATCAGCCTTTCCATAGAAGAACTAAACGGATCTTAGACCTGTTGTTTTGTTTTCTGACAATTGTCTTTTTCCCAGTAGTATTAGTTTCTCGCAACCGATCAGCAATATACTCCAGTGCTATTGCAGTATTGTTAGGAAGGAAAACTTGGATAGGCTATAATAAATCCGATCAGCGACTGAATGAACTACCTATTATAAAACCTGGTGTTTTTCTTATGGGTCCAAACGAAAAAGATAATCAAGCTTCTACTCACCAGTACAATCTCTGGTATGCGCGCAACTACAATACTTGGAACGAATTGGCAGCAATAGTCACAAGATTTTTTGGCCGAAAGGAAGTTCAGTAATAGGAAGAAGATTATAATTAATTTTGAACTATGACTTTGGTAAAAGATATAAAGAAGACAGTAGACAAACATTTAGATACATTTATAGCTCTACGTCGTCACTTACATGCGCATCCAGAATTGTCATTTGAAGAAAAAGAAACGAGTAAGTATATATGCAGTTTGCTAGATGAGCAAGGTATAAAGTATAAGAAAGGCTACTGCAAATATGGTATAGTTGCTGAGATCAAAGGAGCTAAGAAAGGTGAGCTAGTTTATCTGAGAGGAGATATGGATGCTTTGCCCATTCAGGAAGCCAATAAAGTGCCATACAAATCCACAGTGCCAGGCGTCATGCATGCTTGTGGACATGATGTACATACGACTTCTTTGTTTGGTGCTGCACTGATTATTAATAAGCTGAAAGCTGATCTTGCTGGGACAATAAGATTTGTCTTTCAGCCAGGTGAAGAAAAACATCCAGGAGGTGCCTCTATTATGATAAAAGAAGGTGCAATAAAGTCCGCTTCCAAGGCGGTCATCTTTGGACAGCATGTGCATCCACCGTTAGAAGTAGGTAAGGTGGGTTTTCATCCTGGTGAATATATGGCCTCAGCCGATGAGATTTATATAGACGTTACTGGAAAAGGCGGTCATGCAGCCTTACCACTCAATTTTATAGACCCAATAATGGTAGCATCAGAAATCATCTCTGCCTTACATAAAGTTATCAGCAGATATTCTGATCCTAAGATACCCACTGTACTAAGCTTTGGAAAGATTTGGTCCGATGGAGGAGCCACCAATGTAATTCCTTCCAAAGTACACTTCATAGGTACTTTTAGATCTATGGGCGAAAAGAATCGATTCGAGCTTCATAAAGTTATCAAGCGCATAGCCACCAATATCGCTAAGGCCTATGGTGCCAAAGCAAGGATAAAAATCAAAGTAGGCTATCCGACCTTGTACAATGAGGAAGCCCTTACAGAAAGAGCGATGTCCTTAGCTAAGAATTATCTAGGGGCAAAACAAGTAGTGCACCTCCCTAAGAGGATGACTGCCGAGGATTTCTCTTATTATACTCAGATGATGCCAGCATGCTTTTACCGCCTAGGTACTGGTAACAAAAAGAAAGGCCTTAGTTCTCCTGTGCATACAGCAACTTTCGACATAGATGAGAGGGCTATAGCTACTGGTGTGGGTCTTATGGCCTATTTAGGCATGCAGAACGCTGCCAGATAGGGACAAATACGAAGCACTCAGTCCTGCCATTCCAGCAATTCCTACATGCAGGCATGTAATCCTAAAAACATATTAAATAATTTTATCATTTATAATGCTTAGTAATTCATTGATTTATACATTAGATAAATATTTAATGTATTTTAGTAGCCACTTTAACGACCTACCACTCTTTTAGGTTTTAGGACCATAATTTTTAAACCTAAATCCTTGATTATCAATGTCAAGGGGTAAAATAAGTAAACAAACTATGCCAAAAATCCTTATCGTAGACGACGAGAGAGCTATTAGAAGAACACTACGTGATATTCTGGAAATGGAGAAATATGAGGTAGATGAAGCTGAAGATGGTCTTTCCAGTTTAGTAAAAATCAAGCAAGACAAATTTGACGTGGTCATTTTAGACATCAAAATGCCTAAAATGGACGGTATGGATGTTATGGATAGATTAAGTGAAGTTGCTCCTGATCTTCCAGTAATCATGATAAGTGGTCATGGTGATATCGATACAGCAGTAGAGGCGGTAAAAAAAGGCGCATTTGATTTCATTTCCAAGCCGCCAGATCTCAACAGGTTATTGATTACGGTTAGGAATGCCTTGGATAAGTCCACACTTATAGTCCAAAAGAAAACGCTTCAGAGAAGAGTAAAAAAGAAGGTACAAACTACCAATATAGTAGGATCATCTCCAGAGATCTCAGTACTGAAAGAAACCATTCTAAAAGTAGCACCTACCGATGCTAGAGTTTTGGTACAAGGCTCTAACGGTACTGGAAAGGAGTTAGTAGCGAGGTGGATGCACGAAAGAAGCGCAAGAAAAGATAATCCTATTGTGGAGGTCAATTGTGCCGCTATTCCTTCAGAACTTATAGAATCAGAATTATTTGGTCATACCAAAGGCTCATTTACAGGAGCACATAAAGACAAAGCTGGAAAATTTGAATTGGCCAATAAAGGGACTTTGTTTCTGGACGAAATAGGCGATATGAGTCTTAGTGCTCAAGCCAAAGTCCTACGTGCCTTACAGGAGAACAGAATAACTAGAGTAGGAGGTGACAAGTCTATTCCTGTAAATGTTAGAATAGTTTCTGCAACAAATAAGGACCTCAGAAAAGAAATTGCAAAAGGTAATTTCAGAGAAGATTTATATCATAGACTGGCAGTAATCGTTATGAAAGTGCCTTCTCTCAATGATAGAAAATCTGATATTCCAGAATTGGTAGACCACTTCAATAATCTTATCTGTAAGGAATACGGTATTAGTCCTAAGCAGTTTGAAGATGGTGCAATCAAAGAGCTTCAGAAGATTAACTGGACTGGAAATATAAGGGAACTGAGAAATGTAGTAGAAAGACTTATCATTCTTGGCAAAGAAGATATCACCAAGAAAGATGTAGTTGATTATGCTGTGTCTCTAAGTAACCATAGAAATAGCCTAGAAGATCTCTTCGAGAAGTTTCCAACCTTTCCAGAACTAAGAAATTTCCTGGAAAAGGAATATGAAAAATATAAAACTGTAGCCGTATGATAGTAGTAGCTATAATTGTGGTGACCTTTATTGTCACCCTAAACGTGCTCTCATATCTGAAGCACAAATCAAATAGTGGAGACACTATGCGCATAAAAGCCTATAAAATTTCTAATAAATAACTAAGCAACACAAGATGGCAGTAAAACTGAAACAGTGGACTGGGATGAAAGGGGAAAACTCTTGGACAATGTTCAAGGTCCTTGCAGAATTTGTGGATGGATTTGAGAGATTAAATCAGATAGGTCCATGCGTTGCTATATATGGATCTGCAAGAACAAAGCCAGGCCAGAAGTACTATGAAGAAACTGTTGATCTTGCCCAAGGCCTAGTAAAAGAAGGTTTTGGAATTATTTCTGGTGGAGGTCCAGGAATAATGGAAGCGGCCAACAAAGGTGCCCATATTGCAGGTGGTACTTCAGTGGGTCTAAATATAGAATTGCCGTTCGAGCAGGGTGGTAATGAGTTCGTAGACCACGATAAACATATCAATCACAGATATTTCTTTGTACGAAAAGTAATGTTTGTAAAGTATTCACAAGCCCTGATTGCAATGCCAGGAGGCTTTGGCACACTGGACGAACTTTTCGAAACTATTACTTTGATTCAAACCAATAAGATAACCAAAGTTCCAGTCATCCTTTATGGCTCAGATTTTTGGTCAGGACTGAAATCATGGATAGAAGAAACCTTACTAGCTAAGTTTGGAAACATTTCTCCTGATGATATGGACTTGATTCCATTGGTAGATACCAAAGAAGAAGTCATAAAAATTATCAATGACTGGTATGGAACGGCTGAGCACAGATTAGAGCCGAACTACAACCTCTAATTTTTCCTAACCTCTTATTATCCATCTTACTCCCATTCTGACTCTGTTGTCAAACTGTGGGTAATTGATGATTTGGTAATGCGGAATCCCTTCAGGAAAAGGATTTATCAGATCATGGAAGTTTTCTGCTTTCACAAAGAGTCTGAAACTCTCGATCTTAAAATTCGCATAGATTTCCATGTAAGGATACTCACTTAGACTAGGGTTCCGCGGACTTGGAAGATCTGAAGGGATAAAGCCCCCAGTAATAGGAAAATATTCCAATGGTGTATTTATTCTGGTATAATAGTATTGTGCACCTAGTCTGGTCAGTAACTTTTTTCTAAACAATGGAAACTGCATATAGATGTTGTGGATACTATAGAGGTCTGGCAACTGATAGACGTTGTCAGAAAATTGCTGGAAACAAACCGAATTCTCCAACCCAATAAATTTCCATCGCAATTTATGGGTCGCAATTGCCTGAATGTATTCTGTAGTGCCATTCTTCTGAATAGGAATAGCCAAATTGTCATAGTACACAGGACCATCTATTACACCTGAGTTAAATTCTAGGTCTAGCTTGAGTTTTTTAGAACTTAATTCTGCACCGAAAAATAACTCGTTGGTCTTATTTAATTCTTGATCATAAACGAGGGTATTAGAGACACTAAGTGACTGCTGGATGATAGTAGGGTCATACCTGAGTAACTTGAGTTTTCCCCTGATCGTAATATCACTAATAGGACTAAATTCTAGCAACCCCGTAAGTTTGATATTACCTGCATTACTGCCCAGTCCTAATTCTCCATGTGCCTCTAAACTTGCCACTTTTCCTACGTTTATATCTAAGTCAGCCAGTGCTAGCAAGTCATTGACTCTAAGTATATCTAGGTCTCTTTCGTACCTCGCAAACTGATGTAATATGCCTAACTTAAG
>CAZKXO010000104.1:0-10741 GCA_964556525.1 uncultured Saprospiraceae bacterium
TAAAGGAATTAAGATTAGATATTGATTATGAGCCGAAAAGTATCTTAGATTTTGGCTGTGGAAATGGCAAAAGCATGGTCCACTTTAGGAGCTTTTTCCCTCAGACAAAACTTTTCGGAATCGATGTTTCTGAAGAAAGTATAGGAATTGCTAAAAAAATGGATATTGATAATGTCGAATTTTCTTCATTTGATGGGCAAAAATTGCCATACTCCTCAGCATCAATGAATGTCGTTTTTACGTCTATGGTATTTCATCATATCAGCTTTGAGTTGCATAAGAACTTATTAGCAGAAATTCACCGCGTATTAACACCAAATGGTAGATTTTATATTTTTGAGCATAACCCTTTTAACCCACTTACTCGTAAGGCTGTTAATGAATGCGAGTTTGATAAAGATGCTGTTTTACTGACGCCTGGCTACACAAAGAATTTGTTAAAAGGTTTACCCTTTAAGTATGATAAAACAGAGTATAAAATATTTATGCCTCGAACAGGTGTTTTCAAGAAGATACTTGGACTAGAAAAATTCTTGAAGGCTGTTCCCATTGGTGCGCAATATTATGTTCGCGCACGTAAATGATTAAAGACTTTAGAACTGAAAGTATATAAATTGCTTATACTCTCCATATTGGCCTAACAAAGGTATAGAAACGATTAACAGTAGATAGAAAATCCACCTTATAGCCACATGTTGTTTAGCGACGAACTTTGAAGGGTCTTGTTTGTATTCTATGAATTGGAAAGCAGAAATTAAGACTAGAATAACTAAGCTGATTCTTAATTCAAAGATATCTAAGCCATTATCATAGATGTTGACATTAAAATAATTGTCTAACTGCCCTTTCTTATAAGTAAGGGCATCCTTGAATAGGGACCAAGCTTGCGAAATGTCTTTAGATCTAAAAATGTGACAGCAAAAAGTCCAAAAACAAAAAGTGATAAAAATGCTCAAAGAATTGTACAGTAAAGCTGGGGTGCTTTTCCGTATTCTTTTTCTGAACTTCTTTGTAACTAGTTCATAGCTTAAAGCTATCCCTTGTAAAAATCCAAATACGATATAGGTCCAATTAGCACCATGCCAGACACCGACTAAGATGAAAGTTATAAAGGTTACTATATGTATAAAGAAGGTTCCTGAACTTCTATACTTGTAGAGTAGGGGATTATATAAATAGTCTCTTACCCAGGTTGATAAAGAGATATGCCATCTACGCCATATTTCTGTTACATTCTTACTCAGTAATGGTCCCTTGAAATTATCCATCAAGTTAAAACCTAGGACCTTGGCTGAGCCAATAGCTACATCAGAGTAGCCAGAAAAATCGCAGTAAATCTGAAATACAAAGAAGATGCTAGCCATAATAATAGGAAAGCCAAAATGATCTCCAGGATTACTATATACTTGATCCACATATAAGGCAAATCTATCTGCCACGACGATCTTCTTGAACGTGCCAATTAAGATAAGAATACAGCCTAGTTTGACTCTTTTATAATCAAAGCTGTGCTTGAGGCTAAATTGGGGCAATAAGTTTGTAGAACGTTCTATAGGACCAGCTACAAGCTGAGGAAAAAATGATACGTATAGGGCAAACTTCCAGAAATTAGATTCAGCTCTTGACTTGTTATTATAAACATCTAAGGTATAGCTCAATGTCTGGAACGTATAGAAAGAAATTCCAGCAGGCAATAACCAATTGTGATCGGGAATATCAAAATGAAAATTTAGGAAACCGAAGAACCCTTCTATATTCTCACATAGAAAATTGTAATACTTAAAGTAGAAAAGGACACCCAGATTAACAAGTAGGCTTACAAATAGCCAACGTTTTTTTGAGGAACCCTCTCCAGAGTCTTGGATTTTTTGCGCAATAAAATAGTCAACAACAGTTGAAAGTAAGATTAATAAAATATACACTGGATTCCAGCACATGTAAAAAAAGTAGCTGGCCAGCACAAGGAATATCACTCTTAGATTGACTTTCGGAAGCAGAAAGTAAACCATACAGACGATAGGAAAAAAGAAAAGGTAACTATAAGAATTAAAAAACATCCTGTGCTGAGTTGATAATCATATTAATGCCATTAATCTGCTTCGACATATCTAACAAAGATACAACGCATTGCGCGACTTCTTGCGTGGTTAGCAAGGCTTTTCTTGGATGTGCTTTAATGATGTTCTCTAGAATACGTTCATCCATATCTAAAGTCATCTTAGTCTTCATCATAGAGGGAGAAATACAGTTAGAAGTAATATTATATTTGGCATATTCTGTAGCCCAGGCTTTGCTTAAGGATAGTAAGTAGCTCTTTTCAGCTACATATCCAGACCAGCCTATAGGAGGATTGTTGATGACAGAAGAACTTAAGATATTAATTATGGAACCTTCTTTTTTTTGTTTAAAGTATTTAAGGCAGGCTTTGCTTATCAGTATGGTGGGATTAAGATTCCTTTTGAATGACTCTAGGTGATGTGTATCATCAAGCTTGTGAAAATGTTTTTTGACCAGCGCTGCCCAGGCATTATTTATCAATACGGTAGGTTCGAGGCTAGGAATTTTAGAGCATAATTGATTCAACTGATGGCCTTCATCAAAATCACATTGTATACCTTTGCAGTTCTTGATCGTTGATTCTAGCTCTTCAGCTTTTTCTTTCGACGATCTATAGGTGAAGTATACCTTGTCGTACTTGACTGCAAGTGCTTTTGTTATTTCATATCCAAGACCAGAAGCGCCTCCTGTTACGAGTGCATTCATATTAACTTGATTTGAATTTTTCCTTTCGCTACTTTCTTTCCACTCACTTTAAAAACATACTTAAAAGCATATAAACTTACAGCCTCTGATACTTCACTAATCTTGGCTTCAAAATCAACTTGATTGTCTAAATAAACTGGGGCATGATAATTAATTGTTTGGCTAATTATCATGACATCTTTTGTAGAAAGACATTCTCCTATGAAATAAGATAAAAATCCATTGAGGATATTGCCATGCATGACCTTATCCTTAAAGCCTTTGTTTTGAGCAAAATCTACTTGTGTATGAAGAGGATTATAATCTTTGAATGTGTGAATAAATCCCTGATACACCTCATCTATAAGCTGGAAGGTCTCTTGAAAAGTGTCCCCTAGTTTAAGCATTAGGCCAGTTTATCTAAGACACCTTGGCACATTTCTCCTACATTTTGATACTTATCTATCTCCATAGCTGTAAATTTTACATCAAATTGTTTTTCGATGGCTACAACTAATTGAATATGTGTCAGAGAATCCCAATCTTCAATATCATCTGCTGTTGTAGCTTCCGTTAGAATAATATCTTCATCATCTAGTACATCCACGAAGATGCTCTGGAATTTGCTCAATACAGTTTCTTTATTACTCATTTGAAATTATTATTTAGATTTTTTTATGAAAGCCCCATACAGTAAGGCGATATTTCGTCTTGCGCCTTCTTCAGGAGTTACATCTTCAGAGTAGACGCTTAATTTTTTTATTATCTCGAATCCACTACTATGGATGACTGCTTCGATTTCTTCTTCATTTCTGAATAGGTATATATGATCTATGGCTGGGGCATTAGTCGGAGTTGTAATGAACGCAGTCCCAGAATCAGATAATAAATTACCTAGTGCCTTCAGGATACTTACTGGATCTTCTACATGCTCTATGACTTCTCCCATAGTAATAAAATCAAATGGCTTTTCTAGTTCATAATCATAAATGTCTTGAAGCTTAAAAGTCACGTTATCGTTATTGATAAAGGTCCTAGCCATGTCTAGCGAAGATTCAGATATATCTACCATCTCATAATAACAATTGCTGCCAAAAAGTTTTATTGCCTGGTCTAAGTAGAGTCCATGACCACCACCAATTTCTAAATATCTATCAGCCTTGTAGGTAGGTAGTGAGGCTTGGAAGAACTTTAATATGTCGTGATGATGCTTCCATAGGTATTGTGACATAAGAAGACCGTGCATATAATACTCCATAATACCTGGATTATTATATACCTTTTTGTAGGCATCCTCAAAGGACTTACAGGAGTATTCTCCAGTCCTAGCAAATATCAAATACTCATTGAACATATCAGTGAGCATTTTTAAGTATGAATCTATGCCATATTCTAGACTTTTCCCAGTATGTTCAGCATACTGAACGTAGTTTTCGAAAAAAGTTTCAGCATGCTCATAATACTCATTGCTCAAATTGCCTAGTTGCTTTTTTAACTTTTTCCCATGTCTCAAATTCCTCTCTGAGATATAGTCTATTATATATTTTAATTTAGAAGTCATGTAATTTTATTTCGGTTTTTATTTCTGTATAGTTGTTTACTTTCAAGTACCATTTAGATTTATCTTCCATAAAACCTAGGTTTTTGAAATGATCTTTTACAAGTTCGTTTTTCTTGGTCGGTATACGTTCTCCTATTATAGTATCTCCATCTGCTTGTTGTACAAAATCGACAATCTGATTCAATACAAATTTTTCAACATCTCTTTTGAGAACCCTACAGCTCATTATCCACGTATCGATAAACCACTCTGTTCTGCTTGTTTTTTCTAAAATAACCAAACTAATTATGCCGTAATCACCAAACTTATCAGCTAGTGAAAAAGCGAATGACTTATAATCTTCTGATGCTGCAATTTTGCCTACCTCTTCTTCTTGATATCTTATCGTCCGTAAATTGAATTGATTAGATCTCTGTGATAATTGAGCAACTCGAGGTATATTGAATTTATTAAAATTCTCAACCTTGGCTTTCATCTCTAGACTAGAAAGAAAATCTGTTATAGAATGATAATTCGCTTCTTCTTTTTTTCTCTCAGCTTCTTCTTGATATTTTTTAGTTCTAATATTGTCTAGAGCTGTATATGAATTAGTTTCAAACAGACTCAACGTTTCGAGATAAGGAATATATTCGGTAGGATCTACAGGTAATTCAGGCACAATTATTTCGGGGATCATTTCTCTGACTAGATTTCTTTCAAATGGGTTGTCATCAAGAAAGACCATGGAATCAAAGCCTATGTTCAGTACACTTTGAATATATCTTATATTGTCCGCTTTGTTTTCCCAATTAGCTACAAACACTGAAATATCTTCGAGTCTCAGAACCATTTCTGGATGATGTAAAAAAGGCTCTTTAGCGACGCTTTCTGTATTCTTGCTGCAGATAGCCAGAATAATACCTCTGTCCTTCAAGTTTTTAGCCCATAGCTGAAGTAAGGTAAATGCCTTGCCGATTCCATAGTCACCTACGTGAATTTTTTCAACACCATCATCTCCTATGATTCCGCCCCAGGTCGTGTTGTCTAAATCCAAAATTAGACATTTCGCGAATTTACCGATGATGGTCTTTATGTAATTGAGGAGTTGATAACATAAGAGTGGCAGATAGTCTAGACTAGTAATTATATCTGACTTTACATACACCTTTGGATCGAAGCTATACTTTCTACCACTATGCGCTGCTAGACTAGCATTATCTAGGATAAATAGTTTTCCTTGAAGCTGGCAGAGATCCATCAGTTGGAGATTTAGAGACCGCACTTGATACAGCCAGGACAATTGGGTGTTATTCGCAAAATTAGAAAAGACTAAATCTGTTTTTTCAGGATAGTTCGAAATGATAACATTGGCTTTATTAAAATGCTCTTGTATAGTTGAGACTTGCTTCTTTATTCTATTAAGGCTAGTTCTAGCTAGATCAGTCTTAGCGTTAAAAGGCAATTTCAGATAAGCATTGTGAAGTTTTTCAGCTGAATAAAACAGAAAAACAATGTCAGGATTAAATTTATAGAATTCAGAATCTGTAGAACTTATTTCCAAGTCTAGTTGATCATAGTCAGACTCATAAATTCTGATATCAACGCCTAAATGGACACTATAGCCTTTAAGGCCTTTAATGAGCAGTTGGGTTGAGCTTTCTCCTAAAACTGCAAGCTTAAGACTTTTGTCACTAGCACTATGCTTTCTAGCTAACTTGCTTAACTCATTAAATGTCAGGTGATTCATTTCTAATTGATGCGTACTTTAAAAATGGACAATTCTATTTTGTACAACTTAGTATACATGCAGTATAAGGAATAGTGAATATCGTATCGCTTATTTCAGATTCTATGTTACCAAAATACTTTTGGACTAATGTTAAGTAGGCATCTTCCGTTCTTACATGCTTTCCTCTATCGTTACTTAGAAACCACTTAGTTAGTTTTGATTGGCTGTTCGTAAAAACACCATCTAGTGTTAAAAATTGCCCGCCAAATTTCAGCGCAGAATAGGCAATCTCAATAAGATCGAGCGATTCATCATCATTAAGATGATGTAATAAGCCTGTTGCTATAACATAATCAAATTGATCAGCTTCAGGTAGATCCATTTTGTTGACACGTTCACAGTAGAAATCATATTGACTATACTTCTTGTTTGCATAATCTATATAGGTTTGATTTAAGTCATACCCTTGATAATCCACGTCTTTGCCTAGATAGTCTAATACATATCCAGTACCACAACCGATATCTAGTATTCTACTAGGTCCCTTGTTGACATACTTGCTTACAACATGCTTCCTAGCTCTCTTTCCACCTGAAAGAAACTGGAACATATCATATACTTGTGGAGCTGCAAGAACCTTCCTAAATCCCCCTAATCTTTCTTCTTTTTCATCCATTTTTAAACCATTTCCTATTAAGTTGCCAGCAATATCACCAGGATTTGTTAGATCCTGAGCAAGCTAGGAAGCTTGATGACATTGAAATAGCCCAAAATATTACAAAAACCAACTATTAGGAGTGTATAAAAGGTTACTAATTGCAAAATCCTTAAAATACCAAATAGTTGAGGCTTATATTCTAGAATTACCTCATTTTGACCACAAGGTAATAGAAGTCCCATTTGATTTAGATTTACTGTGATTAATTTTAGTTTTTTACCATTAAGTGTGCCTTTCCAATCACCATTGTTAAACTCATTAAAGACCAGCATTTTTGGCTTAGCTGTAGCTATGTTAGCTCTCACCTTGTTATGACTATCTTCTATTATGTTAATCATAGGTGTTGTAGTAGAGCATGCAGCAGCTTGCAAATGAGTATTGACTCGACTGAGATCACCAGCAGAGGTATATACATGCTCTTGAAATTTTGAATCTTTCTTAATCTTCCCAAAAAAGTCGTTTTTCTGCCCATTATAAGCAATGGGCTTTTGCGCAAAGTATAACTTTGGTTTTGCTAGTGGGTTTTGATATATATCAAAATCACCTATAGTATATTGCTTTATAAGTTTTGGCTCTTTAGGCTTAGTGCCTTTGTTAATTATATACCATTTGGTACCCAGTAATGATCTGAAATTATAATTCCAGTCACAGTGATGTAATTGATCAAATTGCCTGGCATGCAAAGGAGAAAAAAAGCTTTGAAATCCTCTGAGATTATAAGACGTCGCGTTCATGCTCCATTTCTGATTATTCAGATTTTTATCATAGAAAACAATTCTATCATCCTTATCAATAATTCCAGATCCTTTAAGACTTTTTAAAGTTTCTAAGCTTTTTAGATTTTCAGTTTTATTGATAGCCCATCTTTCAGGAGCTGGATTATTCCCTTTTTTATTTACAAGTGCATTCAGTCCTAACAGTAGTATTATTAGGAAGGGAAATTGATGCTTTTTTAGAAAAAAAGACATTGCACCGAAAACAGTCATCACAGCTATAAGCACAAAAGAATTCAGTTTCAGATAAGAGAAATTAGACGAGGCCTGTGCTATCAATATAGCACTGCAAATGATATAGAAGCTCAGTGCCACTATTAGACTTTTGTTTTTTCTTGTAGAAGAAATATAACGGGTAAGAATGTCGTATCCTAGTCCTGCGAAGATAGAAAAGCCTACAGTATAAACTATCAGATGTCTTACAGGTTCTCTTATTTTGTTGATTAATGGAATATAGAAATTTATATAGGTCATCCCAAGGCTCTTACCATAAGCTGAGACTAGGAAATAGAATGAAAGTATTGCTAAAACACAAAACATCCACCTGTGTTTCAGCTCTTTAGTTTTAAGGGTGTATACTATTCCTGTGATAGCTAAAATAATTGCGATGGGACCTAAATAAGGATGTCCTGGACCTGCTGACCAGATACCTGAATCCCAGATTAAATTGTAAAGTGTATTTAATGGCATTTCATGTTCAAATGCATCGAAAGGCAGAGACTGATATCCACGGACGGCTCCTGACTTGCCGACCCATCTGATCATTTCCTTGTAATTTATGACTGCAGGAATGATGCCTACTGCTGCTAAGCCGAAAGCGAATCCACCAGCAATACTAAATTTTGTAATAAGATGAGCCCATTTTTCTCTGTTAAGATACAAGCCAGTGAATACGAGTGGCAGTGCCATTACTAGTCCGTGGATCAAAGGCTGTGCTGGATTAGCTATAAATCCTGCAAAGCCTATTGCGGCTATTATAGGTCCTCTTAGTAGGTTGTCATTTTTGAAACAAGTAATTATTCCAGCTAGAAATAAGGGTAACCATGAATATCCTGCTATAATAATTATCCAATTAGAATAGATAGCAGTATTAGAGCAAATCATGATAATTATACCTGCAATAGCTGATGCAATATTGCTGAGCTCAAATACTTTTGCTAATATATAGGTATTGATTCCAAAGATTAGGATGTGAAGAAGGGTGAAATATTTCACCCATTGATAAGTAGTAAAAGGATTGCCATAGTCTATACTCCTGAAAAAGTAAAGAGGGTACGTAATAGAAAACTGAGCGGAATCGTAAATTTGAGTTCCTCCGAGCATACCTTTTATCCATAGAGGTACTTGTCCACTCTGGAAAACATCAGAAATGTAAGTAAAGACAGGACAGATTAAATAAGTGTAGTCACCGTAAGCTGTAAAAACTTTATCACCAAATAGCATATCAGCATACCTGACAGCAAAAATTAGTAGAATTAAAACTATTCCCCAATATTTCCTAATGAGAGAGCCCAACCTAATAGATGTTTTGGTTATACTCACTAACTAAAGCATTTGTATAATATTTAGCTCCTCGATCGTTTAGATGCCCACCATCCCATTTGTGATCTAGATCATAGAGCTTAGGATACTTGGATGGATCATTGACATCTAGTTTGTTAGCTGATGGTATCTGATTGTAAAGACCGTAAATTTCAGGTATGGTTTCTAGTACAAAGGATTGAGGAGGTAGAATAAAGATGATTTCGCAGTTTTTTTTCTTTGCATTAGATATTAATTTATTTATAATAGAAAGATGCGCTGTATTGAAATCATTTATTTGATTTTCTTCTCGGGCCTTAGTCCAATTTTGACCTATTTTCGTCGTCACATTCTCTGTCTGCTTGAGTTCTTTGTTATTATTCCTATGATTTCCGTTCAGTGCGACGTATCCATTTTGCTCTAAGCCGAAATAACTACTACCAAAGGTAGTTTGACCTTTAATGAGTTGTATGATATCCCTCCTCATGCCAAGTTTAAAAAAGCCTTCATAAAATGTCCCTAAGTACTTTTTTAAATATTTATTTTGATCCTCTTTTGAAAGTTGCTTTAGATTCGCCAAATACTTCAGCCGGTGAATTAAAATCTTGAAAGTGCTATAAAATTTTATTCTTGTTGTTTGATATCTACCTTTAGGTATAGGGTCAAATGCGTTTAATGAAATAAAGATGTTTTTTATATTATAAGCTTTGTCTCTTAGAATATTTTCTGCTATATAGTAACATTGTGTAGGGTAACAACCATCTGTACCCAGATTGAATGATTTGATTGATTTATCTTCTACCTTGCTATCGAATATTTTTGGATCTATTTGCCTGAAAACAGTACTTCCACCTATAAATAAGGTATTGACATCTTTTTGGTTTTGTAATACTTCCATCTTAGATAACAACATTCTATTGCCCCAATAGAATGGAAGCGCTTTCCCTATAGCGACAAAGGCCAGTATACAAAGGGCACATAGCAGTATTCCTTTAATTACAAAAGTTTTCATTCTATTAACTTGTTGATCTCATCATTAATTATAAAGATGTCATAATTTGCAAAGGACTTCATAGAATATTTTTGAGCTAGTATGGAAGAAAGTACATGTTCATATTTTTCATAGCTACTAGTTTCTATTAGAATAAAATCTATAGCTGCCTGCTGAATATATGACAGTATTTTATCTGGATCGTGGAATGTGGCTCCACCCCAAGCAGCTAAGTGTCCATAACTTTGATTCCTTGCCGATAAATAATTTGCAGCTTTTCTATTTACACCAAAAGTTATAGAATTAAATATTTTGTTACTACCTATTAAGGCTTCGTTGAAGGTGTTTAACTTATTATATTCTAAGGAAGTTGACTTGTAAGTTGGACTTTCTATCACTGGTTTAGTAAAGTCTAAATCAAATTTTGCCGTACCAGTATGCCAGGACATGTCAATAAGGAAAACTAAAAACAAATGAAACACTAAATAGATTATTAACGGTAACCTTAGAATGTTTTTCGCTTTAGCATTGACTATATAGTAAAGTAAGACCGCTACCGCAAGAATAGGAATAATATAATAGTTGCCATCTCCACCTGGATTGGGTCTGGCATAGAAAGAAATAAAAACTATGATGCCAGATAAAGAAAGAAAGCCTAGTGCTTGTACAATTTCATGATTTTTATTTTTCAATAGTAATTTCCCTATACCTAATATCAATACAGCTA
>CAZKXO010000105.1:0-10737 GCA_964556525.1 uncultured Saprospiraceae bacterium
TTAGTCGGAACAGGCTCACAAAAAATCTCGCCAATCTAAGGCTCTTTGATTTTTCAAGATATTGTATGGGGTTAGCTTAAGAAAGTAGACCACTCAATAGTCTTTGCAGTCGGCTGCCGATTGACTTACAATTAAGTGACGAACTTTAGCTTCCTTTTGAAATTTGTTCATCATCAAGTATGTTTTAAAGTACACCTTTGGTCTGAACTCCCGAACGATTATCAGTCTGTGGCGTCTAAATCCGTCAAGTGGTCAGGAGACCATTGACTCAGATAAGTTATGCATTTGGTCACAAATCTAGATGAGCAATGAATACCTGTTTTCAAGACAGCGTCTTGATTGTACTGGGAATTATAAATTTGGATCTATTCATCTAAGGGACGTTAGGTAGGAAATAAATAGGACAAGATTGTTTTGTGAAAACGTTAGCGTAGAGCTTCCCCTTCAGGGGATAAAGGGGCGCGGGCGGAGTCTGGTATTGCATGATTCAAGACAGAGTCTTGATTATACTGACATCGTAGTTGGCTTTTCCACAGTTCTCTTCTTCAAACTGCGACGAACACTGCCGAAGTAGGATTTTCAAGCTGAGGATAAGGTGAAGAGCAAAAAGACCTTTAATCGTTCTAGATTTTTTGCGAGCTTTTTTGTTGATTTTTCTAACATTGTATTGGTTGGATTAAGAAGGATATGCAGGTAAAACTTAATGGACGATGTAGTACAAATGACTCATCTAGAGATCAATCATTTCAGCACACCTGTTGCTCTATTATTTATAACTAATGATATCTTAAAATAAGACTATTAACTTTACTTACCACAAACATAAAAGGGGATAAAGTGGCGTGGGGGGAGAGAATATTGAAAACAAAGTAAAGTATGTTTTCTATGAAAGCGAGTTTAATTTTACAGACATGATATTCGGCATCAAAGACTCAAAGTAAATAACGACTAATAATCCTATAACATTTGAAAATCTCTAGCAATACTATATTCACAAGCCTACTATTCCTGGTTGCCGCACTTATGTTTCTGTATGCATGTTTCAGGTCCGTCGTCATCGGTATTACTCACGATGAGGTCTTTACCTATCTGATGTATGTTCCTCTGACTGTCTGGGAAACCATCTCCTATAACACCATCTACAATGCAAACAACCATATCCTCAATACCTTACTTATGAAAGTAAGTACCGGCTTGTTTGGTAACGCTGAATGGGCCTTGCGCTTGCCCAACTCTTTAGGCCATCTGCTGTATCTGTATTTCTCCTTCAGACTGGTCAAAGAATTTTTCTCACAAACTCCTGTTGCACTTATCGCTTTCATTTTACTCAATACCAATCCTTATATGTTAGATTTTTTCTCTGTAGCTCGTGGCTATGGTTTAGGAATGGGTTGTATGATGGTGAGTATATACTATGCACTGAAGCATTTCCAAAGTAAAGTGTCCAAGTACTTCCTTTTCAGCTTGTTGTGGGTTATTCTGTCTGTCTGGTCCAACTTTATCAATCTGCTTTATTTTACAGCACTGATTGGTGTTTATGGACTGGTGGAGCTGGAAAAATATTTTAAAGAAACCGAATATTCCTTTTCTATACTATTGCGAAGTCAGTTGCCTAGTTTTATCGCAAGTGCAATTCTTGCGGCTTTGATATTTGTGCCACTCAAACAATTGAGGAGACTGGATGAATTCCGGTTTGGAGGGGAAAGCAGTTTTTATCAAGACAGCTTTGAGAGGTTGGTTAGAAACTGTCTTTACAATGAAAAGTATCTGAATGGAGATACAGTACCCTTTTTCAGCAAGCTAGTAATGGCGTTTATTGTTGTTTCTATGCTAGCACTGCTATGGATTAAGTTTGTTAAGAAAATAAGACTGTCGACTCAGTATGGTTTGATCGCAGGATGTTTCTTAGTATTCATTGCCTCTGCATCCATCGTGCAGCATCATCTCATGGATGTAGCTTATCTACAAGATCGCCGAGCGATACTCTTCTTGCCCTTTGCTGCTTTGTTAGTCGCCTTTGCCTTTGAGAAATTTTGGTCTTTTTCGAAGGTGATAAAAATACTGGGCTTTCTGCTTCTGCTTTTCAGTGCCAATCATCTCATCAGATCCACAGATTCCTATAAGGCCATCAGTGAGTGGTACTATGATGAGAACACGAAGGATATTTTGGTTTTGCTAGAACAAGATGAACGATTTAATAAAGAAAAGCCCCTAGAACTAAGTGTGAGTTGGACCATGAAGAACAGCTTTGATTTTTATCAGAAAACCAGGCCAATAGCTTGGCTAGTGCCTATGACTTATAAAAGCAAAGACTTTGCAACCAAAGGAGCTGACTATTATTATGTCTATGCCAGTGAAAGAGTAAAGGTTGTAGCTAAGACTGAGCAGGTCTTCTTCCAAAATGGGAGGGTATTGCTAAAAGATATTTCCTCCTTACTTGAGGACTAAATTGATAATTTGCCCTAGCTACTGGGCAAAAATTAGCTAATCTTTGTCATTCTTATTTTAAGTCGAATTTTCTAAGCGAATTCGTCGTTATATGCATATCACAAATATTTATGAAGAACATATATAAGATTACTTGCCTTATTATCATTATGGTTGTAGGCATCTCAGCAACGACTGTCAATAATGACAGACTCTACGAAATCTCCAAAAACATTGAAATATTCGTCAATGTCTACAAAGAACTCAATAAGAACTATGTAGACGACCTTGATCCCTCTCAACTTATGAGAGTAGGGATAGATGCAATGGTGGAGTCTCTGGACCCCTACACCAATTATATCTCGGAATCCCAAGTAGCCAGCTACAGGATAAATACTGAAGGCAGATATCAAGGTATAGGTGCTTTGGTAAAAAAAGTAGGCGACTATATTACCATTATAGAACCTTATCAAGACAGTCCTGTAGTCGAGGAAGGACTATTGCCAGGAGACCAAATCATAAAACTGGACGGCAGATCTTCTAAAGGTAAGTCACTAGAAGAGATGAATCAGATAATGCGAGGTGTGCCAGGTACTTCTCTTAATCTTACTATCAGAAGACCTTCAGAAAACAAAGAATGGGATGTTACTCTTGAGCGATCTCAAGTCAGTATCCCTAATGTACCCTATGCTGGTTTTGTGAGTGATGGGATAGGCTATGTGGTCTTGACAACCTTTACAGCAGATGCTTCCAGAAATATCAGAACTGAGATAAGAAAGCTGAAGGAAGAGAATCCAGATATGAAAGGTATCATATTGGACCTGAGAGATAATGGTGGTGGATTACTCAAGGAAGCAATCGGCGTATCCAATATTTTTGTACCTCAAAACAAGAATGTTGTCAGCGTAAAGAGCAAAGTAGTAGAAAGAGATGTGAAGTATAAGACGCTAGGTAAGCCGATGGATCTAGAGATTCCACTGGTAGTTATGATTAACAAAAAGTCCGCTTCTGCTTCGGAGATAGTCTCTGGCGTCATCCAGGACTTGGATAGGGGAGTAATAGTAGGTCAGCGCAGTTACGGCAAAGGCTTAGTCCAAAATACAATGAATGTAGGCTATAACTCACGTGTAAAAGTGACAACCTCTAAGTATTATATCCCGTCTGGCAGATGTATCCAATCTGTAGAGTATGACAATGGGGAGCCAGTGGATATTCCAGATGAGAAAAGAGCCAGATTCAAAACCGAAAATGGTAGAACTGTCTTGGATGGTGGAGGAGTTACACCTGATGTCAAGATTAATAATGATGGCATTCCAGATATAGTAGAACAATTGGATGAGCAGAATATCTTATTCCATTATATCAATAAGATAGAAGGCCAGTTTGCTAATGACAGTGAGGAGCCTAAAGAAATAACCTTTTCTGACTTCTCTGATTTCAGATCTTTTGTAAAGTCTTCTGATTTTGAATTCAAGTCTAAAAATCAAGAGTTATTAGACGAGATAAAGAGCAACTTCAAGAAAGACAATCAGCTTCAACTGGTTAGTGAAGTAGAAGCTCTGGAACAGAGAATAGAGGATGAGGCAGCATTGGCGATAGATGCTAACAAAGAGCTGATTATTTCCAGAATAGAAGAAAATATAGCCACAAGACAACACTATCAGAAAGGGAAGTTCTTCCAAAAGTTGAAAAATGATACAGAGATCTCTACAGCTGTAGATATTCTTAATGATCCGGCAAAGTATAAGAGCATACTCAAAGGCTAGAAAAAATACCGTAGAGCATAAGAAATATAGAGGCTGTTTGTATAAAGCAGCCTCTTTTTTATATCTAGCTTTGTGGCCATGATTTTGTGTTTAGAAACCTCAGCTAAAGCCTGCTCAGTTGCCATATCCTCCGAAGGCCAGACTCTGGTCCATAAGATAGAAGAAGGTGAGTGGAGGCACAGCCAGATTATCACCTTACTCATCCAAGACGTTCTGACTACACAATCTGTTCATCTTTCTGACCTTCATGCTGTCGCAGTCAGCCAAGGTCCGGGTTCCTATACAGGACTTAGAGTAGGAGCTTCCTGTGCCAAAGGACTCTGTTATGCCTTGGATATCCCACTGATAAGTGTACCTACTCTAGAGTTGGTGGCTTTCCCTTTCACTGCAGCAGCAAAATCTGGTCAGAAAATCATTCCTATGATAGACGCAAGGCGTCAGGAGGTCTATTACAATATTTATGACGCAGAACTCAATGCAGGCATAGAAACAACAAATCTGGTCTTAGATGACAGTAGTTTCGAAGCATATGAGGATAAAACCATCATTTTTTGTGGTGATGGTGCCCACAAAATGCGGGATTTGGTGCCTAAGGAAGCTGACTGGATGATAAACCCATCTATTCCACAGGCAAAAGATATGGCTGCTCTGGCCTATGATAGGTATAAGGCTGGAAAGCTGGAGGATACGGCATATTATGTCCCTTTTTACCTCAAACCACCAAACATAACAAAAAGCAAAAAGCCTCTTTTTTAGCAACTTTTCGACAGTTTTATTGGTTCTGGTATGTTATTTGGTTGATAATCAGTGTGGTATATAACTGTATAATTGCTATTTAGTTTTTGGTACAGTTTTAGTAATACCATGAGAGTATTAAATCAACTTTATTAAAACTTACCTATGAGAAATAAGAAGAACGAGACTGTAACTCTTAAAAAGGGTAATAGTGAAATCCAATTGGATTACGCAGACCTTAGAAAAGCAGTTCTTGTACTTAGAGCAGTGAATCACAAGTTGAGACAACGAATTATCGACTTGTTAGAAAACAACCAAACCATGACTGTTACTGATATCTATATCAAGTTAAGATTAGAGCAGTCAGTTGCTTCTCAGCACCTAGCCATACTCAGAAGAGCTGGTGTTGTATTAACCGAAAGACAAGGCAAATTCATATACTACTCATTAGACGCCGATCGATTGAACCAGATCTCTAAACTAGTAGAAGATCTAGCAGGATAAAACTTTACTTAACAGGGTAAATATTTAATTTCTCAAGGTTCTAAAGATGCTAATCTATACAGATTAGCATCTTTTTTTATATGTACTGTCCTGTAGAGTAGGCATTAACAAATTATTTTTTTTCTTAATATTTCTTTTTTTACTCCGAATATATCTTCATATTTGTTCCCAAGGTCTACAACTACAATAAGAAAACTTGGATATCCGATGAAGAAAACTAAGGTTCGGTTTAATAATGAAAAACTTCAATATTCGACCACCCTCATGAAGGCGCTAGCTCATCCCCTTAGGTTGAAAATTCTAGAATACATTGATTCTCAGGGAATTATAAATGTCAACAAGATTTACAATACTCTCAAGATAGAACAGTCCGTAACTTCCCAGCATCTTAGATTATTGAGATTGGCTGGTGTTGTTAACGCAAAAAAGGAAGGAAAATTCGTGCACTACGATATCAACTATTCTGTACTGCAGAAAGCTGAAAAGGCTGTAAACAACTTTTTGGGCAGGTAAAAGCAACTCTTTAGATCAGGTTTTCTTGATCTATTCTTAAGCGTTATTTCAACGGATAGCTTATTATCTGGTTGGCTATATACTGTACATTAACTCTACCCTTATTAAAATTTCTGGTTCAAGGAAAGCTTCAGCATATAAGTAGAAGAAGTTCTTATGACTTTTTGTTAAGCTAAATCTAATTTGATAAACGAGAATTACACGAAAAGGTTGTAGACCAATCTTCTGTTAAGTCTTTGAGTAATTCCTTTATTCTTGAATGGTGGGATTGCTGGCAATGAGAGTTGCTTCATTTGCCTCCTGAGTTTCAGTCGCTACTTTAGAAGAATCCTCCAGAAAGAAAGATCTGTGGAAAAGTAAGATCATCGCTACTCCTAGAGAGATCGCCGAGTCAGCCAGATTGAATACTGGTCTGAAAAAGGAGAAGGAATCACCTCCTTTGAAAGGAAGCCAATCTGGATACGATGAATTGATCATTGGAAAATAAAACATATCTACTACTCTACCTTGTAAAAACTTAGCATAGCCGCCTTCAGCAGGGAGAAGTTCAGCAATATTTCCAGTATGATAAAATGACTCTGAGAAAATCAGACCATAGAAAGCACTGTCTATAATATTTCCAATAGCTCCAGCAATTATAAGTGCAAAGCTCATTTGCAGTCCAAAAGAACCTTTTTCTTTTATGATTGATTTAAGCAGGTAGACTAAGAAGCCTACCATGAAAATTCTGAAAATACTCAAGATATATTTTCCTATTACCCCACCGAACTTCATGCCGAAGGCCATGCCTTCGTTTTCTATGAAGTGAATCCTAGCCCAGTCAGCGCCAAACATCCTGAAACCACCTCCAATAGGGTAGTTCAGTTTTATATACACCTTTAGTACCTGATCCAAGATCACTACTACAAGAATTGTCGCTATTATCCAACCGGTCTTTTTCACCCTTAATTTTTATTGAAGATATCTTATCTCCTTTGATTTTGTTTAGCCTGAATGCTTAGTGTCGCATGAGGGACAGCTTTCAGTCGTTCTTTTGAAATAAGCTTTCCGGACTCTCTACAGATGCCATATACCTTATTTTTTATCCTCAACTTGGCATTACCAAGATGTTTTATCAATTTGCTTTGACGTGCAGCCATATTCTGTAACCGCTCACTTTCTAAATTGCCTGTAGCGTCTCCAAGATTTTTAAGCTTTGTTTCTCCACCATCTGCAAGTTCTTTAATCTGCCTCAAGTAGTATTCGAGCGCTTCTTTGGCTTTTTTAAGTTTCTTATCTAAAATATTATCAAACTCTTCTAACTCCTCGTCACTGTATCTGATTTTGTTATCCATTTGACTAAGACTGATCATTAGTAATAAGTCCAACTTCTATAGTTCAAAAATAGTGCTAAATGAGACTTAAACGAACAAGTGACAAAATCACGACAAAGATTAGTAATTGAAAGGGACTACACCAAACCTGCCGTCTAGAAAATATCTACGTTAATCTATCGTTCTATTATTAATGCTGTAACTATTTTATCAGAACTTACGAATGACCAACCTTTTTACTAACTCTAAGATTGCTAAGAGTCCCCAATATTCTGAAAGAAACTACCTATTTCCGTTGCTTTTTTCGGTGATTTTGACGCTTTTTCTCTTCTATATAGATGAAGGATATTACGATTTCCGGTGGACAGAAGACCCTGCTAATATACCTGTGCTCATATGCTATATGTTGGGCTTCTTTATAGGAATGGCGATAATATCAGGATATACTTTCAAATCACAGTATGGTATTACTAAAAATCTGATAATCATCGGCTTAGGGTTACCATTAGGCGTTTTGTTTGTCATTTTATTGATGTATGTAGTGGCAGTATTAGGAGGGATTTACTATTTTCTAACAAATTGAGGAAAGCTGATATTGATTGTGATAATGCCTATTTTTGCAACATTATAAACCTAACCCTTCCATACGGAGACTCACCTCCAAGGTTTTTTTATTAGAAGGAAAGATAAAGAGAGATATGAGATTTAACGATTTAAACATTACAGAGCCTATTATGAAGGCTCTTAAAGATAAAGGCTATGAAGAGCCTACTCCCATACAAGAAAAAGCAATCCCACTAGTACTTAACAGAAAAGATGTATTGGGTTGTGCGCAAACTGGAACAGGGAAAACTGCCGCTTTTGCTATTCCTATCATACAATTGATACATAGAATAGAAGGAAAAAAACAGGGACCTACTACCATGCGCTCACTGATAGTTACGCCAACGAGAGAATTGGCCATTCAGATAGATGACAATATCAGAGAGTACAGTAAGTACACCAATATCAAGCATGCTGTCATATTTGGTGGTGTAAAACAAGGCGCTCAAGTAGAAAAGCTTAAGAAAGGGGTCAATATTCTGACCGCTACGCCTGGTAGATTATTGGATCTTATAGGACAAGGCATCATTTCGCTTAGTGATATAAAGCTTTTTGTATTAGACGAGGCAGATCGGATGCTAGACATGGGATTTATTCATGATATTAGAAAGCTGCTCGAGCTCTTACCAGAACAAAGACAATCTTTGTTTTTTTCTGCCACTATGCCTGATAACATAGTCAAGTTGGCCAATAAGATACTCACTAACCCTACTAAAGTGGAGGTTGCACCAGTATCATCCACAGCTGAGACCATTCAGCAACATATATACTATACAAATAGATCAAACAAGCGTGAATTATTGCTGCATATCCTCGACAATAAAGAGATAGATCAAGCCTTGGTATTCAGTAGAACAAAACATGGAGCTGACCGTATTGCCAGACATCTACACAAGAACAAGATTAAAGCAAGTGCTATACACGGTGATAAAGCCCAGAACCAAAGGCAAAGAGCCCTTAAAGATTTTAAATCAGGTAAAATCAGGGTTTTAGTAGCTACAGACATAGCTGCTAGAGGTATAGATATAGACAAACTTAAATATGTCATCAACTTTGATATTCCCAACATCGCAGAGACATATGTACATAGAATAGGACGATCAGGAAGAGCAGGAGAAGAAGGTATTGCTATAGGTATCTGCGAGCCAGAAGAAAATGCCTATGTCAGAGGCATAGAAAAATTGATAGGAAAGAAAATAGATGTCATCAATGACAATCCTTTTCCTCAGACGGATAAACCTATGACAGAGGCAGAGAAGAAAGAATGGGAAAAGGAAAAGCAAAGAAGAAAACAAGAGTTCTTTGCCAATAGGAAAAAGAAGAAGGAAGAAAGAACCAAGGGTGGCACACCTAAGAATAAGAAGACTGGATCCAAGAAAAAGACCTCTAAGCCTGAAAAAAGAGAAAGTCAAGCTGCTAATGCAGGCGCTAATAATGCCAGTGCCTCTGCTGCTCCCAAAGCCAGTGCTAAGAAAGGCCGCAAGCCGAAAAAGAAAAAGTCCGAACCTAAAACAGTTGGGCCTAGAAATCGTCGTGCTCTGCCTAAAAACTTACAGAGTAAATATATGTGGCCTCTAGAGTAAGGCCTTTAAGTATATCAAACTCAGTTCATTTCTCTTCTTTATTCAAGAGATGAACTGAGGCCTAAGCCTGCTTGATATATTTTACTTTTCTTTAAATACCTCTTCTTGTTGATCGATGCTTTCTTCATGAATTGCATTGATGAATTTTAAGATGAACCGCTCGCTGAGTCCAGACTTGGCCGCTTGATTTTTACTTTTTTCGATAATGTCATTCCATCTTCTTTTCTGAAGTATGGTCATATTGTTTTCTTTTTTGTACTCACCTATCTGTCTGGCTACTTTCATTCTATTGGAGAGCAGATTTATAAGTTCGTCGTCTATCATGTTTATTTCTTGTCTAAGAAACTCTAGTTTACTCTGCTTCTCTGGTTCGTTTTCATAATCCTCTCTAAGGACCATTTCGGTTATCATTGTACCCAGCACTTCTGGAGTGATTTGTTGCTTCGCGTCAGACCAGGCATTATCTGGATCTATATGAGATTCTATCATCAAGCCATCAAAGTTCATGTCCATCGCTTTCTGACCCACATCTTGTAGTATATCACGTCTTCCACATATGTGACTAGGGTCATTGATCATCGGTATGTCAGGCATTCTTCTCATAAACTCTAAGGGCAATTGCCATTGAGGTCTATTGCGGTAATATTTCTCTCCTATATTGGAAAAACCTCTATGGATAGCACCTATCTCCTTGATGCCAGCTTTCTGAAAGCGTTCTATGCCGCCCATCCAAAGAGCCAAATCAGGATTGATAGGATTTTTGACTAGTACTGGGATGTCTACACCTCTAAGTGCATCTGCAATTTCTTGTACTGCAAAAGGATTGACGGTGGTTCTGGCGCCTATCCATAGGATATCGATATCAAAAGCCAGACAAGCATCCACATGTGCCGCTTTAGCTACCTCCACTGTAATGGGCATGCCTGTGAGTTCTTTCACTTTCTGGCACCATGGCAGTCCTTTTACTCCTACACCTTCGAAGCTACCTGGTCTTGTTCGTGGCTTCCATATTCCAGCGCGAAAAATATCTACTTTGCCTGTTTTGAAGATACGTCTACCTGTATCTAGTACCTGCGCCTCCGTTTCTGCACTGCATGGTCCTGCTATTACTATAGGACGCTTTTCCTTGGTTAGCCACGTCTGTCTTTTTTCTTTTGTTTTTACTGGTGTCATTTTCTATTTTTTTAGCACCCTTCTGATTTCATTCGCCTCTTTCATTAGGCCATGTAGAGCAGTGGTATTTTTCGAAATTATTGCTTGTTTAAAATTTTTCAGATGATTCATATACTTATC
>CAZKXO010000106.1:0-10723 GCA_964556525.1 uncultured Saprospiraceae bacterium
GATATGGGCAGGCATGTCGTCAGGTCCCTCCATAGTATGTGTAAGAAAGGGCAGGTTTTCAGGGACCAAAGCATTGAAAATACTCTCGAAATCTACTCTAACATCTGCATCAGCATTTTCATTGATGGTCAGTCCAGCTGAAGTATGTTTTATAAATAGAAGCAATATGGCCTCTTTGGGTAGAGGTGGAAGCGCTTCCAAAATTTCCTTTGTTATGAGGTGATATCCTCTTGGCTTAGCGGTCAAACTTATGTTATAATGCTGTATCAAGGGATGCTCTTAGAATTCCCTTCTTGTGATAGGAGGGCAGTGCAATTTACCAAAGAATCGGACTATACCAATATTTAGAAAGAAGACGGAATCTTTGTCTTGGCCATCCCCTCTCTGTCTACCAGCTATTCCAAAATTTATATCTCCTGATCTGTCTGCTAGAGCAACAGATATAGGATCTGATACAGTTGCTGAGTAACTACCCCGAACATCATCTATATAATCAGAAAAAATCGCTCTACCACTAAGTGTAACATTGAAACTATAATCCCTATTAAGATCCCATTTAAATCCAAAGCCATATACCCAAGCTCCAGAAACTAAAGAATAGTTTTCCCCTTCTGTCTGTAAATCTCTAAGCGAATGTGTTACACCATTTAAATCTGCCATGGGATCAAAGCGCATAATAGAAAAACCCCCAAAAAGATATGGTGTATAATCATAGTCTTCCGTTCCATGCAAATAGGGGAAAAAATTGAATTCTAACGACACATTCGTATCAAAGACACCTGATCGAAAGTCCAGATTTCTTGTTCTTTCGAAAGCATTGAAGGAATCATTGTCCGAACCGCTTACACGTCCATAATCTAGACCTAAAGTCAGACACAGTCGCTCATTGAAATTTCTTCTCAGGGTTACACCAGCCGAAAATCCAGGATCAGATATCTTGAAAGTAGGATTAAGATCACCATAATAATGGGAAAGTCCAACGTGTGCACCTACCTCAATCCCTACTTGAGCCTTCATCTGACCTAAACAGAAAAAAACGAGAGAAAATATAGTGATGTAATTACCTATCTGATTCATTGCGCTTCAAAAACGCATAAAGAAACTAATGTTGTATGTAATGTCCAACAAACTTTGGTAGAATAGCTGGAGGAACTAGATAATTTTACTAATTCCTTTCATTAACAGCAGAATAAGGAGACTTATAACTAAGATAGGCACCAACAGGAACCTAGAATGTCCTGCCTCTACTACTGGTCCTGTATCCACGTCTATAATGATTGTAGGAGCCTCTATGTTCTGGCCATAGATATCATCTTTGAACTTAGCATTGATTATATATCGGCCTGGTTCGCTATTGGATAAGGTATATGTGCCTTCTGATTTCCATTCCGATATATTCTTCCCTTCGAAGTTTACATGATAAGCATATCGTATATTATCAGTCCAATAGTTGGCTCCGGAGTAGGTAATCTCTAGAGGTAAGTCCTCAGGTGATACAGCCAGCTTATTGTTTTTGTCAAGACTTACTTTTCTATTGTTTGCGCTGACTATCTTATGTACATCAAAGTTAGGTGCATAAGGACTGATGGGTTGATCTATATTTACTTTGAGAATCTTATCTTTTGTAGATACCCATAATTCTCTGTTAGAAAACTTACTCAGTTTGGCATCTTTTAGGTTTTCGTATAAAGAAATCGATTTTACTATTTCTAGCTTTCCTTGTAGGAGTTTGGATTTTTCCAGACCTAATAAGGATTTGGAGCAAAGTACCCATACGAGCAATCCATTGCCTTTCATATCCAGCACCTTTAATGGATTGAGGTCTATTACAGTCAGACTTTCACTATCAGTATCTATGAGATGCAAACTATTATCTGCTATTGTAATCAGTTTATTAGCTTCTCCTATCTGATTATAGAATTCTGGATATTCATGATTATAACTGGCAAGCAAAGGTTCTATCTTATCTTTTTTTATCTTGTAAATGCCATTCTGAGCAAATACATAGAGACCTGCTTCATTCTTTATAACCTTAAAATAACTGTCCTCTTTATGGCTTAGCAGTTTGTAATCAGCTCCATGAACTTGGAACAGACTGGTTCTAGTAGCAAAATACTTCTCAGAGCCTATGCGACATATATTATTTAGATCCTCATTCTCTGGAACGTTGATGCTATTCATTGTTCTGGCATTTTGCTTGTGTATTCTTATGCCTTTATATCCAGAGAACATAAGATTACTGTGTCCATATTCATCTGCAATAATGTGTTGCGGCACTTTCTTAATCCTTGCAGGTTGCCAATTCTGATCAGCTTCATTGTATGCATGGACCTTGTAGCCATCAGAATAATAGAGCTTATTCCGAATCTGGTAGAGGTCCGCTGGTTCTCTCGATTTGTTTTCCCTAGCTAGTAGATATGGTTTGATAGAGGTATTGGGAATTACGTAGATAGCTCTGTCAGAAAGAATCCAGATATCTTGATTATCGCAGATCTGAAGGGAAATTAGCAACTCACCACTTTCTAGTTCTAATTCCTTAACTGTTATCTGACCATCCTTGTACTTAAATACATTATTAGAAGTCAAGCCCCATAGATTATAGCTTCTATCCAACTCCATTTCGACAATAGGAATAAATCCCAATTTTTCAGTTAAATCTATTTGCTCTATCTGTCCATTTACAGATCTTGACATGGCTCCTCTGTGGCCTACATAAAATTCTGATTCCGATCTGACACAGATAGAACTACAATTATTAGATACTAGCCCTTGTTCTTCTTTTAATTGTGTGAGCTCCATATGATCATCGAAAATGAGCAATCCTTCTGAAGTATTAGCAAGATAAGATTTGTCTCTGTATACGATTACATCATTGTATTTGCCAAAAATGCCTAAGTCCTTGGCGAAATGCCATTTCCGATTTTTGTATTGATAGAGGAAATTATTTATCATCCATTTCGCACCATTCCTTGTACGGAAAATAAGTCCTGAAGAAAGATCTCCTGTTTGCAATTTTTTGACTGTACCATTGTGCTCAAAACTCATATAGCCTCCATGAGTTATGGGATAATAATGGCTTAATGAATTGACTGTGTACTTCTGGTTGGCTTTGAGAATGGAGACCTCCTTGAGATCTATAACTTTTTCTGGCATCAGATTGCTGACATCATAAGAGCCTTCTGATGTGACAAGGTACTGTTGTTTATTTTCTAGAGATATAAGATCTAGAAGCTTGCCGTCCAGATGCTCCAGATCTATACGCTTATATTCCTGTGCACACAAAGATGGCACAAGACAAGGTCCCAAAAGGCACAAGAATACCAGGAAGGTTAGTCTATTCAGTCTCATTATCCTTATTCCTTAATCAAAAAGAATACCATTGTATTTTACAGAAGGAATCAAAATGTTAAAACAATCAATTAACTCATAAACATAAGCTGGTCATTTGTAACCACTCTTAGTTGTATATCCGTAGTTTATTGAGGTATAACTACCTTGTCATCAAAACAAACAAGGATGATACCCCCAATCAAAATCAAATTGTTTTCTACAATATTGCTTCTAAGCTCCGTATTTATAATGAAAGCGGACATATTGGAAACTAGCAAGTTAAGTGGCACCCTCTTAAGAGCAAAAGCTACAAACCAGAACATATTTGTAAACTTCAAGGCTGACTGGTGTCTGCCTTGTCACATGTTTATGCACAGCATAGAAGCCAATGAAGTAGTTGCTTCCTTACTGAATAACAAATTTGTTTCTGTCTCAGTAGACATAGAAAACGCCGAACAAAAAGATTGGAACAATATGTACAAAGTAAGATGTATACCTACCTCCTATATTCTAGATTCAAATGGTCAGATTCTTTCAGAAATTTCAGGACATGTACTAGTGAAACAACTTATTTTTCTATTAGAACCTTTCGCTTCAGCATCATCAGTATCTAAAGCAAAGTTAGCAGACAATAACATCGAATTTTCTTCTGAAACTATGGTAAAAAAAGCAGTAGTAACACCTGAATATAGAAAGAAAACAGTACTTGTAAAAGAACATAAGGCGCCTCGTCGAGTTATGAATAATGTGCTTATTTCCGAAGCTATTCCTCACAAGACTATTACTGTAGGGACATTCCAGTCCATAGATAATGTGACTCATTATCAAGCCCAATGGGAAAAGGAAAGTGGGTTCCAATTTTTTATGCCTATGAATGAAAGTTCGATGTACCAATTGAACATTGGAATTTTCCAGAATACCCTAGAAGTCGATGAGCAACTTAAATGGGTAAAGAAAAATCTATCTGATTATTATATCAGAAAAATTTGATTAGATGATTTTACAAAGGTAGAATCGATAAAAGAAGAAATTGATCAGCAGTCATTTCTTTAAAATCTTAAAGTTGAAGAGAATTCTTCGGCTTTTTTTATTTCACAGCTTGACTACCTAAAATCGAAGATCTTCCACATGTACGCCTTCATACTTAGAAGGATCAAAAGCAAAAGTTCCTTCTGCTACTTTATAATCAGGATTATACTCTAGGATATTGAGGGTAAACCTGCTTCCGTTCTTAGAGAATATCTTTAGCCTTTTGACTTTGTTGCCTTTGTTGATAACAGTGAGTCGCATTTTGGAATATTCAGAGTTCTCATCCAGTGGCTTACCCTCTATCTGAGTAATGGCGGCTCCTTCTTCATTGCCATAATTAGAAACTGCAAAGACAAAATCTTTTGACTTATAGAGATCGAATATATCTGATGGGCTATCGAAATCGCCAGCTAGCATCTCATCTGCTTCTTCAAAATCAGCATCGTTTATCTGTACTTCATTGAGCTCCTTTAGATAGATCCAGACTGTTTCGTTATCAGAAATAATTTTCTGTGCACCAAGATCCAAAACAAACTTGTCTCCTTGCTGAATCAACTGTCCTTCTTGTTTTTCCAATCCTGAGCCAGGCAATTCTATATCCAAAGTAAATTTTATAGAATGAGACTCTGTAGAGCGATAGGACTCACTTATTTGCTTCATGAGTTCCAACGCAGCAGGGTCTGAATCGCTGGCACTTGCATACTGGGATTGGGTCCATCCAGGTGAACTGAGTAATAATAAGAAGACAAGTGTATGGAGAGTGGATCTTAAATTCATCATTTCCTTTATTATAATAACTGCTGTATAGGGCAAAAGTAAGTTGCAATATTGTTAATATTAGAGGAATAATGCAGTAAACATGCTGACTAACAGTTACAAGCTGATCTGCAACAGAACTTATTTGTCCTTCAGGTAATAATCTGCAAAGGTGGGGAAAGAAGCACTACCATAATGACTGAAACACTTTGAGTCCAAAGATTCCATCTCATAGGTACCTGTGAATTTCTCAAAAAACAAGGTTAGATTGTTGAAATCCATATTTCTGGAATTGGGCTTGGGGAAAAAGACCAGATGTTTTATTGTGCCATCAGGGTTCCAGAAGACATTGAGCCAGATTTTGATACCCTTAATATCAAAATCAGAACTTTCTGCATACTGTTCCATTTCACTGAGTAAGCCCATCCATCTTTTATAAGCCAAGTCCATAGAGTCTTGACAGACTGTAAGTAAAGGGTTACTGCATTTGGCAACTAGATCTTCATATTCTATTTCATGCTGACCTATCATGAACACTTCAGGTAAGGTGTCCAGTTGCTCAGAAACAACAACCTTAGCTTGCATGCTATAACCTGCAAGCAAAGCCACTATAAGTAACAACTTAGTTTTTAGGTAGATATGTAAGCAATTATTCAAGGTCTTATATATGGTTTAAATATATAATATAAATGTGATGAACGCGTAGGACAATTGCTGTTTTCCAAACCCTTCTGCAAATATCCTAACAATACAATCACGCAAATAAATAGTTATTGGTTACAAGTAATTTCATCCATATCGAGAATTAACAATACTTTGTGACCAAGGAACAGATACAAAATAGCTTGGATTCAGCGTAATTAACTATAACAAACCCCATTAAGCTATCTTATAACCTGATCTCCAATTTGGTAATCAGATTTCAAAAATACTAACATGATTCTTGATATAATAACTTGTTTGCTAGTTGCTTTTGGCTTCTATCAGGGCTTTTCCAAAGGATTGATCAAAACTGTATTTGCTTCTTTTTCACTAATGATCGGCATAGTAGCAGCTCTAAAGCTGTCACCAATCGTGATAAATATTCTTCAGAGTGCCATAAGTATCAATCCAGCAATAACATTTGTACTGGGTTTTGTCCTGACCTTTATTGTTGTCATGGCCCTTATCAGATATATAGGATCAAGGATAGAAAAGCTTATGGAAAACCTCAATATAGGTGGTCTTAATAAACTTGCTGGGGGCCTTTTGCTCAGTCTGTTTTATGCTCTACTGGTAAGTTTTGCCGTGTACTTTGTGGATAAAGTAGAATTGGTTTCAGAAGATCTAAAGGCTTCTTCATTCACTTATCCCCTACTAGAACCTTTACCTAGAGCGGCCCAAGATGTGGGTGAATCTCTACGACCTTTATTCAGCGATTTCTGGGACCAACTGATGACGACCATGGACACCATTAAGGAAAAGGGTGAAGAATTGGCTCCAGTTGATAATAACTAGGAGCCCTTATTCACACAATCTATCCATTGGACTTCAGATGCTCGAAATAGTGCATCAATTCCATCTCCGAGGTAAATAGAACCTGTCGCGGCTTACTACCATTGGCTTCACCTACGATACCTAAGCTTTCTAGCTGGTCCATAATTCGACCTGCCCTATTGTAGCCTAGCTGAAGTTTACGCTGGATACTGGATGTAGAACCATGATTGGAGCTAACTATCAGTCTTGCAGCTTCTTCAAACATAGGGTCCAGATCAGACCACTTCATATTAGAGCCTCCAATATCATCATTTTCGTCCACAACTTCTGGCAAGTGAAATGGCTCAGCAAATCCTCTCTGAGCACTGATATGATCTATTACGTTTTCTACTTCTGGTGTATCTACAAAAGCACACTGTAGTCTGACTATATCACTGCCTACTGAAAGTAACATATCACCCTTCCCTATGAGCTGTTCTGCACCTTTGGAGTCGAGGATTGTTCTTGAATCTTGGAGTGAAGTTACTTTGTAAGAAATTCTTGCAGGAAAGTTGGCCTTGATCATACCTGTGATAATCTTCACAGAAGGTCTCTGAGTGGCAATGATGAGGTGTATACCTATAGCTCTAGCCAATTGTGCTAATCTTGCGATCGGTAACTCTATCTCTTTTCCTGCGGTCATGATCAAATCTGCAAACTCATCTATGACAAGAACAATGTATGGTAAGAATCTATGCCCATCTTTGGGACTGAGTTTCCTAGCTATGAATTTGCTGTTGTATTCCTTAATATTCCTCGCCCTTCCTAACTTTAATAACTTGTATCGCTCATCCATCTCGATTGTCAGAGAGTTAAGCGTATGTATGGCTTTTTTAGTGTCTGTTACTATAGGCTCTTCTTCTGAAGGCAAAAATCCTAGGAAGTGCTTATCCAAACTGCTGTAAGGGAACAACTCCACTTTCTTTGGATCTATCATAACCAACTTCACTTGCGATGGATGCTTTTTGTATAGCAGTGACATCAGTATAGTATTGATACCGACTGACTTACCTTGTCCAGTTGCACCAGCAACAAGCAAGTGAGGCATTTTGGCCAGATCTGCTACGAAAACCTCATTAGAAATGGTTTTTCCGAGTACAATCGGTAAGTCCATCTTAGCATTCTGAAATTTAGGAGAGGTAACTACCTCTCTAAAAGATACCATCTGCTTATTCTTATTAGGTACCTCTATACCTATCGTTCCTTTGCCAGGAATAGGTGCTATAATTCTAATACCTAAGGCAGATAAACTTAGAGCAATATCATTTTCTAATGACTTTATCTTGCTGATTTTTATACCAGGTGCTGGCACTATTTCATACAAAGTAACCGTAGGACCTATCGTGGCTTTGATCTTAACTATCTCTATCTTGTAATCCCGTAGTGTCTTGATGATCTTGTTCTTGTTCTGCTCTAATTCTTCCCTGTCTATCTCAACTTTAGATGAAGAATAGTCCACAAGTAGATCTACAGTTGGTGGCTTATAAGATTTGAGATCTAAGGTCGGATCATAAGGCTGAGAATCCATAACATTTTCTTCCTCTACATACAGCTTAGTGCTGTCCATATCTGGTCCTTTTCTAGCCTCTACCACATCTACTTGTGGCTTAGTATCAGGCTCTTCCAGTTCCAATTCTAGTTGTGGTTTTTCTGGTGAAGGATCTTTTGGCTTTGGCCACGCCTTTGGACTTTGTGGTTGTAAAGGAGCTTCAGCAGTATCTGCTGCGATATTTGCAGAGAGATCTAAAGGCAATCTGTCTGTATTGTTATCCCCTCCGGACTCTGATCTATGGTTTGATTTATTTGGTTTAGATTCTGAAGGCTTTAATGTTATAATCTCTTCTTCATCTGATTTTTGTTGTCTTCTGACTTTACGTTTTGTAGGCAATAGTTCGTCAGTGCTTCTAAACCAATCAGTAACGGTGTTGGTAAATGAATCCACTTTAGGTAAGTTGAATTTATCTACGACTCCTACAAAACTTACACCTTGCAATTCGAACATAGGATTGACAACCCAGATAAAAGTGGCTATAAGCAACAAGACCATCAATAAGATAAGACCTACCTGTCCCACGAAACTGATAAGATAGTTACACATAGAGTAACCCATAAGTCCACCCCAGCTAAAGCTAGATCCACGCATTATAAACTCCATCGTCACTGAGATGAAGCAGATCAATAAAAAGGTATGCAGACTGAGACTCATGAAATCTCCAAGAGATCTCTTTTTTATAAGATCAATTCCTAGTTTGATAAAAAGAAAGATAAAAAGGAATGAACTGATGCCGAAGCCCCAGTAAAAGAAGAAATGGGAGACATAAGCGCCTAATCTACCTAACCAATTCTGAACATCTACTTCGCCATCGAATAAGATAGAACTAGAAAGAGATAAGACCTTATCCTGATCAAATTTCCATGTAGAAAAATAAGAGCTAAACGCTATAAAGAGATAAAGTGCTAGAAAGAAGCAACAAACTCCTAAAATCTTTGTTATCCTTTCGTCCTTGAGGTTAAAACTAAAACGACGAGTTTTCTTAGACTTTCTTTGAGTCTTACGAGCCATTGGGTATCTTAAATCGGGTTTGGAATAATAAAAACAATCCAAATGTAGTTCTATTATACATATTATGAAAATATTTAAGATGTTATTTTGTGAATAGCAGCCTATTACATATGTGTATTTTTTATAATATGTTATTTTTCAGGCATCTATCGCCAGCCCCAACAGATAAAAGAAATTTCTATATATACATTCTTTACATTTGTCACTAGACAAAATGTTTAGCGAAATATGCATACCATTCTAATAGCAGGTGCAGGAGGAATAGGTAAGGCGACAGGCCTTATTCTACTTTCGAAACCTTACCTTGACTGTAAAGTAATCATAGGAGATAGATACGAATCAGCTGCTAACTCAGCAGCTAAGTATGTTGCAGAAGGGTCAGGATCTGATCTTGTTTCCCCCTTACTTTTCCCAGAATCAGGAAATTCAGAAGCCCTAGTTTCTGCTCTCCAACAGGCAGACATTATTTTAGATTGCCTGCCGGGCAGTCAAGCACCAAGACTGGCACAATATGCTAAAGAATATAATTGTCATTATGCCAATCTCACCGAATATGTCAAAGAGACGGATCAGGTCACAGAAATAGCGAAGGATGCAGACACAGGCTTTATCCTCCAAACTGGTCTAGCACCTGGCTACATTAATATTCTAGGACACCATCTGTTCCAAAAGTTTACTTCAAAATATCAAGTGGATAAGATAGATAGTCTGGACATGAAAGTCGGCGCATTGTCAAAGCATGCCCGAGCACCTTACTTCTATGCCTACACCTGGAGTCCTATAGGCGTCGCCACAGAGTATGTAAAAGATGCCATTGTTGTACAGGATTTTGAGACCAAGTACATCCCATCATTATCTGATACAGAGGAACTACTTCTTAATGGTCTAAAATATGAAGATGATTATACCTCTGGAGGAGCAGCTGACCTTCCCAAGGCACTGGCTGGACGTGTAAAAAATCTTAACTATAAGACTATAAGATACCCAGGACATTACAACTGGGTTAAAAAAATTCTAGACAGCGCCCCTGCAGAACTGGACAAAGTAGAATTTCTGCATAACACGATGATGGATCAGATTCCTGCAGTAGAAGATGACGTGGTCGTAGTCTTTGCTTCTGTAAAAGGGAGAGATAATAACGGAACACTGAGAGCATTAGAACACAGTCTATTTGTCCATCCATCAAAGATAGGTAGTCATACTCTGAGAGCTATCCAAACTACAACAGCGGCACCTCTATGTCAAGCAGCCAGTATGTTGCTCAAAGGCAAACTGAGTGGTCCTATCTTCCAAAGCGAACTGGCAACTACAGAATTCCTAAATGGCGATTTTGTGAAGGACATCTATGGAGCTGTCAGCTAGACCCAGATGACTCAACTTATCGAAGTAGTAGACCGGTGGATACAACAAGTTGTCATAGACCTTGGTCTCTGTCCCTTTGCCTACGAAGTACATGCTAAAAAGCAGATACTCTTTGTTACTACCGAGTTTCGTGAAGCTGAGCCCTTTGTAGAATTGTTTCAGAACTGC
>CAZKXO010000107.1:0-10601 GCA_964556525.1 uncultured Saprospiraceae bacterium
AGAGATACCTATTCAATTTTAGGTACAATAACCTTTATTGACATTATATAATAAATTATTAAAATCAACCATGAAACAAGTTAGTCTAATTTTATCTTGTCTATTCCTTATTGGTTTGGTTAACCTTAGTGCTCAAAGCACTTCTCCTGTAGAAGGAATGCCTTCGGAGCCTGGCAAATGTTATGCTAGATGTTTAATCCAAGATCAATACGAAACTGTTACTGAACAGATTCTAGTAAAGGAAGCTACTACCAGAGTAGAAATTGTACCTGGAACTACAGAAACTTTAAGCGAGCAAGTCTTAGCTTCTGATGGAGGTAATACTCTTTCTGTAATCCCTGCACAATTTGAAACTGCTACTGAGCAAGTGTTAAAGTCAGATGGAGCTTCTTCTGTTAATATTACACCAGCAACCTTTGAAACGGTTACAGAGCAAGTCCTTGCTTCTGATGGAAGTAATGACCTCAGAGTTATTCCAGCTACATTTGAGACGGTATCCGAGCAGATTTTAAAGTCTGACGGTGCATCTTCTGTTAACATTTCTCCTGCAACATTTGAGACTGTAACCGAGCAAGTATTAGCTAGTGAAGGTGCTTCTGACGTTAGAATATCTTCAGCACAGTTTGAAACTGTCACTGAGGAAGTAATAACTCAGGATGGTGCTTCTGATTTAAGAATCACTTCAGCTCAATTTGAAACTGCTTCTGAGCAAGTTTTAAAGTCTGATGGTGCTTCTTCTATAAGAATTTCACCAGCAACATTTGAGACAGTTTCTGAGCAAGTAATCTCTAACACTTGTGCTTCTGGTGGATTTAGATCTTCTGGAACGGCACTCAATGTAAACTTCCAATCTGGATCAGCTGTACTTACTGGTTCATCTAGTTCTGAGATTTCAAGAATTGCTAGCACTATCGAATGTGGTGCAGGTGTATCGAGAATCGTAGGTCACACTGATAACCAAGGATCTGATAGCGCAAATGCTACCTTATCGAGAAATAGGGCAAAGGCAGTATATGATGCTCTTGTTGCTGCTGGTGTTTCAGCTTCATGTCTTACCTATGACGGAGCTGGTGAATCTAGCCCAATAGCTGACAACAGCACTTCTTCTGGTAGAGCTACAAACAGAAGAGTTGAGCTTATCACGCCTTCATCTGCAGCTGCTAATGATAATAATGACCCTAACTGTATAGTACAATATAGAGTGATACCGGCTCAGTTCGAAACTGTAAGCGAGCAAGTACTTGCAAGCGAAGGTTCTTCTGATGTAAGAATTTCTCCAGCTACTTTCGAAACAATGACTGAGCAGATTCTTAAGTCTGATGGTGCTTCTTCTGTTAATATCTCTCCTGCTCAATTCGAAACTGTATCTGAGCAAGTAATGACAAAAGATGCATATACAACTATCCAAGTTATTCCTGCAAGATTTGAGACTGTATCTGAAGAAGTTCTTGTACAAGCTGCATACGATGTTCTTAAAGCAGTTCCAGCTGTGTATGAGACTGTAACTGAGCAAGTACTACAAAAAGATGGATACACCACTCTTAGAAAGGTGCCTGCGACATATGAAACTGTTTCTGAAACAGTACTTAAGAAAGATGGTTACACTACACTGAGAACTATCCCTGCTACTTATGAAACTGTTTCTGAGCAGATTCTTAAGAAAGATGCTTACACTACCCTAAGACAAGTACCAGCTACTTACGAAACTGTTACCGAGCAAAAGCTTAAGAAAGATGGTTACACCACTCTTAGAAAAGTACCTGCTACCTACGAAACAATATCTGAAGAAGTATTAGTGAAAGACGCTTATACTACACTAAGAAAGGTTCCAGCAACATATGAAACTGTAACTGAGCAAATTCTTAAGAAAGATGGTTACACTACTCTAAGATCAGTACCAGCTACTTACGAAACTGTTACTGAGCAAGTACTACAGAAAGATGGCTACTCTACATTAAGAGTTGTACCAGCTGTATACGAAACTGTAACAGAGCAGATACTTAAGAAAGATGCTTATTCTACTCTGAGAGCTGTTCCAGCAAGTTATGAGACAGTTACTGAGGAAGTACTTAAGCAAGATGCTTACACTACAATAAGAACTATTCCTGCATCATACGAGACTGTATCAGAGCAAGTATTAGTGTCTGAGGCGACTACTAGATTAGAGAAGAAGCCAGCAAGATATGAGACTATGACTGAGCAGATAGAAACTAATCCTGCTTCTACAAAGTGGGTTAAGAAGAAAGCTGACAAAAACTGTCTTTCTGCAGATCCTAATGATTGTCTAGTATGGTGTCTACAAGAGACTCCAGCACAATACAGAACTGTAACTAAGAAAGTAAGAGTAGGTTGTGAAGAAGGATGGACGGAATCTGGTGATGACTGTATCAGAACAATAGACATTCCTGCACAGTATACAACTAGAAGCTTCAGAAAATTAGTAAACGATGCAACTACAGAGGTTGTGGACGTTCCTGCACAATTTGAAACTATTTCTTACAGAAAGCTAGTAAATTCTGCGACTACAGAGTCTGTAACAATACCTGCAGAATACACTACAAGATCATTCAGAAAGTTGGTTACACCAGCTACTACTGAAGTTGTAGATGTTCCAGCACAGTTCACTACTATTTCTTTCAGAAAACTAGTTACTCCAGCTACTACAGAAGCTGTAGAGGTTCCTGCTGAGTACACAACTAGATCTTACAAGAAATTAGTATCTGCTGCTACTACTGAAGCTGTAACTGTACCTGCACAATATGAGACTAGATCTTACAGAAAGCTTGTAAATCCTGCTACTACTGAGGCTGTAACTGTTGAGCCAGAGTATACTACAATTTCTTACAGAAAGCTTGTAACTCCAGCTACAACTGAAGCTGTAGAAGTTCCGGCTGAGTATACTACTAGATCTTACCAGAAATTGGTAACTCCTGCTAGCACTGAGTCAGTAACTGTAGAGCCAGAATACACAACTAGAACATATAGAAAATTGGTAACTCCAGCTACAACTGAAGCTGTAACAGTAGATCCAGTTTACACTACTATATCTTACAGAAAGTTAGTTACACCTGCTACGACTGAGTCAGTAACTATCCCTGCTAAGTACGAAACTAGATCTTTCCAGAAGCTTGTAACTCCTGCAACTACAGAGGTTGTAGATGTTCCAGCACAATTCACAACAAGATCTTACAAAACCTTAGCTACTCCAGCTACTGCAACTAATGTAACTGGTGATGCTCAGTACACGACAAGATCTTACCAGAAGCTAGCTGGTGATGCAACAGCTGAAAACATTTCAGGAGAAGCACAATACACTACTATTTCTTCTCAGAAGCTTGTAAACGATGCTAACGCAGAGCCTATGTATGGAAATGCTCAGTATA
The DNA here is from genome assembly GCA_964556525.1 of uncultured Saprospiraceae bacterium. Lineage (GTDB taxonomy): Bacteria > Bacteroidota > Bacteroidia > Chitinophagales > Saprospiraceae > RFSX01. The sequence continues at coordinate 3,384 of CAZKXO010000107.1, forward strand.
CAACTATTACTTCTCAAAGATTAGCTTCTGATGCTACTGCTGAGAACGTAAGTGGTGAGCCGTCTTATTCTACTTATTCTTACCAAAAGTTGGTAAATGATGCAAGTGCAGAAAACTACATCCCAGGTGGATCAAGTAACTACATCATCAATGTAAACTTCAACTCAGGTTCTGCAGTATTATCTGGAGGATATGATTCTGAAATACAAAGAGCTGTAGATAAAATCAACTCTATGGGTGGTGGAACTATCGTAGGTCACACTGATTCTCAAGGAAATGATGGATCTAACATGACTCTATCTAAGAACAGAGCAAAAACTGTATATGATGCACTTGTTGCAGCTGGAGCAAATGCTAGTTCTCTTAACTATGAAGGAAGAGGAGAAACTCAGCCTAAAGCTGATAACTCTACTGCTAATGGTAGAAGAACAAACAGAAGAGTAGAGCTAGTATTAGCTGGCGGAGCTGGTGAAGGAGATGGTAAATCTTATTCTACTAGATCATTCCAGAGATTAGTAAATGATGCTTCTGCAGAAAACATTTCTGGAGACGATCAATTTACAACTATCTCTTCTCAGAGACTAGTAAATGATGCAACTGCAACTAACGTAAGCGGAGATGCCGAGTATACTACTAGATCATTCCAGAAGTTAGTAAATGATGCAACTACTGAGCCGATCACAGGAGAAGCTCAGTACACGACTATCAGTATGCAAAAACTCGTAAACGATGCTGCAGCTGAGAATGTAACGGGAGATGCACAGTATGCTACAAGATCATTCAAGAAACTAGCATCACCTGCTACGACAGAAAGTAATCCAGTAGAAGCACGATATGAGACAAGAACTTATTCAAAGACTACTGCTGCGACTACTAGAACAATAGATATTCCTGCTGAGTACAAGACTGTATCTAGAAGACAGTTAGTAAAAGCTGGAGGATTTACTGAGTGGAAAGAGGTTGTTTGTGAAACAGCTCCAGGATACTCTGACTTAGTTAGAAGAGTACAAGTAGCTCTAAACTCAAGAGGTTACGAAGTAGGAACACCTGATAATCAAAATGGCCCTAGAACTAAGGCTGCACTTATCAAGTTCCAGAAAGATAATGGTCTACCAGTTGGACAATTAGACTTAGATACACTAAGAGCTTTAGGTGTTCAGTAATCGACCCTAAATTCTTTTAAGATACTTAGAAGCCTTGCAGTTAAAACTGCAAGGCTTTTTTATTTTTGCACCGAATTATGTACCCCTGATAACTAGAACTAATACTCGCCACATGGTAGACAACCAAATCAGCAACCTCATAAACAAAGAACTGAAAAGACAACGTGAAGGAATAGAACTAATAGCTTCTGAAAACTTCACTAGTCAAGAGGTGATGAATGCTATGGGTACTTGCCTGACCAATAAATATGCAGAAGGATATCCAGGAAAGAGATATTACGGTGGCTGTGAAGTAGTCGATGAAATAGAAACTCTAGCAATAGAAAGACTAAAGAAATTATTTGGTGCAGCATATGCCAATGTTCAGCCCCACTCTGGTGCTCAAGCCAATGCAGCAATTTTCCTTGCTTTGCTTCAGCCAGGTGATACAATACTAGGATTTGATTTATCACACGGTGGACATCTTTCTCATGGTTCACCTGTAAATTTTTCTGGTAAGGTTTACAATCCTGTGTTCTATGGTGTAGATGAAGTAACAGGGATGATAGACATGGATAAAGTAGAAGCATTAGCTCAGATACATAAGCCAAAGCTGATTATTTGTGGTGCATCTGCTTATTCTAGAGATTGGGATTATGAGAGATTCAGAAATATCGCTGACTCTATTGAAGCTTTACTTCTTGCAGATATTGCACATCCAGCAGGGCTAATAGCAAAAGGACTACTAAATGACCCTATTCCCCATTGTCATATAGTTTCTTCTACAACTCATAAAACCTTGAGGGGTCCAAGAGGTGGCATCATTATGATGGGCAAAGACTTCGAAAACCCATGGGGCAGAACAACCAAAAAGGGCACCGTAATAAAAATGTCATCTATTCTAAACAGTGGTGTATTTCCTGGAATGCAAGGAGGACCACTCGAACACGTGATTGCCGCTAAAGCTGTGGCCTTTCATGAAGCACTTAATGATAGTTTCAGAACTTATGGCCATCAGGTCATTGCTAATGCCAAGGTAATGTCAGAATCATTTCTGGAGAAGGGATATAAAGTCATCTCAGGAGGTACTGATAACCATATGATGCTAATAGATTTGAGGTCCAAGAATGTCAGCGGAAAACAAGCTGAAAATGCACTGATAAAAGCAGATATCACTGTAAACAAGAATATGGTCCCATTTGATGACAAAAGTCCATTTGTAACTTCTGGAATAAGAATAGGCACTCCAGCTATAACGACAAGAAGCTTGACAGAGGTATCTTGCAAGCAAATCGTAAGATGGATAGACTCGATACTTTCAGATATAGAAAACGAATCATTAATTGCTAAAGTGAAGGGCGAAATAAACGAGAAAATGAAAGACTACCCTCTTTACCCAGACTTGGTATAAACCGAGACCAATGAGAAAATATTAAGCTACTTTCAACTTAGCAATCATAGATTTATTTAGCTGCTCAGTAGTATAAATCTTATCTACCGTAAACTCCTTTACGTCTGGATGTGAAGGTAATTCAAACATGGAGTCTGCCAATATCGCTTCCAATATTGACCTAAGCCCTCTAGCCCCTAGTTTATACTCTAAAGCTTTAGCGGCAATATAATCTAGAGCCTCAGGTTCAAATCTTAATTCTATATCTTCAAGAGCAAATAGCTTTTTGTATTGCTTAACTAAAGCATTCTTAGGCTCTGTAAGAATTCTAACCAGCGTTTCCTTATCTAAGGGATTAAGATAGGTGAGTACTGGCATACGACCTATTAATTCCGGAATAAGCCCGTAAGCCTTTAAATCCTGATGAGAAACATACTTGAGTAGGTTATCCTCTTTCTGAATCTCTTGTGCTTTCTTATTGAAACCAATCACTTGCGTATTGAGTCTCTTTGCAATAAGTTTATTTATACCATCAAAAGCACCTCCCATGATAAAGAGTATATTGCTTGTATTGACTTGAATCATTTTCTGCTCAGGGTGCTTTCGTCCTCCGTAAGGTGGAACGTTGACCTCTGTTCCTTCCAGCATTTTTAGAAGAGCTTGCTGGACGCCTTCTCCAGATACGTCTCTGGTAATAGAAGGATTGTCTCTTTTCCGTGCGATTTTGTCTATTTCATCGATATAGACTATACCCTTCTGAGCTGCATTTACATTGTAGTCGCTGGCCTGTAACAGTCTACTTAGCATGCTTTCCACATCCTCGCCTACATAACCGGCCTCAGTAAATACCGTAGCATCTACAATCGCAAAAGGTACTTTTAGATATTTGGCGATAGTCTTAGCAAGTAAGGTCTTACCTGTACCAGTCTGACCTACAAATAATACATTGGATTTTTCTATTTCTATTTCATCCGCTGCCTTTTGATTCAACCTTTTATAATGGTTATAGACACTTACAGATAAGTATTTCTTAGCCTCGGTCTGACCTATAATAAACTGGTCTAGGTAGCTTTTAATTTTAGCTGGAGTTACACCTGAAGGAAGGCTGAAAGTGAAGTCGTTCTTTTCACTGGCTTTATTGCCTAGTTCTTCATTGACAATTTCATTTGCCTGTTCTACACATGATTCACAGATATGACCTTCTACACCTGCTATCATAAGCAAGGTATCACCCTTATCTCTCCCACAAAAGGAGCACTTCTGACCTTTATTTTTGACTTTTGACAAAATTTAGGCTTTATCTTTTTTACGAATATTATCTCTTGTCAGTACTTCATCCACAAGACCGTAGTCTTTAGCTTCAGTAGCTGACATCCAATTATCTCTATCGCTATCTTTCTCTATCTGTTCAAATTTCTTACCAGTATGATGAGCCATGATATCATACAACTCTTTTCTGAGTTGTTTAATCAACTGATATGATATCTCCATGTCTGAAAACTGACCTGACATACCCCCAGAAGGTTGGTGAATCATCACTCTACTGTGCTGCAAACAAGTCCTCTTGCCTTTAGTTCCTGCTGAAAGTAGGACTGCGCCCATTGATGCTGCAAGACCGGTACAAATAGTCCCTACATCAGGGGTTACGTATTGCATTGTATCATAGATGCCCAAACCTGCTATTACAGATCCTCCTGGGCTATTTATGAACATTTGTATATCTCTCTTAGGGTCTGTAGACTCTAGAAATAATAATTGTGCCTGGACAACATTGGCCACATAATCATTGATTCCGACTCCAAGGAAGATAATTCTATCCATCATCAGTCTAGAGAATACATCCATTCCCACGACATTCATTTGTCTCTCTTCTATAACTTGAGGTGTGAATCCTGTAATATTTGGAATCCCATTTATGGCATTAAGATGATGATCGACTGCATCTCCATTAATATTCATATGCTTGGTAGCATATTTTCTAAATTCATGAGTTAATGACATAATTTTTTGACTTTATTTTACTTATAACGAATTAGCTGGCTTTTTGATTTAGAGATTCCACTATTTCGTAAAATCTTTCTTTGTTTACGGTTTCTGGATTTGTTTGTACAACTTCCCTCACCTTATCAAAAAGCTTCGTACTGCTTATTGTTTCTACCGCCTTATTTACTTGTTCTTTGTTGTTCATCAAAGAAAAAGCTGTGCTTTTTAGGCTTTCTTCGTCAATGTATGGAGAATAACTCCTAATTGCATTTACAAAGTGGCCAAATATTTCTTCTTCTTTGACTTCTACTTCAAACTGCTTTACCAGTTTTTTCTTGATTATCCTCCATTTCAACTCAGTCTTGAAAGAATCAAATTGCTCAACAGTCATCTCTTGTTCTGCGCTTTGGCTCATCCATTTCTTCAAAAAGCCTTCAGGTAACACGAGAGAATTGACTGACATCAAAGTCTCCATTATCTCTCTGTTAACCAAGTTATCACTCTCTTTTTGGAAGTGCTCATCTAGAAATTCTTTGATTTTTGCTCTCGCTTCTTCCTCAGACTTCACTTGATCTGCACCAAAACTCTTATCAAAAGTGTCTTGATCCATTTTGGCTAGTTCAACCCTAACAATATCTTTTATTTCTAACTGGAACTTTGAACCCATTCCAGAAATATCATCTCCCTCTTCTACCTTCAATAAGTACTTTTCTACATGGTCTGAAGACAATTCCTTCTCAAATTCATAGATATCAGCATTAATACTATCCCCTACTGACAGCTTTCGAAGCTCTGAATTATGCGGTTCGCTAATAGAATCAATGCTAGAAGAAAACTCCATATTATGCCCATTTACGAGCACCTTGTCGTTATACAGTTCTTTGGCAATGAAGTAAATAACATCATTATCCTCTACTGGACCAGCAACACTTTGTTGTTTGCCCAATCTTTTGAGCAGACTTTCTACCTCATCATCTATCATTTGCTCTGATATCTGAACATTATACTTAGCATATACGTCAGAGTCTGAAATCCCAATTACATGAAATTCAGGCTCAAGACCAAGCTCAAATTTGTAAGTATAGTCTTCTAGCCTAGTGCTATCGATTTGAGGTAAGTTTTCTCTATCTACCAAAAAAGGCTCTCCAATGATATTAAATTCATCACCTGTAATGATATCAGTTATCTTATCATTGAGAATTTTGGATACTGATTCCTGTAGCAGAGAGTTGCCATACATCTTCTTTATAACAGAAACTGGCGTCTTTCCTTTCCTAAACCCTTTTAGTTGTGCCTTTTGGCGGTATTCCTTTATCTGCTTGTTATAATCCTCGAGATAATCTTCTTTCTCTATGACAAGAGTCAATTCAGCATTTAGCTCATCGATCTGGTTCTTCTCGATTTTCATTAAGTTGTATGAATGGTTATAGGGTAGGAAGGTTTATTATTGTTTGATCTAAAGAAGTGCGGGTGGAGGGACTCGAACCCACACGCCGTGAAGCACTAGATCCTAAATCTAGCATGTCTACCAATTTCATCACACCCGCTATTTCAATAAATCAGTTTGCAAAGATATATGATTTTACTAATAGCACAATTTTTTGGCTGCTATTGTGAGAGATATTTTTAAAAATTCAAAAGACCACAATACTAGAAAAGTGGGCGATAAACCTTAATAATCGGTATCTTTCCATCTTGTATCTATATTAATATGCCTAAAGGAGAAGCAATAACGGAAAAAGAGTATTCTGAAATAGATGTAGAATATAATGCACTATTTAGTAAAATAGGTTCGAAGGCTACTGATTTAGACAAAGAAAACCTGAACAAAGCATATCAACACATACTAAAGGCCCACAATTTTCAGCGTAGGCGGTCTGGAGAACCTTATGTTTTCCATCCAATAGAAGTTGCCAGAATATGTATAGAAGAAATCGGTTTGGGTCCTACAGCTGCTATAAGTGCACTATTGCATGATGTTGTAGAGGATACAGAAACATCATTGCAGGACATTCAAGCATTGTTTGGTGAAAAAATAACCAAAATAGTTGACGGACTAACCAAGCTAGATGGCACTTATAATGTTGAAAATAAGCAGGCTGAAAACTTCAAGAAGGTTCTTAGTTCGCTTACCTATGATGTAAGAGTAGCATTGATAAAGATGGCAGACAGGTTGCATAATCTTAGGACTATAGATGCCATGCCTCGGGACAAACAACTAAAAATTGCTGCTGAGACAGCATACATCTACACCCCACTCGCTCATCGTCTAGGACTCTATAATATCAGGACAGAGTTCAATGATATTTGTATGAAAATCTCAGAGCCTGAACAATACAAGGAGCTTTCTAAAAAGCTCCAAAAATCAGAATCTGACAGAAGTAAATACATAAATGAATTTATCTCTCCTCTGAATGAGAAGCTAAATGCACTAGAGGTAGATTACAGGGTTTTGGGTAGACCAAAAGCCATATCCTCAATTTGGAATAAAATCCAGAAGAAGCAGATTCCGTTTGAAGAAATTTATGACCTATTTGCAGTCAGGATTATCTGTGATGTAGACGTCGACAAAGAGAAAAGTGTTTGTTGGCAGATATACTCAATCATTACAGATGTCTATACTCCGATTCCAGAACGACTCAAAGATTGGGTTACGACGCCTAAAAGCAATGGATATGAGTCTTTACATACTACAGTTATAGG
>CAZKXO010000108.1:0-10593 GCA_964556525.1 uncultured Saprospiraceae bacterium
AAAAAAGACAGCAACATGTTTTGCCACTTTAATGCCGTGGACAATAGGTAAAGTGCGGTAGCCTAGCTTAGTATCCCCATCGATATCTTCTATATCCTTGACAATTTCTCTGACTATGCTTATCAGGAAGATAAAACCTGAGTATAGCAGCATGAGTTGTACGGTGGAGATGCCAGATCTTCTACAAATATTGGTATCAAGGTAAAACAAATACTCCCACTCTGCATAGATTAATATCACTACTACAAAGGCAGAGAAAAGTGCCACGACTACATTGCCTATGAGGACTTTCTTTTTCCAAACCGCAGAATACAAGAATAAGGCCGCCACTGCAGCTATATAGATTGCAGCCAAATAAAGTTGTCCATTAGTCCTTGCGAGATACAAGGCAAGCAAAAAACCAATCACATTGGTGACCCAATAAGCACTTAGATAAGAAGTGCGAGAACTCAGCCTGTTTGTCTTCTGATTCAGAAGATCACTTTCGAAATCAAAATAATCGTTGATAAGATAGCCAGAAGCGGCTATAATGACTGTAACAAAAGCAAAGAAGTGAATGAAGAGAGAACCCAAATTAAGCTGCATCCAGCAATTTCCAGTGGGTTCTATCCAAGGTACTGAAAGGAAAAACAAGTAGTAAAATGCAACTTGGGTGAGATAGACTATTCCTAAGTTGAGCGGTCGGATACTTTTTATAAAGGCCAACATGCCATGAATGGCTTATTGGTTATCTCTCCATTCGTAGACCCACTTCGCTTGTATCATTTCCAGGTGCCCTTCGCTGCAATCCTCTCGTTTGCCTACAAAATTGGGCAGCTCAAGCACCCAGTCCAATAGGTCAGTAAATCTAATTCTGTAGATTTTACCCTCATTGAACTCATCACCGAACTTGTCATAAAGACCTATAGCTATATCCTCGTGATCGGCCCATTCGATAGGTAAATTTGTCAAATCATCAAAACTCATATTACAACTTAGTGTTCGTGGCCAATTATCTGGCTTTGGTCTGGAATAATAATTTCTATATCAGCGTCTGCCTGTTCTATTATGCACTGGCAGCCTAATCTTGATTCTACTCTAGGATCTATAGCTCTGTCTATAAAGTCTTCCTCTCTGTCCGTTATCTCAGGAAAAGCATCTTCACCTTTCTCTACATAGATATGACAAGTAGAACAAGCACAAACGCAACCACAGTTATGGTTGAGGTGTATATCGTGATCTTCGGTTATTTCTTGGATAGTAAAGCCTGCTTCCGCGTTTTCCACAACCTTGGTAGGAATCTCCTTGTCTTCAAATCTAAAAGTAATACGAGCCATTTATCTATTTATACTTACAATGTCATGCAACATTTGCTGGATGACTATAGTTCATTCTAAAGTGAAAATTAAAACCTTGACTTATTAAATTAATATAACTTACTTTAACAGAGTAATAATTAGACCTTAAATGAATGGCCGAAGATAAGATATTAAAGGAGAAGAAGAGTTATAAGTACAAAGGTCTGAATATTTATGCCTCTACAGAGTGGCTGGCCAATAACCAAAAGAAATACAGACAGGTTTTTGGTAGTCAAAATTCCACTTATATATATGCAGAATTGTCCTTTTATAACAAGCTATTTGATGAGAAAGCCTGGAATGTCAAGATTCAGCTAATATGCTTCGAACAAGGAAACAAGAAGAAAATATGTAATTTACAGTTCGAAAAGAAAGTCTCCAAATCTGATAGCACTGTTCATGTCAGGGAAGGCTGGGGCAATAAGAAGAAAGGTTCATTCTGGAAAAAAGGGACCTATTATTGGGAAGCTTGGATCAATGATGAGAAAGTTGCTACTAAATATTTTTATGTAGAAGATTATGGTGCAGATACCAATGAATTTCTAAGCAATCAGATCGAGCTCAGCTCTATGAAGCTGTATGAAGGCTCATTTGAAGATGTACATGAAACCAAGAGACGCTTTCTTAAGACTTTTTCTTCAGAGACCACACGATATATCTATTCAGAATTACAGTTCATAAAGAAAGATTCAGAGCGCTCATTCAATGTCGAAGTCTTCATTAAATTCTATAATCAAGCCAGAGAGTTGAAAGGACAGGTTGCCAAACTGGTTAAGATTAAAAATGGACAGGACTTAATAAAGACGTCTTTGGGATGGGGGAGTAATGTGAAAGGATCTTGGCGCAATGGCAATTATACTGCTGAACTAGTCATCCTAGATAAGTTGATAGCCATCATTCCTTTTACTATTGATTTTGAAGAGGTAGAAGGTGCCGCACCACTACAACTGTTCCGAGGTGAGAAGTCTACTATCTTCCAGCATGACATAGAGCTTAACCAGAGTTTTGATGAAATTGTAGAAAGATTCAATAGTTTGATAGGGCTACAATCTATAAAAAAGCAGATCAAAGATCACTCTAACTATATCAAATATCTACAACTTAGAAAGGAACGTGGGCTGAAAGAAGATGATGATATCAATATCCATTCAGTTTTTACTGGTAACCCTGGGACTGGTAAAACAACCGTTGCTATGATGATGGGTGCCATTTACAGAAAAATGGGCTTACTATCTAAAGGTCATGTGCATGAGGTGGATAGAAGTGATCTGGTAGGAGAGTATATAGGTCAGACCGCTCCAAAGGTAAAGACGGCTATTACTAAAGCCAGAGGTGGTGTCCTCTTCATAGATGAGGCTTATGCACTTGCTAGGTCTAATGATGACAGCAAGGATTTTGGACGAGAAGCTATAGAGATTCTAGTCAAAGAAATGTCCAATGGCAAAGGAGACATGGCGATTATCGTTGCTGGTTATCCCAAGGAGATGAAACACTTTATAAATTCAAATCCTGGCTTGCGTTCCCGATTCAAGCATTTCTTTGAGTTTCCAGACTACTTGCCTCAGGAACTTATACAAATTGCTGACTTTGCAGCCTCTGACCAAGGTGTAAACTTCTCAAAGTATGCTAAGGTAAGATTAGATGAAGTTATCGTCAATGCCTTTCGGAATAGAGATGTAAATTTCGGCAATGCACGATTTGTTTACGACCTTGTAGAAAGAGCCAAAATGAATCTTGGTCTCAGAATCATGTTATCTGATGATCCTTCTGAACTCAGTGATAAAGAATTCAATCTCATCAAGCAAGAGGATGTAACCAATATTGAACTTGAGAAGAAAAAAATCAAACCAAAAATTCCAGTCGACAAAGAGTTACTTAAAATGTCACTTGCTGAACTGGATGGTCTTATCGGCATGGATAAAATCAAAAGAGATATCCATGAACTGGTAGATGTTGTCAATTATCATAAAGGTACTGGCAAGGACGTACTAAATAACTTTTACCTGCATACTGTTTTCATAGGAAATCCAGGTACTGGCAAAACAACAGTAGCAAGAATCCTTACCAAGATCTACAAGGCCTTAGGTCTCCTTGAAAGAGGGCATATCATAGAAACCGATAGACAAGGTCTAGTTGCAGGTTATATAGGCCAAACTGCTATTAAAACCAATGAACGTATCAATGAAGCCTATGGAGGAGTCCTCTTTATAGATGAAGCCTATGCACTAAGCAATTATGGAGGTCTGCAAGGCGACTATGGAAATGAGGCCATACAGACAATTTTAAAAAGGATGGAAGACAACAGAGGAGAGTTCTTTGTATTTGCTGCGGGCTATCCTGACAATATGGATGTCTTCCTTAAAGCCAACCCTGGTCTTAGATCCAGATTCGATAAGGTGCTAAAATTTGAAGATTATAGTCCGAAAGAGTTGTTTGCAATTGCGAGTTCCATGATAGATCAGAATGGCTACAGACTTCAGCAGCCTGCTAAAGATTACCTTTACGACCAGTTAGTAGAACTACATGAAAGCAGAAATAAATACTTTGGCAACGCGAGGGAAGTAAGAAAAATAGTCCTTGACATCATCAAGAATCAAAATCTCAGACTAGCTCAACAAGAGGTGCAAAAACCTGACAATCTGATAATCGTAGATGACATGAAACAGATTTCAGCGCATAGCGATAGTGATATCTTCACCAGAGAATCTATTGGATTTAATAAATAATAAGTTCCTAGAACCTAAACTTTAGTCCTCCCCATATCTGCTTCTCAAATACAAATTGGCTATGCCACACATCGTATCTTTCGCCCAAGAGATTTGTTCCTCTAGCAAAAATTTCAAAAGAGGGGCTGATTCTATATGTGGCCTTGAATGACAAATCCCAAAAACTATCTCTTTCAAAGAGCATATCTGCAGATAATACATTTCTTGAAGAGTTGAAAATAAGACCTTGATTAAGAACTAGTTTATCATTGAATAGTAATTGTTCGCCAGTGAACTGCAATACAAACTTTGAAAGATAAGTTAAGCGTAGATCTTCCAGAAAGATATTGTACTGTCCATCTAATTTGAATCTTACATTCTCTTCGAAATTATATGAAATGGAAGGTCTGATAGTAAATTGATCTCTATCTAGATAAGTAGCGACACCTCTTCGAGGACCTCTTTCGATAAAGTTTGTTGTATTCTCATACTGCATATAAGAGACGCCGAGACCAAAATCAAATTGACTCAAGTCATAATTAAAATCAAGATTGTAAGACCTCATATAATTAGGTGAATAATCCGATGTGGTTGCAAAGAAATATGGGTTTATATCTGAAATGTTATAAAACGAATTTCTGAAATACTGGGACTCAGTATAAAGTCGCAAATCTATTCCTGCAAAGATGGCCGGAAGACTTAAATCAATCAGAGGAAAGATGTAAGAGGCCTCATCTCCTGTAATATACTGTACACCTACTTTTGCAGTATAGTTCTGACCTTTAAATCTAACATTAGGTTCTACTATTAAGTCTGAGACAGATGTCTCTAAGGGTTTGACCTTTGTATTTGCATAATTTATTGGCAGTTCAAAGGACCAAGTATCATTAAAAGTTTTGAAGACATTTAGGTCTGCCTCAAAGATATTGTCCGTCCAAGATGTGTCTCTGAGATGTATTGCATGATCATATTTGCCATCAAGTCTGAGAACAAAACTTTTGTCTTCAAAGACGTTGTGCTCAAATCCGATGTCAGCACCATATTTATTTATTGGAATTGACCAATCTAGATTTGAAAAGAATAATGGTGGATTATTATGTCGCACAAACTGGCTTTCTCCTTTGAGGGTGAGTCTTGATTGCGTTCCTAAATTGTATCCAAAATAAAGATCTGCTGCTGTCTGGCTCAGTATATCTACTGGAAGTTCAGCTGCTAAATCAAGGAGATCTCCTTCTTGAGAGGCCGATATATGATCTATCCTGAGTCCAGCATCCAACCAATCTTCAATATAATAATGAAATGCAGCCCCTGCATTAATAGTATTATGAGTTCCATAAGCACCATAGATGTAACCATCTTTGAGATCTTGATTGGACACAGGATCTCCTTTATAACCCAAGGCTCGTATTTCAGGGTCTGGTCGCTCAAAGTCTATAACCTTTTCAGTAGTAACATTATAGTTATATGTTATAGGTGGGCGATTATTCTCTTCTAATTCAAATGAGATTTTCTTTCTCCTAGCTTGCAAAATAGCAGCTTCATACCGCTTGACTACCTCCACTTTATCCGTCGAAATACTAACTGAATCTACTTGTGCGCTTATAGATAGAGATATCAAAATGAATAGGGTAATGATGGCAGTTGTATACTTCATATTATTAATTTCCAAGGCTGTCCAATTGTATTAATTCAAATTGTTCTTCGCTCTTTATTCTGCTGTTCTCTTCTATCTGAGTATTGAGAGCTGCCAGTTTTTCTTTGGCTAGAATATTTATTTCTTGATTATCCTTAAAATTCTCCACTACTGATTCATAGGCAGCAGAAGCATTGAGATAATCCTCTTTTTCTTTGTAAATGTCTCCGATGAGGAGTAGACTTTTGGCTACATAGAACGGGTAGTTGACCGCTTTTTTTGTTGTCTCAAAAGCTTGTGCTTCAGCGGAATCATATTGTTTTCTGTCATAAAATATTTGTGAAATCTTGTAACTAGCTTCTGCTGCTTGATTATTTTTTAAGAAGCGAGATACCTTAGTATAAGCTGCGATAGCCTCATCCATCTTATTCCTACTTTCATAAGTTTTACCTAGATAATAGTAAGCAGCACCTTTGCTTTCTTCCTTGACATCAGGATTATCTACGACAGCAAGGCCATACTTTTCTACGCCATCTGCATTTTCAGATATAAATGCACTATACAAAGCTGCCTCTTGTAATTCTAGAGCAGTGGAGTTTTCCATCGTAATGAGCTTATCATAGTAGTTGTATGATTTTTTAAAGTCTTGAGAGTGATTGTATGCAATCAATGCGGCCTTTCTAAGTGCTGATTCATAATGTTCTGACCCCACATTAGAAAGCACAGTTTCATAATTCTCTATAGCTTTATCATACTGTTTTAGCAAGACATGAGATTCAGCCAGATAGTAGTACGCGTCATCTACAAAAAATCCTTCTTTATATTTCTTGACATACCCGTCAAAAAGATTTATCGCTTGATTGTAGTCGCCATCTGAGTAAGAGGTAAATGCGACTTCGTAAGTGATAGAATCTTTCGTGATATCTTCATACTCATAGCCAATTTCAGATTCCAAAAATTTGAAATAAGCATCTGGGTTATCCAGTTCACCTAGATAAATCTCTTCTATCGCTAAGAGGGCAGCTCGTTGGTCTTCATTATTATCACTGAGTTTTAGTCCTTTTTCGTAGGCGACCAATGCTGTTTCCATATCGCCTTGATTGTAACTAATCAGTCCTTTTTTCATCCATGACTTAGGAACATACTCAGATCTTGGGAACAGTTCTGTAAGCGATTCGAAAATCTTATAAGCCTCATTATTCTTTTCCAGGTCCACAAGCGACTCGCCGATTTCAAAGAGAGCATCATCTCTGTATTCAGACTTTGGATAATCCTTGACCAGTGTCTCCAAAGCAGTAAGTTTTTCATAAGGCTGATCATTGACACCATAAATCAAGGCCTTCTGGTAGGTTATGTAATCAGCATCCTGAGTTTTATTTTTTATTGCCAAATCATAATACTGCAGTGCGGAATTATAGTTGTTATTGACCAACTCTAGGTCTGCCAATCTTACAATAGCATCATCGTAGAGCTGCTTATCATCTCCTTGCTTGTTATAACTGACGACAGCCTTTTCTAATTTAGAAAGCGCTGAACTGTAGTCTTGTTTTTCTATATCTTGATAGGCCAACAGATAATTAGACTCGAATGCATATGCTCTATCACCACTCGCTAGGTAAGAAGACAGTTCTTGTTTGCTCTCACTTTTTTGTCCATTTAAGTCCAATAAATAACCTGTCCAGAATTGTGCTTCAGCCTTAGTTCCAGCATTTCCAGGCGTTGTTGCTGCAGCTTTAAGGTAAGTCAAGGAAGATGGTAAATTGCCATCATTCATAAGCTGTCTTCCATAATCTAGACTTAATCTCTGGTATGTTTCCAGGAGTTCAGGAGATTTGGAAGGCAAATTCTCTATGGTCTCTAGTGCTACCTTATGATCATTAGATCTCAATAAAATATCTGCTAATAATTTTTGTGCTTCTAAATAGTTTGGATGATCTGCTCCTATGGTTGTGAGTCCCTTTATTGCTGTTCTCTCTTCTCCTAAATCACTGGACAACTTGTAGTACAAGAATGTTGATTCCTGTTGTACATCAGGATAGAAATCATTCTTTGCACTTTGTTTGAAGGCAGACCGCGCATCTTGCTTGTCACCTTGATTCAATAAGATAGCACCCAAGAAGTAGTTTGCCATCTGTCCCATTTTGGTATCCTGATGTGACAACTCTTTAAGGTGTTCAGCTGCTTTTTCTTTATTACCGGCTCGATAATGTAAACTGCCTAATTGGTAGAATTCATTTTCAGTAAGCTTAGATGTAGTCTGTGCATATTGTTCCAGAAAGTCAAGTGCTTTGGCATCCTGCTGCTGAGCGAGATAAGATAAGCCGAGCATTTTGAGAATCTGATTCCTGTTTTTGAGTTGGGGTTGATTGAGTCGTTGTTCGCCATAGGTGATGACTTCGTCATACTTCTCTTGTTTGAAATAAATCTGAGAAAGATAATAGGGTACTAAGTCTCCATATCTTGGATGGTTTTCCACCTGCTGGAAGGTTAGTACGGCTTCGTCCACATTCTCAAGATAGTACTGATTTATGCCTAGATAATATTGAGCATCCTTGGTATAAGGATTCATAGAGCTGACAACTTTGGCGAAAAACTGTTCGGATTGCTCAAACTGTTTATCAAGAAGATGTATGTATCCTAGCTTGAAATTGACTTCATGATTGTTATTTCTTTCTAAATAAGAATGATGGATTGCTGAGTAAAATTTACTTGCATTCTTAAAATCCTTTCTATCGAAGTACTTATTACCTATGGCTAACCGGATGTCATTCCTCTCATCGTCATTATTTGTGCGCTCTATGGATTCTAACAACAAATCAATAGATCTGGTCTCATCTAGCTCAAAAGAACTCTTAGCTAGGAGGCCAATAGTCTCATCTAAATCTTCTTCATGACTAAGTTGGGCAAGTGATATGCCATATAGTTGTTCTCTGTAATTATCCAGACCAGAAGGGAAATAGTAATCATGATCGAAAAGATGAATACTCTCTTGAGACACAAGCTTTATGCATAACAGAATAAGGACACTGATTACCAAAGGGGCTTTGGAAGCCATATATGAGTTTTTAATATAAGAGTTAGCTAATCCTAAGTAAAACTAACGCAATTATATTAAGAAAATTTCATATACGTACCATTATTGTCTATCAAAGAGATAAATACAATCTTCTTGCTTTTTCCTATATTTTGAGAAGTTTTCCAACATTATTTAATTGATACGCGTCTTAATGAATAGATACACTTCCATTATCCTTAGCTTAATTCAGTACAAATGATAAATTCCAAATTCAGCTTAGCCTTCATTATTATCTTAATCAGCTTTTGTTCTTGTGGTGAAAAAGAGGAATTAATAGATCTGAAACAAGAACCTATTGAATGTAATTCGGATGCGCTCTTCTCTAGAGAAGAGGTCTCTGGCATCATTCTATATTTACCTTGTTACGACAGTTGGGCTATTAAGTTGGATGAGACAAATGATGACGACCAGCATCTCATTGCAGCGAGCATGGATGTACCTGAAAGCTATCAGATGGATGGTCTAGCAGTTCGACTTTCAGCTTGCTTCTACGAATTTGACTTAGAGTTACTATTTCCTGATCCAGCACTTTGGGGTGAAATGTATGTAATCAAGAATTTCCAGCTTGATGCAGAATAATAATCCTAAATTGTATACTGCTCAAGCCAACTAAGCATCATAAGCCAAAATGGTCTTTTCTATGATATCACAACATTCATTGATTTGCTCTTCGGTGATTACTAATGGCGGGGCGAATCTGATTATATTTCCATGAGTAGGCTTGGCCAGTAAGCCATTGTCTTTAAGTGCCACACAGATGTTCCAGGCTGTTTTGCTGGTCTCTTCGTCGTTTATAACAATAGCATTTAGTAGACCTTTGCCTCTTACTAAACTTACCATATCTGACTTATCAACTAGTGCTTGCATTCTAGCTCTAAAGACTTTTCCTAAGCGCTCAGCATTCTCAGCGAGCTTTTCATTCTCGACAACTTCTAGTGCGGCTATCGCTACTGCGCAAGCCAATGGATTTCCTCCGAAGGTACTTCCATGTTCTCCTGGCTTGATCGTCAGCATTATCTCATCATCAGCTAGGACCGCAGACACAGGGAAGACACCACCGGATAAAGCCTTACCTAGAATAAGAATATCGGGTCTTACCTCTGGTTGATGTTGGCAAGAGTATTCACAACTACAATTACCACAGGTAGCTAATAGCTTTCCGGTTCTGGCAATACCAGTCTGGACTTCATCTGCAATAAAGAGGGCATTGTGCTTTTCACAAAGCGCCTTTGCTTTGGCCAGATATCCTTCTGCGGGCACTTTCACACCTGCTTCTCCTTGTATAGGCTCCACAATGAAACCAGCTACATGAGGGTCATTCAATGCAGTCTCTAATGCACCTAGATCATCGTAGGGTATTATCTCATAGCCAGGCATATATGGACCAAATCCTTTAGTACTGTCAGGATCTACTGAGGCAGAAATGACAGCCAAGGTTCTTCCATGAAAATTTCCAGATGCAAATATGATTTTGGCTTTATAAGGCTCGACGCCTTTAACATCGTAGGCCCATTTTCTTGCCAGTTTTAATGCTGTTTCCACGGCCTCTACTCCAGAATTTATAGGCAAGACTTTGTCATACTTAAAATAATCTGTAATGTATTTTTCGTAGGGTCCGAGCTGATCATTATAAAAAGCCCTAGAGGTCAAGGTCAAGGTTTCTGCTTGTGACCTAAGGGCAGAAATAATATGAGGATGGCAATGACCTTGATTTACCGCAGAATAAGCACTCAAGAAATCAAAGTATTTTTTACCTTCTGGATCCCAGACGTAGACTCCATCGCCTTTGGCTAGTACTACAGGAAGTGGATGGTAATTATGTGCACCATACTGATCTTCTAA
>CAZKXO010000109.1:0-10453 GCA_964556525.1 uncultured Saprospiraceae bacterium
CCAAAAGAAAAACTACTACCCGTCTCAAAACTAAAGAAGATGCTTTCTGCTTCTGCTGGTTCTTTCATTTCCAATTCGTAAATAAAAGTCGCACAACTAAACCTAGAAGGTATCTCTTCTGAATATACACCGGTCTCATCATAGGAACCTGTGCTGATATCAAAAGTACGACCTCTGCATACGGTGGTGTCGCTCACAAATTGGTCAGCTGTGATGAGCACTTCTTCTGATTGCAGACAGCCAGCAGCATTGGATAGAATGAGTTGATAGGGGCCAGCCCTATTTTCTGGTGTCTCTAGTTCATAAGTATTTCCAGTCTGACCTGCCAATGCAATTCCATCTTTATACCACTGATAATCGAATTCATTATTATCTATGGCAGTCAGCATGAATGCGTCAGCACATGGTTGTCCTACGGGATCTATATCCAGATCGACATTAAATTGTTGGTTTATTAGTCTAGAGATTTTTATGTTGTCTAGAAAAATAAATCTCTTTGTACTAAACACAGTATTGCTACATTCAAAACTGACAATTATCGCCTCTATGTTTTCTGGTGCTGTAAATATCTTTTTGATGGTACGCCATTCTGTAAAGGGGATTTCCGAAAAATTGATAGACGTCAATGGAATAAGGTCAAAACCCAACTCGCATAAATTTCCTGCTGTACCTTCAGTAAACATTAATTCGTCACAAGTTTTCAGACCATAGAAAACCATGTCGGGATTTCCTTGCCCAGCATTGTGCTCGTCCTTAGGTGTGAAGCGCATATCAACCTCTAGTCTGTAGCCCAAACCCTCTTCTAGAGTTTGGTTGGTGCAGATACCAAAAGATTCTTTAAATATAAATGAACTGAAGTCATTGTACTTAATACCTATCATTTCACTTTCAAAAGGGATTCCTATGGACTCTTCTTCTACGGCTAGCTCCGAGAAACAATCAGGATTGATATGTTCTGGAGAACCATTGACTGGGACCCAATTATTCAGACAATTGTCTCGGGAAAAGTTGTTGTTAGGACAACAAGAAGGACTGTCTGTAAAATCTCCATTAGCTACAAAGATGAAATCGTCCAGTACATCTTGACACTGGCAGTCATCGTCATTCAGATCTATAAGACCATCGTTGTCGTCATCTATACCATTATCACATATTTCCATGCCGGTAGCAAACAGTGGAAGTAACAACAGTAGTATAAATATTATTCTATTAAGCATCTTCAGAGACTAATAGGTTAAAGTTGCTATGTTATAGCCATTCTAAACTAAGTCTTTTTGATAGATTAGCAAAGTTATACCTGCGTTGATTTCAGATAAAGTCTAGCCTAAGACTTATAGAATTTATACTGATGGACTTAGGTAGAAACCCAAACGTGCAAGAATCATCTTAGATAATCATCCCTGCCCCGACAGTACTGTTAGTCCCCTCGTCTATTAAGATAAGACTACCTGTAATTCTGTTGTTACGATAAGCGTCTTTAAAGAGTGGCTTGGTGGTTCTGAGGACGACTCTTGCAACATCGTTCATTCTGATACCATCATGCTCTTGTTGCCTGTGTAGAGTATTGATGTCGAGCTTGTATCTGATTTCTTTGATGACACATCTGACATCTTGAGTGGTATGCATAACAGCATACTTACCTTTAAGTTGGAGCGGCTTGTCACTATCAAACCATACCATCATGACTTCTATATCCTGAGTAACATCTGGTTTGTTATTTGGTCTGACAATCATATCGCCTCTACTCAGATCAAAGTCGTCTTCTAGTAGTATCGTTACTGATTCTGGTGGAAAGGCTTTGTCTTGCTCACCAGCGGGTCCTTGTATTGTTTTTATTTTAGAGGTGAATCCAGAAGGAAGTAACAATACTTCATCTCCTTGTTTCATTACACCACCTGCAACTCTACCAGCGTATCCTCTATAGTCATGATACTCGTCGCTGTAAGGTCGCACAACATACTGTACTGGGAATCTGCAATCTATAAAGTTTTCGTCACTCGCGATATGGACATTCTCCAGATAGTACATAAGGGTAGGACCTTGGTACCAAGCTGTCTTATCTGATCTATGGACCACATTATCACCTATCAATGCTGAGATAGGAATGAAGTGTACATCTATAACGTCTAGCTTGGCTGCAAACTTTTCGAAGTCATCTTGTATCTTATTATAGACAGCTTCGTCATAATCTACAAGGTCCATTTTATTGATACAAACCACGACGTGAGGTATCTGCAATAGAGAAGCAATAATCGCATGTCTCTTAGTTTGCTCTACGACACCGTTACGGGCATCTATAAGTACCAGTGCAACATTGGCTGAGGAAGCACCTGTGACCATGTTACGTGTATATTGTATGTGGCCTGGCGTATCAGCTATGATAAACTTTCTCTTCGGTGTTGCGAAGTACCTGTAAGCAACATCTATTGTGATTCCTTGTTCTCTTTCGGACTTAAGTCCATCTGTAAGTAGAGCCAGATTGACACCTTCTTCTCCTCGCTTCTCGCTGATCCGTTCTATCTGCTCATACTGATCTTGAAATATGGACTTGCTGTCGTACAGCAATCTTCCTATAAGTGTAGACTTGCCATCATCTACGGATCCAGCTGTAGTAAATCTTAGTAGTTCGCTATCTATGTTGTGATCGTTTGACATATCTTTTTTGTAGTTTTTGGTCTAGAAGTATCCTTTTTTCTTTCTGTCTTCCATACTGGTTTCAGATCGCTTGTCATCTGTCCGACCACCTCTTTCGGTCATACGAGTTGTAGCTACTTCTTCTATTATTTCTTCGGTGGTTCTGGCATTGGATTTCCATACACCGGTACACGTCATATCTCCGATGGTTCTACATCTTACGACTTCCTTATATACTTTTTCGTCTGGCTTTTTCTCTATGTACTCACAGTCAGCCAGTAAGGTGCCATCTCTTTCAAAGACTTCTCTTTCATGCGCATAGTAGAGTGAAGGCAATTCCACTTTTTCAGCTGCCAAATACTGCCACACATCTAGTTCTGTCCAGTTACTGATAGGAAAGACTCTGAAGTGTTCACCCATTTGGTGTTTGCCATTGAATATATTCCATAGTTCTGGTCGCTGATTCTTAGGATCCCACTGACCAAACTCGTCTCGGTGAGAGAAGAATCTCTCTTTAGCTCTTGCTTTTTCCTCATCTCTTCTTGCACCACCAAGGGCAGCGTCGTACTTGCCTTTTTCTAGGCTCTCTAGCAGAACAGCTGTCTGAAGTCCATTACGACTCGCATTTACCCCTTTTTCTTCAGTGACTAATCTTTTGTCTATAGCTTCTTGTACAGAGCCCACAATGAGTTTAGCACCTATTTTTTCTACCAAATCATCTCTAAACTTGATGGTTTCAGGAAAATTGTGACCAGTATCTATATGAAGTAGAGGAAATGGAATCTTGGCGGGAAAGAAGGCTTTGTATGCCAGATGTACCATCAGAATGGAATCCTTTCCTCCTGAAAACATCAGGACTGGATTTTCAAATTGTGAAGCGACCTCACGCATCACATAGATAGATTCTGATTCTAAAACTTTGAGGTGATTTATACTATAGTCCATTGAGTCCTGTCTAGGTTAATGAAATTTTTGGGAGCACAAAATTAAACACTTTTGTGATAGATTCTTCTATTGTCTGATTTTCTGTAAGTAATTCTAAATCAGGCGCTTGAGGTGCTTCGAAGGGGGAATCTATGCCCGTAAATCCTTTTATTTCTCCTGCTCTCGCTTTGGCATATAAGCCTTTGACATCTCTTTGTTCGCAGATATGCAGCGGTGTATTGACAAAAATTTCGACAAAATGCTCTTTTCCGATAATATCTTTTGCCATTTGCCTGATTTCTAAGGTAGGGCTGACGAAACTATTGAGACAAATCACGCCTGCATCAGTAAAAAGTTTACTGATTTCAGCTATTCTTCGGATGTTTTCCTGGCGATCTTCCAGAGAAAAACCCAAATTTTTATTAATTCCAGCCCTTGTATTGTCTCCGTCCAGCACCTGAATGAAATAGCCTTTATCAAAAAGGAATTTTTCCAAGCCTTGGGCGATGGTACTTTTTCCAGATCCAGAGAGACCAGTAAACCACAGTACTTTGCTTTGCTGATTCAGAAAGTTTTCCTTGTCCTTTCTTGTTAAGAGCTTATCGAAAATCGGATGTATGTTTTCTTGCATATGGCGAAGATAATATTTACGACCTAGACTCTGACTACCTCTATTTTCTGAAGGAATAGACTTTTTCTATGAGCTCTACCACAGCTAGGCCATCCTGAGCGGAACATGCTTCTGTATCTAATCCTTTGATTCTGCCGATAGAGGTTTCGTAGACCTTTTTGATGTTGGATAGATTGTTATTGCTGTCTAGCACTGCTGTTTTTCCAGCTTGTAAATTGCTATAGACAACTCTGTCCATGTATTGTCCTGCGACTTTGATAGTCCCCTTGGAGCTGATAATGGTCATCGAACTTTCGAAGTTTTTCTCATAACAGGAAGTCGTATAGGAGAAGGTCCCCATACCACCTTGGTCTAAGGTAAAATTGAAAATCCCTGTATCTTCAAATTCTATCATCTCTCCGTGGTCAAAATTTTTGAAATGCGCATTAAGAATGTTCATCGAGCCAAACAACCAATAGATAGTGTCTACATAATGAGAAAACTGAGTGAATAAAGTACCACCATCTGCTGCTTTTTTACCTCTCCAGTCTGACTGCTGATAATACGCTTTGTTTCGGTTCCAGTAACAGGCAATATTGATAAGGTATATTTCTCCTAGTGCCTTCTCTTGGACCAATTTCTTTAGCCATTGACTCACAGGTGAGAAGCGATTCTGCATGGTACAAAAAATTTCTTTTCCATGACGATCTGCTGTTGTAATCATTTCCTGACAATCTGCTGAACTAAGAGCAAAAGGTTTTTCGCAGATTACATGGTGTCCATTTTTTAACGCCTTTATGCTATGTGTCTTGTGTAGTCCATTGGGAGAACAGATACTTATAAGGTCCAACTCTGCTGCAACAAATTTATCCAGGTCAGTGTAATAAGCTGGCTGACTATCCTCTACGGGTAGAATATCATAAATAGCCACAATCTCACCGAAGTCGGCATCGGCAAGAGCAGCCTGATGTTTCTTGGCGATATTGCCATAACCTAGTAGACCTATTTTCATTGGTAAATAATTAATGTGATTTGAGCAGGATTTTTTTAGGCTATTGTGTCTTTATATATTTTCTGAAGTATCAGATAGGACAAGGATAGGATTCCCCCGATCAGACCGCCCAGAAGAAAGAAATACAAGCGTCCTTTGTTGACAGGTTTCAGAGGGAGGATCGGGTCGTCTATTAATTGGATGTAGGCATCATTGCTTTGTTTGGCCAGCTGGGCTAACTGATATTGTTTTTCCACCTCAGCTAACATACCTCCTAGTTTTAGTTCTTCTCCTTTCATTTGTCTTAGTCTGAGCACATCTTGCTTTTTGACTAAGCCTTGGTATTGATCCTCAAACTTGGCAATGCCGTACATGACGCTGTTCAGAGCATTTTGTATAGAGTCATATTTGGTCTTTATGAGCTTGTAATTTTTATCTTGCTTTTCCAAGGTCTTGCCAAAATAATATTCATTCAGTTTGTCATAAAGCTTCTTTACAATCTTGATAGATAATTCTGCTTCAGTAGAAGTCATACTAAAATTGAGTATTCGACTGAATTCTGAATAGTCACTTAAGAAGGCACCGCCCTGTAATTCCTTGCCCATCATAAATCGATGCAATTTTTTCAGTGCTTTATTTTCCAATAAACTGAAACTGGAAAAGTCCTCATGAGTAAATCTAAAGCCTGTCAGGTCCAAGTCATCATCCTTACCTAGTGACAATAATTTATTGCTGGCCCATTTCTTTTCAGCTTCCATAGAAGCTATCAAGTGGTTGGCTAGATAGTCCACTTGACCATTGATACTTTCTTTAGTGAATAAGGCAGCTTGCAGGATAGTCCTTGCCCTTGATAACTCTATGATTTTATCCAAGTTGGATTCTGAAGAATTTCCGCCTAGCCCAAATTGTCCTAAGATATTTGAGATGCCACCCAAGGCAGAACTCTCTTCTTCATTGAGCATAAAGTTAAGATTGGCTCTGTAAAGTGCTGGCTTGCGAAAACCATAAGCCAGTAAGATAAAGGCCATCAAAAATCCACAGAAGGTGATGAATTTCCATGATCTGAGTAGATAATAAATATAAGCTCTGATTGTCAGTACCAAAGATTTGAGTGATATGTCGTCGCTATGGCTAATGCTTAGTAATTGTGTGGCGAAGTTACTATTGTTTTAGCGGAAAGCAATGGACAGTTCTAAACATAGATACAGGCAGTTATGGGGTCTATGTCTATCCTTTTCTCAGAAATGCATAAAAAAACCCACCGATAAGTTCGATGAGTTTTTTTTAATCTTTCTTTGGAGTGGCTACTTAGCAATTGCAGTTTGTGCAAGTACAAGATGCGCAAGTACATGACTTGCAATCTCCAGACTTACAACTATCACAGGCGCAAGTGCATTTGTTATTGTTATTCATTTTCTTACTTTTTTCTAACTCAATTAACAAGGGACAGACAGAATAGTTCCGATCTTATATTCTTTCCAAGATTAATATTTTAGAGCTTTAGGCTATATAGGAACCCAGTAATTTCTGAGCCTTTCCTTTTTTGATGCCTTTCCTCTTAGCATAATCTATTAGCTGGTCTTCACCTAGTGTACTTATTCCAAAATATTTACTTTCGGGATGAGCAAAGTACCAGCCACTGACAGCTGCCGCTGGATACATGGCATAAGAATCCGTAAGACTTATCTGTAACTTGTTTTGTATATCCAATAAGCTAAACAACTTTTCTTTTTCCGAATGCTCTGGACAAGCAGGGTAGCCTGGTGCTGGTCGGATTCCTTTGTATTTCTCCTTTATCAATGCCTCATTGTCCAAAGTTTCTGTGGAAGCATAAGCCCAGAATTCCTTTCTGACTCTCTCGTGTAGATGTTCTGCAAATGCCTCAGCCAATCTATCAGCAACCGCTTTGAGCATTATCGCAGAGTAATCATCTTGCTGGTCTTGAAAGTGCTGGACCCATTTTTCTATTCCTAGGCCAGTGGTTACAGCAAAGGCTCCTATGTGATCCTTAACACCAGTACCTTCTGGAGCTATAAAATCTGGAAGTGCCATGTATTGCTTGCCTTCAGCTTTTTTGACTTGTTGTCTGAGGTGGTTCAGTGTCATGAAAGGTTTGCCTTTGTGGTCCTTGAGTATCAAGTTGTCATTTTCAGAAGCATTGGCTGGGAAGATACCGAAGGCGCCATTAGCGGTCAGCCATTTTTCATCTATAATTCTTCTGAGCATGCTCTGCGCATCATTGTGGAGTTTCTTAGCTTCTGCCCCTACGTATGAGTCCTCAAAGATGGCAGGGAATTTACCTTTTAATTGCCAACTGCTTAAGAATGGTGTCCAGTCTATATAGTCCACCAATGTCTCTATGGAATAATTGGTGAAGTATTTTATACCTGTAAATTTAGGCTGTGGAACTTCCATGTTTTTCCAGTCTATTTGATATCTATTGTCACGTGCTTCCTGGATACTGACCATAGCTTTTTTTCTATGGCCTGCTGCTCTATCTTCTCTTACTTTTTTATAATCAGTAGTAATTCCGCTGAGGTAACTTTTCTTTTGTTCCTTATTATCAGTTAGTATATTAGAAGCTACTCCTACGCTTTTAGAAGCATCGAGTACATGAATAACAGGTCCTGAATATTCGGGTTCTATTTTGAGAGCAGTATGCGTTTTGGAAGTTGTAGCACCTCCTATCAATAGTGGAATTTTTAAATTTTGTCTTTCCAATTCTTTGGCCACATCGACCATTTCGTCGAGAGAAGGTGTAATCAATCCACTAAGACCTATGATGTCTACTTTTTCAGCAACAGCTGTAGAGATGATTTTCTCAGCAGGTACCATTACACCAAGATCTATGATTTCATAATTGTTACATGCAAGTACTACACCTACTATATTCTTGCCTATATCATGTACATCTCCCTTGACAGTGGCCATAAGAATCTTACCCTTACTACTGCTGGTTGTTTTATCCTTTTCTGCTTCTATATAAGGCGTGAGATAAGCAACAGATTTTTTCATGACTCTAGCACTCTTTACCACCTGTGGCAGGAACATTTTTCCTTCCCCAAAAAGATTGCCTACGACATTCATTCCATCCATAAGAGGACCTTCTATAACATTGAGGCTTCTTGGATGTTTTTTGCGGCACTCTTCAGTGTCTTCTTCTATATATTCTGTGATACCTTTGACCAGAGAGTGAGTGAGTCTTTCCTCTACAGTGCCTTCTCTCCAGCTGAGATCCCTTACCATCTTTTTGCCGCCTCCTTTTACCCGTGCCGCATATTCAGTCAGCTCTTCTGTGGCTGTATTTTTCTTGTTGAATATAACATTTTCTACCAGCGTGAGCAGCTCTTGTGGAATGTCTTCGTACACTTCTATAAGCCCTGCATTCACGATACCCATATCCATGCCTGCCTTTATTGCATGAAATAGAAAAGCAGAATGCATGGCTTCTCTCACAGCATTATTCCCTCTGAATGAAAAAGAAATATTGCTGACGCCACCACTGATTTTTGCACCTGGACATAGTTCCTTTATTTTTCTAGTCGCTTCTATAAAGTTAATAGCATATTCATTATGTTCTTCTATGCCTGTAGCGACTGCAAATATATTGGGATCAAAAATGATGTCTTGTGGTTTGAAATTGACTTTATGGACTAGGATGTCATAGGCTCTTTTACATATTTCCACCTTACGTTCTATAGTATCCGCTTGTCCTTTTTCATCAAAGGCCATTACAACAGTAGCTGCTCCAAAGCGTCTAAGAATTTTTGCTTGCTTAATAAATTCTTCTTCACCTTCCTTAAGAGAAATAGAATTTACAATGCACTTCCCTTGGACGCATTTAAGTCCCTCTTCGATAACTTCAAACTTAGAAGAGTCTATCATTATAGGAAGCTTGGCAATGTCTGGTTCTGACATAATCATGTTCAGGAATTCTCGCATTTCCTTTTTGGAGTCTAAAAGACCTTCATCCATGTTTACATCTAGAATCTGAGCACCGCCTTCTACCTGATGTTGTGCAACGGAAATGGCTTCAGCATAGTCACCTTCTTTTATAAGTCTGGCAAATTTTCGAGAACCAGTGACATTTGTTCTTTCACCGATGTTGATGAAATTCATATCCTCTCGGACAATGAGGGGTTCTAGTCCAGAATACTGAGAATGTTGCGATGGTTGTGGTTTTTTTCTTGGTTGGACACCTTTTACTCCAAGTGCCATGGCCCTGATGTGTTTTGGTGTTGTACCACAGCATCCACCGACCACATTAACAAAATTACTTTCAGCAAATTCTTTAATAAATACAGCCATCTCTTCAGCTGTCTGATCATATTCACCAAGTTCATTAGGTAGGCCAGCATTAGGATAGGCACTTATATGACAATCTGCTATTCCAGACAAGTCCTTGAGATGTGGCCGCATTTCTTTCGAGCCCAAGGCACAATTGAGACCGACGCTAAATAAATTGGCATGAGAAACGGAAATCCAAAAAGCTTCTACTGTCTGTCCACTAAGTGTTCTGCCGCTATTATCAGTTATAGTTCCTGAGATCATAATTGGTAACTTCTCCTGCGAAGTATCATCAAAGTATTTGTCTATTGCATATAAAGCCGCCTTACAATTTAAAGTATCGAAAATGGTTTCTACCAATAATATATCTACGCCACCTTCTACTAGTCCTCGGGTCTGATCATAATAAGCATCTACCAAATCATCAAAGGTCACAACTCGAAAACCTGGATTGTTTACATCAGGAGAGATGGAAGCTGTTTTACTGGTTGGTCCTAAGGCGCCTGCGACAAAACGAGGTTTGCTTGGATCTTTAGCTGTGTATTCTTCAGTTGCAGCCTTAGCAATCTTAGCGGCTTCTAAGTTTATCTCATAAGCTAAATCCGACATTTCATAGTCTGCTTGTGAAATGGCTGTTCCGTTGAAGGTATTTGTTTCTATTATATCTGAACCTGCTTCCAGATATTCCTTGTGAATAGCAGAGATCACTTCAGGCCTGGTTATACAAAGCAGATCATTATTGCCTTTGATGTCCAGATGGAAATCCTTGAAACGTTCTCCACGGTAGTCTTCTTCGCTAAGCTTGTATCTCTGGATCATGGTACCCATGGCACCATCGAGTACGAGTATCCTTTCCTTAACAGCTTCGTGTAAAGTCATATTAATGTAGTTTTTATCCGTGTCTTATTCCATAAAGTGTATAAGGAAACGGTATTTTATATTGCTTCTCGGACAGATCATTCAACCAGCTTGGGCCATTGAGAATAAAGTTTCTTTCATCCTCGTCA
>CAZKXO010000110.1:0-10423 GCA_964556525.1 uncultured Saprospiraceae bacterium
GGTCTTGTCGCCAAAGATAAATCTTAGTACATATTTATTAGCTTTATAGTCGAGTTAATATTGTATGAGTAAAATTTCCCCATTAGCATCTATACATCCCAATGCCCAAATTGGAGAGGACGTAATCATAGAACCGTTTGCGTTTATAGATGATGAAGTTTCTATAGGTGCAGGTACCAGAGTATGTTCTAATGTTGTAATCTATAAAGGCACTACAGTTGGTAAGAATTGCAAGATATTTCCTGGTGCTGTGTTAGGAGCTGATCCACAAGATTTAAAATATAAAGACGAAAAGACCAAAGCCATTATCGGTGACAACGTACTTATCAGAGAATGTGTCACCATAAATAAAGGCACCAAGGCATACGGAAAAACAGTGGTGGAAAAAAATTCTCTTCTTATGGCTTATGTGCATGTCGCTCATGACTGTCACGTAGGAGAAAATTGTATTATAGCTAATGCGGTCAATCTTGCTGGACATGTCATCTTAGGGAGTCATGTTTCTATAGGTGGTATGACGGCCATACAGCAGTTTGTCAATATTGGAGACCATACTTACATAACTGGTGGCAGTTTGGTCAGAAAAAATGTCCCTCCCTATGTGAAGGCTGCAAGAGAACCACTTTCTTATGTTGGTGTCAATAGGATAGGACTGGAAAGAAGAGGTTTCTCCAAAGAGTCCATAGATAGGATACAAGATATCTACCGCGTATTATTTATCAAAGGCTGGTCCATGTCCAAAGCCCTAGAACATATAGAAAAAGCCATGCCTGGCAGTCAGGAGAAAACAGACATTCTGGACTTCATAGATAAATCAGAGAAAGGGCTGATGAGAGGATTTAATAGCCTCATAGGAGACTAAAAAATGAAGGTCACCCTAGAAAAGATAAGCAAGAGATATACAACGGGCTGGGTGCTCAAGGATATAGATGCAGTGATCCATTCTGGAGAAAAAGTAGCAATAACTGGCACAAACGGAGCTGGAAAATCCACTCTCTTACAAATAATCTCAGGTTTTCTTTCTGCCAGCACTGGTAAAGTGATTTATAACCATAAAGAAAAAGAAATAGATAGGGATGACATCTATAAGTATCTGGCCATGTCTGCTGCTTATTCTGAGCTCGACGAAGAACTTACCATAGCAGAACTGTACAAGCATTACAGCTTATTCAAGCCCTTGCTGGTCCATTCTCTGGACGAGTTTTTAGATCTTACAGATTTCAAAAAACAAAAAGATAAGGAAGTAAGATATTTTTCTTCAGGTATGAAACAGAGGTTAGCATTGGGTTTTTCCTTCGTGATTGATGCACCACTAATATTATTGGATGAGCCTACATCTTTTTTGGATGATACTAAGAAGGCCTGGTACAATGAATTAATAGAGAATTATACGATAAACAAAACAGTGCTGATTGCCTCCAATGACGAAAAAGATATTGTCAGTTGCACAAATAGAATAGCGCTTTAGTTCAGCAATTCCTCAAAGATTTTTTGCAAATCTTTAGGATTATAACTTTTTCCTTTCCTCATGGCTTGTCCCATAAAGAAACCGAGTAGCCCATTCTTGCCTTTTTTGTAAGCAATTACCTTGTCAGGTGCACTCTCTAATATTTGCTGACATATAGCAGTTAGTTCATCTTCAGAAGAATCCTCTAATAATAAATTTTCAGCTTCTGCAATACTGATCACTGACTGTGAGCTATCTTCCAGAATAAGCGGAATCAATTTTTGATAAGCACTGGAAGCACTTATTTTTTTCTCTTTTATAAGTTGTAGTAATTCTACCCATCTGTCCTTTAGAACATGATGATCTCTGTTTTTGATTTCGGGCCATCGAGGACTGATATGATTCTGGACAAAATCTCCTACTAGTTTTGGTTTGTTGAGATAATGATTCAGGGTAATGAAGTAAATGACCATATTTTTGTCAGAGGTCAGATTTTTGGCTTTGTCAGTCTGTACCCCTGATTTTTCCAAATGCTCTTGAGCAGTCCATGGGAGAAAGTCTATTCCAGATTTGATATTTTCTATCAGTTCATCTGAAAGAATAACTGGTTGTAGGTCAGGGTCTGGATAGTAGCGATAATCTAGCGCCTCTTCTTTTCTCCTCATGCTGTATGTTGCTAAGACATTAGCATCAAATAATCTGGTTTCCTGTAGTATTTGCTCTCCTTGTTCTATTGCCTTTATCTGTCTTTCTCGTTCGTAGCTGATAGCAATCTTTGCAAATTTTTTGGAATTGATATTTTTGATTTCACATCTGGTCCCTAAGGCGATCTGCCCAGCAGGTTTTACTGATACGTTACAATCGCATCTGAGGGAGCCTTCCTCCATGTTGGCATCTGATATTTCTAAGTATCGAATTAGAATCTGGAATGCCGCAAGGAAATCTGACACCTCTTGTCCAGAGCTAAAATCAGGTTCTGTTACCACTTCTAGAAGAGGCGTACCAGCTCTATTGAGATCTATCATAGTATGGAGGTCATCTAAATCATGGATAGACTTTCCAGCATCATCTTCCATGTGTACATGATGTATCCTGATGGACTTTTGTTTTCCTCCAGTATCAAAGCTGAACTGACCACCTACCAATATTGGTTGCCCATCTTGTGTAATCTGATATCCTTTTGGAGAATCTGGGTAGAAGTAGTTTTTCCTATCGAAATAGGAATATTTATTTATTGCACTATCTAGTGCGATGCCTAGTTTTATAGCTGAGAGTACTTGAGACCTGTTGGTTTTTGGCAAGGCGCCAGGTAAAGCGATGCTTACGGGATGTATATTTTCATTAGGTGGACTTCCAAAATTGTTCTTGTCGTTACTGAAGGCCTTGCTATTTGTACTCAGCTGTACATGTATTTCCAGACCTACCACTGTGTCGTAAGCATTCTCCATGAAGTAAAAATAAGGTCAATTTCAATTACAGACTACTTTTGGCTGAAGTATCGATGCTTTGCAATATAGACGAGACTATTGGGTAAGGTGTTTTTGCCATTCCCATGCTGATCTAGTCATGTCATCCAAACTGCGCTGAGCGGTCCAGCCCAATTCTTCATTGGCAAGTTGTGTATCGGCATAGGTGGCTTCTACATCTCCTGGTCGTCTGTCTACAAATTTGTAATTAAGTTTTGTGCCAGATGTTTTTTCGAAAGACTCTATAACTTCCAATACGGTATTACCTTTTCCTGTACCCAGATTGAATACTTCGTACCTTTTTTTGTTTTTGTTTTTTGTCAGCCTTTCGAGTGCGATAACATGTGCTTTGGCAAGATCTACTACATGGATGTAATCTCGAATGGCCGTTCCATCTTTGGTATTATAATCAGAGCCAAAAACACTGAGCTCTTCCCGGATTCCAGCTGCTGTTTGTGTAATATATGGAATGAGATTGGAAGGTACACCTAAAGGTAGCTCTCCTATAAGGGTAGAGTCATGAGCGCCTATTGGATTGAAATATCTTAGGGAAATGACTTTGCTGTCATCCAGGCGGCTAGAAATATCTTCTCTTAGAATTTCTTCTCCTATTTGCTTTGTGTTGCCATATGGGGAGATCGCTGGTTGCACAGGAGAGTCTTCAGTTACAGGTAGTTCTTTGGGTTGTCCGTAGACAGTACAAGATGAAGAAAATATATGACTCATTATGCCATTGTCTTTCATGCCCTGTATGACATTTAAAAGGCTAAAAAGATTGTTCTTATAATAACGAATAGGTTCTGCTACACTTTCACCCACAGCTTTTAACGCAGCGAAATGAATGACACCGACTGCATCTTGGTATTGCTCAAAAAACTCTTTGGTGAGTTTCACGTCACTTAAGTCTACCTTTTCAAAAGTAACTTTTTGCTGTGCTATCTTTTCTATGCCTGCTAAGACTTCTATGTTTGAATTAGAGAGGTTATCTACAAGAACAGGCTCATAACCTGCGGCAATCAGTTCCACTACTGTATGTGAACCGATGTATCCAACACCACCCGTTACTATGATTTTCTGACGCATCTAGCTGTTTTTCTCTGTTATCCAATTCTTAGCATTGACAAAGGCTTCTATCCAAGGGCTGATGATGTCATCTCGGCTCTCATCATAATGTGCCCAATTCCATCTGAAGATACTCCTTTCTATATGTGGCATCATTACCAGATGACGGCCGTCTTTAGAACTCATCATTGCTGTGTTATAATCACTGCCATTAGGATTAGCTGGATAACTGTCGTATCCATACTTGGCTACGATAGCATAGGCATCTTCTGATTTTGGTAAATCAAATTTTCCTTCTCCATGCGAAATCCAGACACCTAGTGTGGTGCCAGCCAGTGATGACAGCATTATAGAATTGTTCTCTTGTATTTCTACTGAAGTAAAGTTACTCTCATGCTTTTTGGAATCATTATGGATCATTTTTCCATGTTGCTCATGATCAGGATTTATCAGTTCCAATTCCATGAATAACTGACAACCATTACAAATACCCACAGACAAAACATCTTCTCTCGCAAAAAACTTATCCAGTGCAGTCTTTGCTTTTTTATTATAAAGGAATGCACCTGCCCAGCCTTTTGCTGACCCTAGTACATCAGAATTGGAGAAGCCACCTACGGCTCCCAGGAATTGGATATTTTCCAGAGTCTCTCTTCCAGATATAAGATCCGTCATATGCACATCTTTTACATCAAATCCTGCCAAGTACATTGCATGTGCCAACTCTCTCTCGGAATTACTTCCTTTCTCTCTCAGCACTGCAGCTTTAGGACGGATAACACTAGCATCTAGCTTAGGTAGCTGACCAGCGAAGTCAGATGGAAATTTGAATTCCAATGATTGCTTTTTATAGTTGTCATAACGAGTTTTGGCAAGATTGCCTGCTGTTTGCTTGCTGTCTAGTAGGAAAGACGTTTCGTACCAGCAATCTCTAAGTTCTGAAATATCAAATTTATAAGTCTTGTTGTTCTTTACAATCAAGGAGGAACCAGATTTTGCAGTTCCAATCTTTATACACTGAATATTTTCTTGAGCAAAAGCCTCAATGATATCAGAATCCTTGGATTGAAATATTAAACCTGTATTTTCAGCAAACAGCAACTTCACCGAATCTGATTCTTGTAATTCACTCAGATCTATTTCCGCAGCGATGTTCTTACTAGGAAAGCAAAGTTCCAGTAGGGTAGTCAGCATACCTCCAGCAGATATATCATGACCAGCAGAAATCTTTCCTTCTTTGATGAGTTTCTGCAGACAGTTGAAAGTTGTTGCAACCTTGGTAGAATCATTGACACTTGCTGTCTCGGTACCCAGCCTATTTAAGGTCTGAGCAAAAGAAGAACCTCCTAGTTTGTAAGCATCTTGAGAGAGGTTGATATAATAAATGTCACCGCCATCTGCCTTCAGTACAGGTTCTATAATCTGAGTAATATCAGAACAGTGACCTACTGCAGATATAACTACCGTTCCTGGTGAGTAAACTTCTTCGTCAGGATACTTTTGCTTCATAGAAAGAGAATCTTTTCCAGTCGGAATATTGATACCGAGTTCTATGGCATATTCTGAAATGGCTTGCACTGCTTCGAAGAGTCTGGCATTTTCACCCTCGTTTTTTGCAGGCCACATCCAGTTGGCTGAAAGAGATACCGATTGCAATCCATCCTTCAGTGGTGCCCATATTATATTAGTCAGTGCTTCGGTGATGGCATTTCTAGATCCTGCTGTTGCATCTAGCAATCCACTTATAGGCGCATGTCCCATAGATGTCGCTATACCATCTACATTATCATAGTCCATGGCCATAACTCCTACGTTATTAAGTGGAAGTTGGAGAGGACCACAACATTGCTGCTTTGCTACACGGCCACCTACACATCTATCTACTTTGTTAGTCAGCCAGTCTTTGCAGGCGACTGCTTCTAGTTTGAGTACAGCTCTTATATAACTTTGTAGTTTTTCCTGACTGTATTCTATTTCTTTGTAAGTTCTATTCTGTGTCTTGTCTCTAAGTATGGTTTTAGGCGAACTACCAAACATGTCCTCCAATGCCAGATCCATTGGCTTCTCTTCCTTGCTTTCGGAAGCAAAAGTAAATCTGTGATCGCCTGTAACTGTACCTACCTCAAAAAGCGGTGCTCTTTCTCGTTCTGCAATTTTCTTTAGTGTTGCGAGATCTTGTTCAGCGATAACTAGTCCCATGCGTTCTTGTGATTCGTTACCGATTATTTCCTTGTTGGATAGAGTAGGGTCGCCTATAGGTAATTTGTCTAGGTGTATAAGCCCTCCTGTTTCTTCTACTAGTTCTGAGAGACAGTTTAGATGTCCTCCTGCACCATGGTCATGAATAGAGACGATAGGGTTGGTAGCACTCTCTACCATACCCCGGATAGCATTGGCAGTTCGCTTTTGCATTTCAGGATTGGATCTCTGAACAGCGTTGAGTTCTATACCTGAACTGTATTCTCCACCTTCTGCTGAAGAGACTGCTGCACCACCCATGCCGATTCTATAATTATCTCCACCGAGGATAACAATTTTGTCTCCTTTCTTCGGCGTATCTTTTTTTGCTTGTTCACTCTTTCCATAGCCGATACCACCAGCCATCATGATTACTTTATCGTAGGCCAATTTTCTATTATCCTCTTCATGCTCGAAAGTCAGTAAAGAACCATTGATTAATGGCTGACCAAATTTGTTGCCGAAGTCCGAAGCGCCATTGGATGCTTTGATGAGAATATCCAATGGTGTCTGATATAACCATGGTCTTGGTGGCATGGCTTGTTCCCATGCTCTATCTTCTTTTACTCTAGAGTATGCTGTCATGTATAGGGCAGTCCCTGCAAGAGGCAGAGAGCCTTTTCCTCCAGCAAGTCTGTCTCTTATTTCTCCACCCGAGCCAGTAGCTGCACCATTGAATGGTTCTACAGTTGTGGGGAAATTATGAGTTTCTGCTTTCAGCGAGATGACTGAGTCAAATGGTATTTTCTTATAATAATCTGGCTTGTCAGCAGTCTCTGGAGCAAACTGGATGGCTTTAGGACCTTTTATAAATGCCACATTGTCTTTGTATGCCGATACTATTGTGTTAGGATTTTGCTTAGAAGTTTCTTTGATGAGATGGAACAACGACTGTTCTTTTTTTTCTCCATCTATGATAAAAGTACCGTTAAATATTTTGTGTCTACAATGCTCACTATTGACCTGAGAAAAACCAAAGACTTCGGAATCCGTAAGAGGACGACCTATCTTTTCTGTTACCTGTTGCAGATAATTTATCTCCTCTTCATTGAGTGCCAGACCTTCCTCTTTATTATAAGCAGCAATGTCAGTAATTGCTCGGATGGGTTCTGGTTCTATATTAATTGTAAAAATTTCCTGTCCCAATTCCTTATACAATTGGGAAACCATAGGGTCATGTCCGGCTTCTGATTCTGTTTTGTGAAAGAGCTCTATTCTGGCTATACCTTTGATGGCCATATTTTGAGTAATCTCTACTGCATTGGTACTCCATGGAGTAATCATAGTAGCTCTAGGACCTACATACAAACCATTGATTGTCTTTTCTTCGAGTTGGTTTTGATCTCCAAAGAGCCAGCCTAATTTCTCTATATCGTCAGGGGCAAGGGCTGCTGTTGTCTCTACAGCAAATACAGTATCGGACGGTTGTCCAAAAAATGTAATCATAGCTTACTTTATGTCAGGCTCACAAAGGCACAAATTTCAACTATTTAGAGCTAATACTATAATATCTAGAGGCTTATATGTTAGGTAATAATGACTATGTCAATGATAAAAAGCAGACCTTTAGCCTTCATTTTACTCGTATAACTATATTCTATGCCGAACTACGATCTACAAGACCCCACTGATGTGGATATTATCAAAGGCCAGTTTGATATGTATACAGCTGATGACTGGCAAGAATACATCGATGAGGCAGTAGCAAGAAACTTCAGTTATAAAAACATCAATATCCTAAAGACGGCTCAGCGAAAAGCAGGCATCTCCAAGTATCTCAGCCCTAAGGTTATACTGTGGGTGCTCAATCTCGTAGAGGAACTAGATAGCGAGGAGGAAGAGTATTATGATGAAGATTAAAGATTAAAATGAGAATACTCTACCAGCCTTGTATGATCTAATACCAATAACTCGCCTTTAAAAACAGTGCTCTATTGTCTGAACTAAAAGGCAATCCTGTATTCCTTCCATCGATCACTTGATAATTATCCACATAGACAAGGAAAATATCTGACATCGGTGAGAAGCGCCACTGGAGACGACTATTGATACCCATAAAATCTGACTGATCTACAAACTGGAAAAGCGTCGTCCATAAAAGGTTTCTGGAAAATCCAATTTCTACTTTCGATACTATTGCTGTCAGTTGTCGTTCTCCGAACTGCTCAGGAAACTGTAGATTGTTCCATTCATAACCTACTGAGAAGTTTCCCCATGGTTGTACACGATAATTGACTGAAGCCCTGAATTGGTTAAGGCTACCATTGTAGAATCCACCAGTCTGTGCTGTAATCTGATAAGACAAATTTTTTCGCTGGTCAGAGTTGTAGACAAGATTTAGATCTAGACTGCTGTATTCGCCTATAGGTAATGGTTCTTCTCCTGTAAATGTAAAAGGGTAGAGTAAGTCGAGTTCATTTATATTGAATCTGATCTGAAACTCTGAGGTGTTTCTGAAGGTGAGGAAGTACCTAATTCTGTTAGAGCGCTCATTAAAAGTCCAATCTGGGTTGTAGACCAGTAGGTTTTCGATGCCGAAAGTATGCCTCTGGACTCTTCCGTCTCTAGGTCTGATGATGTAGTCTAGAGAGGTATAATTAGAGATATAACCAGTTCTGATCAGCGTATCTCTAGCTGCATCGAAATTGTCTCTTCTTATAACGTAACCAAGGTCAGTAAAGTAATTCCTATTAACCATATTGAAATCATTCAGGAACTGCCAGTTAGGATTGGTAAACGATACACCAGCTAGATAGTAGCTGTTATCACCTTCGATGTCAGGTTTAAATGAAAAATGTGCACCACTCCATACATTCCACTGTCCATTATCTGAGGAATACAACCCTTCTATACTCGCGTTGCGCCCATAATCATCTGATACGGACTCTGAGTTGTCAAAGGCTTGCCTATTGAGTAATAACCCTTGTATAAATGATCTTCCTATCTGCTGATTTACAGCCACGGCTGATTGGTTCTGACCTAGCGAAACATCTGTAGTTCGCGAATGTACATTCATGACACCTATCTTCATTGTAGGTGTTGCATTTCCGGTCAGCCTTGCACCATACAAAATTGGTACTGCTTGACCATTTTCATCGAGGCCTATTGATCTGGAAAAAAATGGTCTAGTACTGCTATTTCCAAAGCCTTGAAAAATATTGGCATTCTCCAGGAAGAAGGTCCTCTTCTCTGGTAAGAAGATATTGAATCGTGTGAGATTGGTTACCAACTCGTCTACTTCTACTTGAGAGAAATCCGGATTAAGTGTCAGGTCCAGATTAAGGCTGGAACTTACAGCTACTTTTGCATCTAGACCAGCATCGACAGAGGTCTGTGTAGTATTTCCTTTGTTTTTACTTACTGCTCCGACGACGTATGGAATGACATTGAAATTGCCTTTTTGTTTTTTTGGTGCTTCATCCCATGCCAAGGTGCCAGCAAAAGCTGCATTCGGTGGCCAAAAGCCTTCAGGAACTGCTGTCCAATTGTGGAACTCGTTACAGTAGACCAGATTTCTGACAAAGTTGAGTCCCCATTCTTTAGCTTCAGTATTATATCTGAGTATTCTAAGTGGAATAGCAAACTCTGCAGACCAATATTTATCTGTTATATGGGTTTCTACATACCACTTGTTGCTCCAGTCCGAATTTATTCCAGAGGTCTGAGATCTTTCAGCATCCCATTGGACACCAGCAGCTGAGGTTCCGAAGAGCACAGAGTTAGATCTGGTATTTAGGGGGTCTAGAATAACGGCTATTCCATCATTATCCCAGTATTCATCTCTTTTAAGTGTCGTTATTACTGTAGGTTCTGTCTGATAACATAGTGCTGCTACGTAAAGAAACTTATCGTTGTAACTAAGTCTTATTTCCGTTTTAGGATCTGTCTCTTCAGAAAAGAAAGGGACCTTCTGCCAAAAATCGCTACCTATTTCTGCTTGCTCCCAAGTCTGCTCATCCAACTTCCCATCTACAGTAATAGGGTCTATTGTGGCAGTGATATTATAGCGAAACTGCTGTTTTATATCGATATCCTGTGCTTTAAGTGCAAAGCAAAGAGTACTTAGCACTAACCCGATCAAAAGGTGTCTCATAGTTTCTGTAATCTGATTACAAATATAACTATATCACCATGTCAATACTTTTTTTACGCAATAGCCTGATTATAGTTAGAAAAGAAACTATTTTTCATCGAGTACGAAGATGCCTCC
>CAZKXO010000111.1:0-10410 GCA_964556525.1 uncultured Saprospiraceae bacterium
ATCGAAGAGTGGTTTGATTTTGGATAAGATGTCTTTTCTTTCTGCAAAGAAATCTAGGGCTTCTTCCACACTTAGATTAAGTATGTCGAAAATGTTTTTCCCTTTATACTCTACATCGAGCACATCTTTTTTGAATCGGCGTCCGCGGCAATCTTCGCAAGTGAGCTTGACGTCAGCGAGGAATTGCATCTCTACCGTTTCTTCACCTTCACCTTTGCATTTTTCGCAACGACCACCTTCTACATTAAATGAAAAATGCTTAGTGGCAAATCCTTTTATTTTGGATGCTTGTTGACTAGCAAAGAGTGAGCGGATAGCATCATAAGCTTTGACATAGGTTGCAGGATTTGATCTGCTAGATTTTCCTATGGGGCTCTGATTAATCATTTCCACTTTGGTAATCAGCTTAAAATCACCTGAGATAGATTTGTACAGACCTGGTGCCTGAGAGACTGCTTCTCCCAGTTCTTTCTTAAGTGCAGGAAACAGAATTTGTTTTACCAGTGTTGTCTTACCAGATCCTGAGACGCCGGTTACGACGGTCATCGCATTTAGTGGGAAAGTAGCCGTTACATCTTTGAGGTTGTGCTGGCGGGCACCTTTGAGCACTATCTTAT
This sequence comes from uncultured Saprospiraceae bacterium, assembly GCA_964556525.1. Taxonomy (GTDB): domain Bacteria; phylum Bacteroidota; class Bacteroidia; order Chitinophagales; family Saprospiraceae; genus RFSX01. The sequence continues at coordinate 618 of CAZKXO010000111.1, forward strand.
TTGTAACCTTTCTTCTACTCGCAGGTACGGGAACAGTCTTGGCTCCCGACAGATAATCAGCTGTAAGGGTGACACCTTTCAGTTTCTTGAAATCTTTGTAAGGACCAGAGTACATCAGTTCACCACCGAAGACACCTGCCTTAGGTCCTATGTCTACTATATGATCAGCAGCATGAATGACTTCTTCTTCATGTTCTACTACGATGACGGTATTGCGCAGGTCTCTTAACCCCAATAATACTTTGACAAGATTTGCGGTGTCCTTGGGATGCAGTCCGATGGAAGGCTCATCAAGGATGTAGAGAGAATTTGTCAGGTTACTACTAAGGGTTCTGGTAAGATTGATACGTTGGGTTTCACCGCCGCTGAGGGTGGAGGAGATTCTGTCTAAGGTCAGATAAGCCAGACCGACATCCAACATTGTCTTTAGTCTTGTATTCAGTTCCAGTAGAATACGCTTGGCTATACTGGCATCATGTTTATTGAGCTTAAGCTTATCGAAAAAGGCAGCAAGTTCATCTATCGGAATATTGATAAGTTCTTTGATTCCTTTCTTTGAAATCTTGACATAGTCAGCTTCAGCCCTTAGTCTACCACCTTCACAATCAGTACAGGTTGTACGACCACGGTACCTGGCCATCATGACTCTGTTCTGGATTTTATAACTCTGTCGTTCCAGTTCGCCAAAAAATTCGCTGATAGAATAAGTTGCACCACGCCATAAAAACTCTAGCTGCTTTTTTGTGAGGTCTTTGTAAGCTCTATGGATAGGAAACTTGTTGTCATCCGCTTCCAGAATAAGTCTGTCTTTCCATCGGCTGGTCTTTTCCCCTTTCCAGCAAGCCACTGCACCATCATATACGGAGAGATTCTCATTAGGGATTACCTTATATGGATCTATTCCAATGATTCTGCCGTAGCCTTCGCAAGTCTTACAGGCACCATAGGGGTTGTTATAATTAAATAGCTGATGAGAGGGCTCTAGAAAAGTTATACCGTCCAATTCGAACTTGTTATTATAATCTACCTCTTTACCAGAGTCCATCAGGTCCAGCACTATTTCACCATCTCCTTCATAGAAAGCTGTTCTGATGGAATCTGCTATCCGTTTCATGTTTTCCTCTTCACCATCATGCACAAATCGGTCTATGAGTATGAGAATTTCTTTGGCTTTGACTTTTTCGGTGAGTTTACCTATCCATTTTGGTTTGGCTTCCAGGATGTCTTCTATATGTTCTAGTTTCTTTCCACGCTTGATTCTGGTGTAACCTTTTTGGAGAAGGATGTTCAGTTGCTTTTCTACTTTTCTATCCTCATATTTCAGTGAAAGCGGGGCGAAGAGCTGTATTTTTTCTCCCTTTTTGAGTTTTTGGATGAAATCTATGACGTCAGAAACTTGATGTTTCTTTACCAGATTTCCAGATACTGGACTGTAAGTTTTACCTATTCTAGCATATAGCAGGCGCAGATAGTCATAGATTTCCGTCATGGATCCCACGGTAGACCTGGCATTTCCACTGGTCACCTTCTGCTCTATGGCGATGGCAGGGCTCAGTCCTTTGATGAAATCTACTTCAGGTTTCTTCATTCTGCTCAGAAACTGTCTTGCATACGAAGAAAGACTTTCTACATAGCGTCGCTGACCTTCTGCATAAAGGGTATCCATGATGAGCGATGATTTGCCTGACCCAGATAAGCCAGTGACAACAATGAGTTTATCCTTTGGTATCTTGAGTTCCAAGTCTTTTAGATTGTTGGACTTGGCTCCTTTAATATGGATATGTTTTAGAGCAGAGAGTTTGCTCTTGGACGATTTTACAGCTGTTTTAGGCATTGAGAAGGATAAAATTGACTAAAGGTAGAAACTTAAGTCTGAACATCTGAGAATAGTTAGTTATATTTATATAGCATTGATATTCAGGCTGTTATGGCTTAATGGCAAGCTAGTTGTCATTTTCTTAAATTATATTTATGCGGACAATAAAACCCAGAACAGGACAGTTAAATAGCTGTTAACTCAAACCTAGGCTAGCATCTTTGGGTTTTTTATCGTTTCTTTATTGTAGATTTTTTTTCTCACACAAAACAGATTGCTTATAAGCTACGTACTTCTACACTAATAATTGTTTTAATACCGATTTACGAACATTTTAATTGTTAGTTATGAAAGTGCAGCAGCTTACTGACAAGGAACTCATTCTGGAGTACCTTCAAGGCAATGATAAGGCCTTCGAAATTTTATTGAATAGACATAGAGACAAAATCTATACCTCTATCTATTTGTTTACCAAGGATCATGATCTATCTGAAGACATTTTCCAGGACGTATTTATCAAAATCATAGATACACTTAGGAAAGGAAAATATAACCACGAGGGTAAATTCCTCCAGTGGGCGATGAGAATATCTTATAATCTCTGTGTAGACAATTTCAGAAGATCGAAGAGAAGAACAAAAATTTCAGCTACTGAAACTTTTGACATCTTCGATGTGTTAGAATCTAAAGATGATAATATGGAGACAACTATCATCAAAAGTCAGCTTCATACGAAGGTAAGAAGCTTGGTAGACAGACTACCAGCAGAGCAAAGAGAAGTCGTCATTCTGAGACATTATGCAGATATGAGCTTCAAGGAAATCTCAAACCTTACAAGAGTAAGCATTAATACTGCTTTAGGAAGAATGAGATATGCTCTTATAAATATGAGAAAAATGGCTAACGAGACAGAATTGTTAGCTTCTTGAGATATTGAATAATAGGTTCTGAAGAATTTATTATTTAGAGACAGGTGCCCATCCAGAGATTGAGTTTTGTTTGCGGTCGCCTGTCTTTTTTTGACCGCCATCATCTAACTCACAACCCTTTCCTTCCATTTGTATTTCCTGATTACCATACTACTCAGGCCGATGACTACAAGATAGATTTTGTGAAGAAAGAAACTAGGAAAGAAATAGCGCATAGTATGTTCCCTCCCATAATGCTTTGCAGCCTCATTAAGATAGACATAGTCTATCATCATCAGGCTCAATAAATGAAATAAGGCTGTTACATGAATCAAGGCAGTTCCTCTGAGTACCATGAATAACTGAATAACCAACCAACAGGCATTAAGAAAGGGAATCGCCATCATGAGCAGCATCTTTGGGTTTTTCATGTGTTTGTTCTTAGTCGCCCATCTGATGCGCTGATTCCAAAAGGCACGAAATTCAGTTTCTGTTGTGGTGGTTACTGCTAGAAGAGGCGATTTGAGAAAGTGGACTTTATTCTCCTTCTTACTGGCAATCTTCTGTATGGTAAATATGTCATCTCCTGAGGCAAATGGGCTATCCTCATAACTGGCCAACTCTTTTTTGTAGACCATATTGGCACCATTGGCCATAAACCATTGCTTACTCTCTATACCCACCCCAGTCAGCAACATCATACCCAACATATCCATACACTGGAACTGGCCTAATAAAGTATTATCTGGGAGGAAGACCACAGGTGCTGCTAGGAATTGGGCTTGAGTATTAATAAGTGCCGAGCCTAAAAAGGAAATATAGTTTTTTGGAACAATCGTGTCTGCATCTAGCTGGATGATATAACTGCCATTGGCTTCATTGAGACCATAAGCCAGTGCTGCTTTTTTGTAGGCATTGACTTTTCTGTTTTGCAGGTAATCTTTTAAGTGCAGCAGTTTTAGAACGGGATGCTGTATAGCTTGTACCAAAGCAGCGGTATCATCAGTGGAGTGGTCATCTATTACAATAAGTTCTACTTGATGAGAGGAGTTTTTTTGGCTTTTCAGCACTGAATCAAGACATTTTCTTATGTTCTTCGCTTCATTCCGTGCTGCAATTAGAATAGTAAATTGGAGTGAAGAGGAGTTATTAGAGGGTGAGGTGTAGTCAGGAATCTCTGACCACCATTTCAGAATATAGACGAGTAAAAAGGTATAAAGACCTGATAGCACTAAAGTTATCAGGAGGTACAGGCCTGTAATCATTATAGTCTAAGCAAAAAGATCATCGTAGTCATTGTCAGTCGACTTAGTCTGTGTCTGCTTGACTTTGACTTTTTTTTGTGCCTTATCGATGTCTTCCAATTCAAGAAAATCTTCACTGTCTTCTACTTCCTCGTATTTGATGTAATCTCCATCCTTCTTTTTCTTGCTTGCTCTCTGCTCCTTTACAGAGGGTCTTTTAGATCCTAGGCTTCTTTTCATCCAGGCTTTGAACGCCAGATAAGCAAAGACGAAAGGGTAGCCTAGTGCTGTCGCCCCTGCCTTGATTAAGCCTTTGCCTGTATCTTCTTTTATATCTCTTATAAGACCACCGAAAAAGTCCGTTACTACAGAATAGTTGAGTATCAGTGCAAGAATAAGCAAAGGGAAAGCCAGATAGCCATATAATAACTTCACTGCTGTACTGACGACACCGATTACCACCCATGCCATGATAACAAAGAATAGCAATGGTATGATTTTGACCATCATGCTTGCGTTTTTTCTTTGCTGAGTCATAGTTGTGCTTTCGTTTGTTGTTTTAAAATATGAAGTTAATTATTCCCTTCATACTATGCTAGTTAATCACTGAGCAGCCATGCTCTGCTTGAACTGTTTATCGTATAAAGTTTTGTAAGCACCTTCTGATTTACCAATTAGCTCATCGTGATTACCTTGTTCTACTATTTTTCCTTTATCCAGCACCAATATTTTGTCCGCATGTTTTATTGTAGATAGTCTATGGGCAATGATTATAGATGTTCGTTTCTGTATGAGGGTCTCTATGGCAAACTGAATAATGGACTCTGTTTCAGAATCTATAGAAGATGTGGCTTCGTCCAGTATGAGAATATCAGGATTAAAGACAAGAGCTCTGATAAAGGAAATCAACTGACGTTGGCCCATAGAAAGATTAGAACCACGTTCGGTAATCTTAAAGTCATAATTGCCAGGGAGTCTAGCTATAAATGGGTGTGCCCCTATTGTTTTGGAAGCAGCAATGACTTGCTCTTTGGTGATAGTTTTATCTCTCAGAACTATGTTTTCCAGTACTGTTCCATCAAAGAGAAAGACATCCTGCAAGACCATAGCGACCCGATTTCTCAGGCTCTCTAGGGTATATTTCTTGATATCGATACCATCCACCTTTATCTTACCATTCTGTATCTCATAGAATCTATTGAGAATATTGATAATAGTAGTCTTGCCAGAACCTGTACTGCCCACTATAGCCAAGGTTTCTCCTGAATCCAGTTCGAATGAGACATCATTAAGTACAAAGTTTTCCTCATCGTAAGCAAAATCTACTGATTCAAAGCTTATGCTGCCATTGAGTTTTTCCGGCTTGTGGATACCTAGATCTGCGATATTCTCATCTTTTTCCAGTACATCGAAAACACGTGCGCCTGCTACCAAGCCCATCTGTAAGGTATTGATCTTATCAGCCAACATTCTTACTGGCCTGAACAGCATATTGAGATACATAGGAAAAGCGACAAAAGCACCTATCGATACTGTATGGTCCCAGATTCCCTTAGATCCCCACCACACTAACAGCGATAGTGCAATAGCTGAGATTAGCTCTACTGTTGGATAGAAGATGGCATAATACTCCACGGAATCCAAGTTGGCGCTGGTGTACTTCCAGTTTATAGATTTGAATTTTTTGGCTTCTTGTTTCTCCGCATTAAACATCTGTACGACTTGCATGCCTGTTATCTGTTCATTGAGAAAGGCATTCATGTTAGTCAGTTGATTCCTTACTTTTTTGAAGGCGACTTTGACCTTTTCCTTGAAGATATATGTTGTGAGCACCATGAAAGGTAAGGTGACAAGACAGATTAGTGTCAGTCTCCAGCTCGTATGTAGCATGAATCCTATAATGGCAAAGATGCCCATTACATCTGCCAGCATGGTTAGGACGCCTTGGCTAAAAACTTCATTGATAGCTTGGACATCATTTATCGTCCTAGTAGTAATCTTGCCTATAGGTGTCTGATCGAAATATCTAAGTTTTAGATTAAGTACATGATGATAGACCTTTACCCGTAGATCTTTGATGACCGACTGACCTAAGACAGCTGAGTAGTATATAAATGTGTATCTTAAGACAACATTGACGATAACAACTATCAGGTAGAGGGCTGCCATGTTTCGGAGGCCGGGCATATCTCCAGTAAAAATGTGATCATCGACCATTTTACTTATAAGATAAGGTCGAATATTGGATACTGGAGCAATTACAAGGGCAAGAATCAGGCACAACAAGAATAGTCTCTTGTACGGAAGTGCCAGCCTCAAGACTTTTCCCAGTACTACTAAATCTAGTTCTTTTTTCTCCTGCATTCGAATTGTGAACAAATATACTGCTCTTAGAGTTTGCCAATTGTGCAATAGCTTTATAGATGTCCTTGGATAGCAATTATATATTATATGTTTATCTTGTCAAAAATTAATGCCCAATGATTTTTCCTATTGGAGATGATAACATAGTTGGAGGTCACAAGCCCTATGTCTCCTATTCTCTGATAGCTATCAATGTCTTTATATTCTTGTATCAGCTCACTCTGAGCGCAGGAGAAATAGAATATTTTCTGACTGACTTGGGCAGTATTCCTGATGAGATTGTACATGGACAGGATCTGCATACTTTAATGACAAGTATGTTTCTGCATGGGGGATTATTTCATTTGCTAGGCAACATGCTCTTCCTGTGGATATTTGCTGACAATATAGAGGCAGTAGTGGGTTCTACCATTTTTGCCTTGTTTTATTTCTTCGGGGGTCTTTTCGCATCATTTGTGCATATAATTACTGATTTGGACTCCATCATACCTACCGTGGGAGCAAGTGGTGCGATATCTGCCGTGATGGGCGCTTATCTGATAATGTTCCCTAAGTCTAGGATTAAGATCTTGTTTATAATAAAGACTTTCTATATCTCTGCCTTCATATTTTTGGGACTTTGGTTTGTGCAGCAATTGATTAGTGGCATGGGTAGTGTAGCACCCGAAACTGCTGAAGATTCTGGTGGAGTAGCCTGGTGGGCACACATTGGAGGATTTTTTTACGGAATAATTTTGGGGTATTTTTTTAAGCAAAGGTACAAGCACAAGTACAGTTACTCAGCTGTATAAATATTTGAATGTTCTCAATGACACAATGAGTAAGAATTGATTAAAAGGAGATTATATATTATAACTAATCCTTACATGTTAATTCGTGATTTTAGCTCTTCAATATTTACCTACTAAGTGAGAATTCTAATACTTTCGTTAAAGAAAAATTAAAATTAATTCCTTGCATTACTTTTTAATGATTTCGCAGTCTCAAAGGTGTAACCAAAAAGAAAGTGAAGACATAAAGAAGTAAGTCAAGATAGGAATTGATCAGCATTACTAAAAGGACCTGGCAAAAGTGCTAAGGTCCTTTAGTTTTTTTGGTCTTTCATAACGCTTCGCCTCTCTTAACTCTTTTCATATAGATTATTTTATCTTGGACATGAGATGAGCAGAATATACCTGAAGGATACCTTAAACTTTGTCAGGCACCTAAGTTTCCTTAGGGTGATTAATCTCATCAAGCTCTTATTCTCATATTCTCTAACCAAATTATTACAAAAACCTATCCAGTGGGGTACACCTATGACCATATCGCTGGAACCGACGACGGCCTGTAATCTTCGTTGCCCTGAATGCCCTAGTGGATTGCGATCTTTTACTCGAGAAACGGGCAACCTCAAACAAGATTTCTTCCGAAAGACTATAGATCAGCTGTATAACAAGCTTATATACCTCATTTTTTATTTCCAAGGAGAACCTTATATCAATCCTGACTTCTTAGACATGGTAAGGTATGCCAATGATAAAGGTCTCTATACGATTACCTCTACCAACGGTCATTTCTTGAGTCCTGAAAACTGTAAGAAGACAATAGAGTCTGGTCTGGATAGAATTATCATCTCCGTAGACGGTACTACTCAAGAAACTTATGAGCAGTATAGAAAGTCTGGATCACTGGAAGTGGTCTTAAAAGGTGCCAGTAATCTGGTAAAAGCCAGAAAGCAAATGGAATCATCTACTCCGCACATCATTTTCCAATTTCTTATTGTCCGACCTAATGAACATCAGATATCAGACCTATATGCTCTTGCCGATGAAATAGGTATAGATGAGGTCAAACTCAAAACTGCTCAAATCTATGACTACAAAAAGGGTAATCCACTGATTCCTACACAAGAAAAATATTCCAGATACAAGAAAACTGCTAACGGAAAGTACGAAATCAAAAATGAACTGCTCAATCATTGTTGGAAGTTATGGCATGCTTGTGTTATTACTTGGGATGGTCTGGTCGTGCCTTGTTGCTTTGATAAAGATGCTACGCATCGATTAGGCAATTTGCAAAAGGAAAGTTTTGTGGATATCTGGCAAGGCGAAAGCTACCAAAGGTTTAGAAAACAACTCATTAAAGGTCGAGATAAGATAGATATCTGTCAAAACTGCACGGAGGGTTGTGCTGTCTGGTCTTAATTGTGTATTTCATTGATATTCAGACCTTTTTTAGTTATGTTTGATTGATAGAAGGACTTTTCAGGAACCGTTTTTTCAATTAGATTTTGTAATAATATGTTCTTTACCCATTTAGGGTTAGAGCTAAAATTTAAATCTTTAAGGGTTAAGAAGTAGTAATGCTCTATAAAACTATCATCCAGGGTAAAATTAATTTTGGCACTCAGAAAGCCTATGATATGGCTGTGAAGATGTATATCTCCAGGGCTGAAAAATATCATAAGAACGATGTGCTATTTTTGCCTGAAGAAATATTCTTTCCTGACGAGCTAAGTCTGTTCATCCCAAGAATGGTAAAGCAAGTCTACGACAAGTCCTTTAAAAATACATCTGCACTTCTCGAGTACATTGTACAATTTGGTCTTTCTGGCGAACTGGATATCTGGCAAGTCGATAGTGGTAAGGTTTTACATTTCAAACATCTGGAACCATCCAGCGACAAGGTTGCCGTACAACAGTACATGAAAGGTAAAAGACTGACCAGTGAAGAAGGAAAGGAAGAAGAAGCTATGGCTGCGCTCAATAAAGCTATAGAAAAGTATGATAAACATGCACAGGCTTACGAGAGAAGAGGGAAAGTCAATTTTATTTTGAAAAAATATCACGATGCCCTACGTGATTACAATAAATGTTTGGGCCTAGATCCCAATAATCCTTATGGCCATTACGGCAAAGCTATGGTACTGCTCCATGAAGAAAAACTAGAGGAATCCATAGAAAGCTTCCAGTCGGCTATCAAAAAATCTGTTGCTTTGCAACCTATCCATTGGAATGCAAGACGTAATAAAGGTAAGTTGCACTTAGGGCTGAAACAATACAAAGAAGCTGAGTTTGAACTCAAGTTATTTGCCAACAGAAAATTTACTCCGGAGAACAACAATTTTTTGTGGAACAGGGAAGGGCATTACTTGTATGGCAGAATTCTGCTTGAGTTGGAAAAATATGCAGAAGCCGTAGAGCAGTTCGAAAAAGCCCTAGACATGGATGAAGGCAATGATAATAATCCCAAAAGTGAAATGCTCAGATACAGAGGCCTGGCCAAACAAAAAGCTGGTCAGAATGGATATATAAAAGATATCAAAGATGCCGCAGACCTAGGTGACTCTGCAGCTGCAGCACTCTTGAAAGAAATTGCCTAATTTTCTCTTCTGAATAGGTCCTGTCTATTTTATTAGATAAATTTCATTCTACTACTATGTCCGATTACATAACAAAAGTTATAGCAGTCATTCTAAT
>CAZKXO010000112.1:0-10350 GCA_964556525.1 uncultured Saprospiraceae bacterium
GGCCCCTTCAAAGCCAAAGAGGAAGTATAAAAAAATATGAAATTAAGCTTTACGTCCAGCTTCTTACTCCTATTTTTGACAACTGCTTTAGTTGCGCAAAAACCAAAGTTCTATGCTACTACTGATGCTAGAAAAATAGTAGAAGGATCATACCTGCAAGTAAAATTTATTCTTGAAGATGCTGAAGGATCAAATTTTAAAGCACCAAAATTTGAGGGCTTTACAGTTGTATCAGGTCCTTCATCTACCAGTTCCACTTCTATAATAAACGGCGTAGTAAGTAGAGAATTTGGTTATGCTTACGGATTACAGCCCAAAAGCTTAGGCAATAAAACTATTCCTTCAGCCTCCATCCTAGTAAATGGAAAGACGATGAAAACTCAGCCCATAGCCATAGAAGTTGTCAAAGGCAGTAACAAAAGTATCTCTGCTGACAAACAAGTTTTTGTCAGGACAGAACTAACAGATACAAGCACTTATGTAGGTCAGCAAATTATTCTTACCTATAGGTTATATACCACAGTCGACATAAGGTCCATTAACTTCAATACCAATCCCTCCTTCGATGGATTCTTTACGGAAGAGTTGAGAACTTCCAGACAGAATTACAAAAGAGAAATAATTGATGGTGTAGAATACTTTACCAAACCCATCAGCAAGGTCGCTTTGTTTCCTCAGCAAACTGGTACCTACAAGATAGAACCTGCAAATATAGCCGTGGGTATTTCTGCTCAAGGGTCCCGTAGCATCTTTGCTCAAGTCATCAGAAAAAATATCATCTCAGAAGGAGCCACAATTTATGTGAACAACTTACCTCCGCCCAGTCCCACCTTTTCTGGAGCTGTAGGGAGATATAGAATGCAAGTAGAATCTACCAAACGTAGTATCACCACAGATGAAGCTATCACCGTCAATATGGAGATCATAGGAAATGGAGACAGCAAAACCGTCAATCCGCCAAGATGGGATTTACCTGCAAATTTAGAAATGTATGACCCCAATGTTATAGAAGATGAAGTATTCCCTTCCGCAGACGGCTTGACACATAGAAAAACTTTTGAGTACTTAATTGTAGCTAAAGAACCTGGCAACTATTCCTTGAAGCCCAAATTTGAATATTTTAATGTAGACAGTAATGCCTATGTTACTTTGGAAAAAAATCTAGGTAGAATAAGAGTTCTCCAAGGTTCTAATAAAAATACAGTAGTCTTGGATGAGAAAGAAGTGGAGATGGCTGGAATTTTTCAAACCACAAAATTGAAAAACCTTAGCACATCCTCCTCTAGTTCATTTCTGCCCCTACTCCTACTACTTGGCTCCTTTCTAGGAGGGTTAGGTATTTTCTTTTATGGAAATCACCTTGAAAAATCTGGAAGATTCGATCCTGTACTGATTCGTAAAAACAAAGCCTATAGTGTCGCTCTGCAAAAACTAGAAAATTCAAAAAAATTAAAGGAACAAGGAGAGCCTAAAGCCTTCTACGAAGAAATTATTAGAGCATTGAAATCCTATCTTACGGATAAGTATAACATCCCTGCGCTTCATATTAACAGGTCAGAATTGGTTTCAAAACTAAACGATCATGACATCTCAGAAATCAATCTTTCTAATTTCGATTCTATCCTACAAAAATCAGAAATTGCTATGTATGCACCTGGCCAGACCTCAGACCTGGAATCCGTATACCAATCAGCCCTAGATCTGATCGTAGAACTTGAGAAATAAGACGTTTAGAGGCTCTGTTTTCCTTACACCTTAATCGAATAATTCGTTTACTTTTGTTTCTCTAAAACAAAACAAGACATGTCGGAAAGGACTAAGATTAAAGCGATTTTAGAAAGTGACAAAGCCAACTATCAGACTACCGTAAAAGGTTGGATAAGAACCTTTAGAAATGACCAATTTATCGCTCTGAATGATGGCTCATCTATAAAAACATTACAGGTCGTTGTAGATAGAGATTCTACCTCTGCTGATGTTTTAAAAAGGCTTAACACAGGTGTGGCCATTAGTGCTACAGGAACAATAGTCCCTTCACAGGGTAAAGGCCAAAAAGTGGAAATGCAAGCTGATAATGTAACCATACATGGTGATGCGGATCCAGACAAATACCCTTTACAGCCTAAGAAGCACAGCTTAGAGTTTCTCAGAGAAATTGCACATCTCAGGTTTAGGACTAACACCTTTGGTGCCATTTTCAGAATCAGGCACTCTGTTGCATTTGCAATTCATCAGTTTTTCAATGAACGAGGCTTTGTCTACCTCCATACACCTATTATCACAGGTTCTGATGCAGAAGGAGCAGGAGAAATGTTCCAAGTAACAACTATGGATCTCAATGATATTCCAAAAAATGAAGACAACCAGATCGACTTCAAGCAAGACTTTTTCAATAAGCAGACTAACCTGACTGTCTCTGGCCAACTAGAAGCAGAACTTGGTGCCCTAGCACTTTCAGACGTATATACCTTCGGGCCAACTTTCAGAGCAGAAAATTCTAATACCTCTAGACATCTAGCAGAATTCTGGATGATAGAGCCTGAAATGGCGTTTGCTGATCTGAATGATGACATGAATCTGGCTGAAGATATGTTGAAGTATGTTATTAAATACTGCCTTGACAATCATTCTGATGATTTAGAGTTCCTCGAAAACCGTCTTCTAAATGAAGAAAAACAAAAACCACAAAACGAACGATCTCCCATGCCTCTCAAGGAGAAGCTACAATTCTGCTTGGATAATGACTTCGAGAGATTGACCTATACTGAGGCCATTAAGATTCTAATGGCTTCCAAGCCCAATAAGAAAAAGAAGTTCCAGTTTGTCATTGAAGAGTGGGGGGCAGACCTGCAATCAGAACATGAAAGATATCTCGTAGAGAAACACTTCAAGAAACCCGTTATCCTTACTGACTATCCTAAGGAAATCAAAGCATTCTACATGAGGATGAATGATGATGACAAAACTGTCAGAGCAATGGACATCCTCTTCCCTGGAATAGGAGAAATAGTAGGTGGCTCACAAAGAGAAGAAAGACTTGATGTCCTTTTAGCCAGAATGAAAGATTTCGATATACCTGCCCATGAAATGGAGTGGTTTCTTGATACGAGAAGATTTGGTACATGCGAACATGCAGGCTTCGGACTCGGCTTCGAACGCTTAGTGCTATTCATTACAGGTATGGCCAATATTAGAGACGTCATACCTTTCCCAAGATATCCAGGCTCAGCAGAGTTTTGATAGTTATATGAAAGTAGAAACGCGGTTAATGGGATATCTCTCCTTAGTCTTACTCTCATTGACAAATTAATTCTCTATCTTCCTATATATATATTCCAATATACCCTTTAGATAGGGGCCAGAGTCGATTCCATTGATTCTGAGTTGAATTTTTGCCACTAGCACTTGAAAAACTAGGCTAGGGTTGCAGCGTTTTTCCAACTAGTCAAATTTCATATTTAGAGAGCTATGTCTCAAGAAGAAGATTAAGTCAATGAAAAAACTTATTATACTATTTGCACTTGTTATCTCACTTGGTTCTTGCGAAAGAGAGCCTATGGAGGTCATAACAAACACTGAAACGGTAATCAAACCACCAACAGCTTTAGTGCATGGAAATATTACAGGCGTCATATTGGATCAAGACAATGAACCATTGCCTTCGGTATTTATAGAAGTAGGTATGGAAACAACACTTACAGCAGATGATGGTGTTTTTATCCTATCTGGAGTGGAACTTTTTGAAGATGGTACACTGATTTCAGCAAGTAAAGAAGGTTATTTCACAGGCTATTCTAAATATTATGCAGAAGATGGAGACACAAAGAGACTAGAACTAAGATTAGTACCCAAAGAAGTATTAGAAATTGTAAACTCATCAAATGGTGGCACTGTAACCTTCGGTGCAGCAGAAGTTCAATTACCTTCAGGAAGTTATTCTACAGATCGAAACCAAAGTTATGAAGGAAACCTTAATGTCTTCGGCAGATGGTTAGATCCTACCTTAAAAAGTTCTTTTCTTGAATTGCCTGGCGATCTCACAGGCTTCAGTGCTGAAGGTCAGCTAAGTGCCTTATCAGTATTCAGTTTGGTCCATTTGGAAATCACCAATGACGATGACCAGTCCTTATCTATGCCAGATGGAAAAGAAGCTCAGATTACCATGCCCGTAGCCCCTAGTCTTTTACCTTTTGCACCAGAGCTGATACAATTATCCTACTATTCCCAATCTGATGGATTTTGGCTGGCAGAAGGTACTGCAGAATTAGTTGGCAATAGTTACATCGCCCAAGTAAGTCGATCAGAACATTGGATGGCTAATTTGTTCTCACCTTTAGTAGAAGTTTCTGGAACGGTGACTATTGATGAAAATCTCGCCCCAAACAGGGAAATCAAAATAACTTCTACAGTTCCAGGATATACTGCTTACGTTACAGCAACTGAAGCTGCTACATTTAAAGAAAGACTCCCAGGTAATACAAGTTTAGAACTCAGCACTATAGACGATTGTAAAGACGTCGACATAACTAGATCTATTGGTCCATTTGTAAGTTCTGTAGATGGAATAGAGATTGACTATATCTTTGATGTCAGCACGGCTCAGGTATCAGGCTCTGTTTCTAACTGTGGTCCAGACGAAAGTCAGAAGTTTATCAGATTAGTTATTGGTGATGAGAATTTCATTTATAGATCAAATAACAACGGAGATTTCAGCATACCGGTTTCAGTGCCAGATTGTCGCACTTCTTCCTTACTTGTTTCAGGTCTTGCATTCGACAATCTAGATTTTGAATCTATCTTTTCATCGGAGATAGCAGAACCAGCAGTTTCTAAAGTTATATCATTAACCAACTTGGAGGCTTGTAATAGTATTCCTGGAGGTTACCAGATTGATTATGAAGGAATAGATTGGACAAATGAATTACAGTCACAAGTAAGACATCAGTGGAAAGTACACAGTATTGAAGGCTCGCCTACAACTCCCAGTACCAATATTTTCGACATAAATATAATGGATGATGTAACCGGAGAAATATATTTATCAGGAGCCATCGTCTTTAACGAAAATAGTGGACAAGGAGATTTCTTACTTGAATCACCTCACCATGGAATACAATTAGATGGGACCTGCAACATACTTACTGAAGATCATGATGGCTTTAGAAGTTTTGTATTTCAGACTACCCAATCAAAGATAGAAGTCATAGACGAAGACTTAGCGCCTCCGTCATTAACCAATATGCATTCAGCACAATTTAGATTAGTTTATTATGACCAAAATTAGAGCAGCGATATAGAGAATGGACATTAGTAAACTTATTTCAGAATTAAAACAAGGTAAAGAACTGGCTTTCAAAGAGCTGGTTTTTGGCTTTTCTGGTAGGCTTATGACTATTGCTAGAATCTATTCGAAAAATGAAGAAGATGCTAAAGATTTACTTCAAGATGCTTTTATACTGGTTTTTAAAAAAATCTCCTCTTTTGAAGGAAACAAGGAAGCAGCTCTTTATGGGTGGATGAAAAAAATTGTAATCAACTTGGCCCTTAGCCGAAATCAGAGAAAATTTAGAACACTAGAACAAAGTCTTGATGCCCTAGGTGTTGAGAAAATGATAGACGAAGAAATCATAGCTACTTTGTCCCATTCAGAGATAATGAAGCTCATTTTTGAACTACCTGATGGGTATAGACAAGTCTTAGCTCTATATGCAATAGAGGGTTACTCACATAAAGAAATAGCTAGTTTTCTTGGGATACAAGAAAGTAGTTCTAGATCAAGATATTCTAGGGCAAGGAAAATGTTACAAGTCAAATATATTGATTTAAACAAAATCATGACAGCATGAAGAAAACCAGACAGATCCTAAGATATCATGTTTCGACTCATGAATCAGAGGTAGACCCACAGGAAATATGGGATGGAATCCTTGAAAAACAAAAGCCGAAAAAAAAAGCAAGCTGGTTTCGCTTCTTATTTTCAAGTGTACTACTAGCTACTATCATTACTGCAACATATTTAATTTTAGCTAACCAGGATGAGATAGAACTCTATTCTGAAAGCACTTCTGTTCATTCTGAAAAACTTATCTCTAATCAGCTTGCACCAAGGCAATTAAATTTAAATACATACCAATCTTTGACAAGTGATCCTACACCAATAAAATCGAACACGAAAAATAAGTCCGTAGTCAGTAATACTTCTTTTGATTCAATTGTATATACAAAATTACCTAGTCAAGCTACTTCACGAATAAATTCCAAAAAATCTAATCAATCCATTTACAACTACAATCATAGCTCTCTTCTATACCAAAGAAAAAATGTAGATTTTAATTCTATACCTCAGAAGCATATTGCATCTGCAACAACTCTTTTAGATAAAAATGAAGAACATTCTGAAGCATCAAACACTGAATTGTCAAAATTAGAATTACCATCTAGAAAGCACAATATTGTTGGGTTTCCAGAAGACATTCCGATAGACATCAATCTAGCATTTTCTCCGCCTGCACCTCCCATAACGTCTTATTCACCCAATATTCTAAGTTTAAGACTTTCAGGAGGTATAGGAATTACTCGAGCCACCTTATCCTCTAATGCACCAATGGATGAAGACTTTGTAACAGCTAGAAACAAAAGTGAATCTTCTTTGGAAATTATTTCTGGCAGAATTGGGCTTAGCTATAATTTGACACCTAGATTAAGCATTATTTCTGGGTTTGATT
Source organism: uncultured Saprospiraceae bacterium (assembly GCA_964556525.1). Classification (GTDB taxonomy): domain Bacteria; phylum Bacteroidota; class Bacteroidia; order Chitinophagales; family Saprospiraceae; genus RFSX01. Next base: position 6,726 of record CAZKXO010000112.1, read on the forward strand.
ACTTACAGATAAATGAAAGCTTTAGATGGAGCGGAATCTTTTTACAGGATTCAGATGGAGTTGAAACTGCGTCATTAGAAAGAGATGACGAAGGCAATCTTGATGTTACAGCTGATTTATTTACTGAAGATTTCCAGCATGTTGTTGATAAAGATATTTTTCATTACAACAAGTATTTACTAATTTCTATTCCTTTGATTCTAGAATATAATTTTTCGTTCCATAAACTACGTCCTAAAGTATATGCAGGTACGTCATTAAATTTATTGGATTTATCAAGTGGCCGGATATTAGATCGTTCATTACTGCCTATTGATCTAGCAAATTTGGACACCTCGTTCAGTAATAGATATGTTTCAGGCTTGACTCTTGATTTCCTTTTAAGAAGGAATCTAAGATTGTCAGCTGGTTTAGAATTCTCCTCACAAAGTTTGACTATTTCGGATGTACAAAAGCAATACACCATTCTATCAGCTAACTTAGGACTGCAATTTAGAATAAAATAACAAGTGAAATAAAGTCATAATAAAAAGAGGCTCCTCTTATTTAGGAGCCTCTTTTTATTTAAAAAATATGATTCGTTATTTTCCTACGGCATATCTCTTAGACACTTCGTCCCAGTTAACAACATTAAAAAATGCTTTTACATAATCAGGCCTCTTATTCTGATAATTAAGATAATATGCATGTTCCCATACATCTATTCCCATAATAGGTGTGCCACCACAGCCTACACCTGGCATTAAGGGGTTATCTTGGTTAGGAGAAGAACAAACCTCTACTTTGCCTCCAGGATGAACACATAACCATGCCCAACCACTACCAAATCTAGTTCCAGCAGCTTTAGCAAATTTGTCTTTAAAACTATCATATGAGCCAAATGCAGTGTTGATTGCATCTGCAAGTTCCCCTGATGGAGAACCACCGCCATTTGGACTCATTACAGCCCAGAATAATGAGTGATTATAGAATCCTCCACCGTTATTTCTTAGCGCAGAATTTTCCATATCCAAGTTTTTTAAAATATCTTCTATACTCTTGCCTGCCAAATCAGAACCTTCTAGTGCTGCATTTAGCTTTTTTGTATAACCAGCGTGGTGTTTGCCATGATGGATTTCCATTGTCCATGAATCTATGTGTGGTTCCAGTTCATGATGCTTATAAGGTAAATTAGGTAATTCGAATGCCATTTGTTTTACGATTTTGTTATTGTATGTGATTCTAACGAACACTAAGATAAGAAGTTCTAATAATATTATTTCTTAACTAACTTTGAGCTATGATCAATCAATAAGTGCTTTTTGAATCATTTGTTTCAAAAAGCTTAAAATAGGCTGAGAAGAAAGACCTTTAAATTTCAATGAAAAATGCAAACAACTCAGTCCAGATCAAAGGTACTCAATAGAATGTTTGCTTAAAGAAGGCTATAATGAAAAAGAGATAGCTAGTCTGAAATGCAAAAGAGTCAGCACTATCAGCAGAAACCTTAATCGCAATATGAATAAACGAGGGAGACATACAGGAAAATACGCAAACATAATAGACTCCAAAAAATTGCATCTTGAAGACATTCGAGACAGGCTAAGGGAAGACAGTTGCAATCCAGGATGCATGCCTCACAGAGTTTCTATAGAAAAACGTCAAAAGTCGTCAATGATAGGAAGTGCAAAGGAAATCTTGAAATAGACTAATGATGGGTACCAAACACAAGCCAGGATTAATAGTTATAAGAGATCGCAAAACTATAGAAACAAAGTTGATAAAGATTACGCTAAGAAAGCAGATGATATAGAAAGAAAATAGCAAAGAAGATGGAAGCTAAAAAGAGCAAAATACATACAATGACATACTTCACAAGATCCTACACTTCACAAGACAAAGAAACAATCGAAAATAGAATTGGAATAAGAAGGTTCTTTCCAAAGGGAACGGACTTGAGTAGCATACAGCACAATCACAAGTGCAGAGAGAAAACTAAACAATAGGCCACTCAGGAAATTCAATTATCTTACACCTCTAGAGAAAAAGAATCTCTTATAAAAAGTACACTTATTACCTAATCCATGATGAGGCTTAAACAATAAAAAAATGAAATTTAGAGAAGAAAAAGATAGTATCGGAATTGTCAAAGTTCCTGCAAACAAATATTGGGCTGCACAAACTCAACGTTCTAGCCAAAACTTTAAAATAGGTGGTCAAAAAATGCCAATTGAAGTTATAAGAGCATATGCGATTCTAAAAAAAGCTGCTGCTCAAACTAATGCTGACTTGAAGGTGCTTCCTAGAACGAAAGCCAATTTAATAGGACAAGTTTGTGATGAAATTAAAGCTGGAAAATTAGATTCAGAATTCCCATTAGTAGTCTGGCAAACAGGTTCGGGCACTCAAACAAATATGAATGTAAATGAGGTGATAGCTAACAGAGGTCATGTTTTGAAAAAAGGGAAGCTAAATGATAAGAAAAAATATTTACATCCCAATGATGATGTAAACAAATCACAATCATCAAATGACACTTTCCCAACTGCCATGCACATAGCAGCTTATGAAAAACTTGTTGATGTTACCCTTCCAGGATTACTTAAGCTAAAAAAAGAATTAGAGAAAAAATCTAAGCAATACAATAAAGTTGTTAAGATTGGAAGAACGCATTTCATGGATGCCACACCGGTTACTCTAGGTCAAGAGTTATCTGCATTTTCTGCACAACTAGATTTTGGAATCGCAGCCATAAAGAATTCTCTCAAACATCTCTCTCACTTGGCGCTAGGTGGAACAGCTGTAGGTACTGGTCTTAATACACCTAAAGGTTATAGTAAACTTGTTGCAAAGAAAATTGCCAAACTCACTAAGCTTCCATTTGTGTCAGGTAAAAATAAATTTGAAGGACTAGCAGCACATGACGCCATTGTAGAAGCACATGGCGCACTTAAAACGGTCGCAGTCTCCTTAATGAAAATTGGTAATGACATTAGAATGTTATCTTCTGGACCACGATGTGGAATCGGAGAGATCGTAATTCCAGCAAATGAACCTGGTTCATCTATCATGCCCGGTAAGGTTAACCCAACTCAATCAGAAGCCTTAACCATGGCGATGGCGCAAGTTATGGGTAATGATGTAGCAATAAACGTTGGAGGCATGACAGGTCAATTTCAGTTAAATGTCTTTAAACCTATGATGATTTTCAACTTTCTAATGTCTGCTCAATTAATTGGTGATGCTTCTAGCAGCTTCTGCGATAATTGTATTAAAGGTCTAAAACCAAATAGGAAAAAAATCAAGGAAAATCTAATGAACTCACTTATGCTAGTTACTGCTTTGAATATAAAGATTGGATATGACAAAGCATCCACAATAGCGAAAAAAGCTTACAAAGAAAACTCCACTCTAAAGGATGCAGCTATATCCTTAGGATACCTTACTGCTAAAGAATTCGATTCTTGGGTAAAACCAGAAAAAATGATTGGTTAACCAAATTAATATAGCTCCTTATACTCCTGTTGAGATTGATGTTGTTGATAAGCCAGCTAGGCTACGAGATTACATAGTTGAGGCATCATATGGTGATCCTGAGTATGCATTTGCCTATGTGATGCTGGGCTGGACTTACTATATGGATGCG
>CAZKXO010000113.1:0-10235 GCA_964556525.1 uncultured Saprospiraceae bacterium
GGTGTTTTTTCCATAGCTTGATGAATACAGCTGCTAGCAAACTGTCTAGGATCATAGCCTTGGTGCCCGGTTTCTTTCTATTCAGAACTAGGCTTAGATATGATGGCCAAGAAGAGACAGGTGTATAGAGCAACAAGGCTTTGACCAGTGTGATAAGGGAAGTAATAGAAATTTTTTCTTGAGCATTGTCATTGACAGCCTGATGGATGGCTTGGTAAAGGTTTTTGATAAAGCTATTGCCAGTTACTTTGGTTTTGGTCCATGGATCGGGTATAAAAAAGCTGGCATTTTTGAGCTTGTTGGAGGCATTGAAAGGAGAGATAGCACCGACAGATTTGCCTTCTGCTTCCAATTCCTCAAAGATCTGACTGAGTTGTGGGTGGTCAGCAATATCACCCAGCCTGAATATCTGATGTTCTTCATAGGATTTGCCAGTATGAATGGTGACCCACTGGATCCAGGGTTCTAGGAGGTGGTATTCACTCTCAGAAACTGTTTCTATTCGGCGGTTATTGGCAAAAAGGGCTTTAAAGTTGGGTAGTTTACCCTGAGCAAAATAGAATTCCATGAAATCAAAGTTGATCTCATTTAGCCCGATTAGTATCGTTTTTCCACTCATTAGGGCTAAGTTATCCTAGTTAGAGGACTAACAAAAGAACATATTGATATTTTTTTAATATGAATAGATACTTGTAGCTTTGATTCATGAAAAATTCTGGCTTGGAAAAGCCCATATTTATTATAGCTGGCGTCAGATCAGGGACCACGATGTTGGGGGATATACTAAGCAAACACAAGGATGTTGCCTACTGGATAGAGCCTAAATACATTTGGCAATACAGAAAACCGGGCAAGACTAGCGATTTTAGGCCTGCAGAGGATGCAACAGCCTCAGTATCAAGGTATATACAGAGACAATTTTTCCAGTTTACCGCTGATAGAGGGAAAAAACGTTTCTTGGAAAAAACTCCTAGCAATGTCTTTCGAGTAGGCTTTATTAATGAAATCTTCCCTGATGCACTGTTTATTCATCTTATAAGGTCAGGAATTTCATCATCCTTGTCAGCTGAGAAAAAGTGGTTGTCTAGGCCAAAGAGATCTGCACTAAAGAGGCGGCTGTTCAATAATGAAATTCCACTTCGAGATCTACCTTATTACTTTACCACCATTGCTAAGGAAGTGGTGTGGAAGTTTTTCCGTCCACAGAAGGGTTCTATCTGGGGACAAAAGTTTGAAGGAATGCAGGAGTACCGAGCAAGTCATAGTCTTATAGAAACCTGTGCAAAACAATGGTCAGAAGGGTTGAGGGTTTCTCAGGCAGAGTTGGATAAGATAGATTCTCAGAGAATTTTCACTATAAAGTACGAGCATATCCTGGGACAACCAGACCTGATCATGGGCCAACTTATGACCTTCTTAGGATTGTCGCACTCGGTAAGTGTTGTAGAATATGCACAAAAGATTGTCCGCTCTACCGCTAAAGAATATACACCTGAAGAGCAGGAAAAAATCAAATTGATCCAACCGATTATTGCAGAACAAATGAAGCGGTACAATTATGTTTGATGCTTCCGCTGGCAGTTCTAGCTGCGGTTTAGAAATAGAGTATTAGCGATATGAATAATGTAACTTTGTAAGTATATAATAAAGCAAATGAGCAAGAGTGACAACTATTATGTAGCCATCATGGCAGGTGGGGTAGGGTCTAGGTTTTGGCCAGCCAGCAGGGAATCTTTGCCAAAACAGTTTCTGGACATTCTTGGTGTAGATAAGTCATTGATAAGGATGACTTTTGAAAGATTCAATAAGATCATTCCACCTGAAAGAATACTGGTCGTTACCAATAAGATCTACAAGGATTTGGTACATGAGCATATCCCAGAAATGCCACTGAAGAATATAATTACCGAACCATCGAGAAATAATACAGGACCTTGTGTCGCCTACACAGCCCTAAGATTGGAAGCAATGGATCCTAATGCAACTTTTGTCATTGCACCATCTGATCATGTTATTCTCAAAGAAGAAGCTTTCCTGGACAGGATTACGGAAGCGCTAGAATATGCTAGTAATGAAGATGCTATTGTTACCTTAGGTATACAGCCTACCAGGCCGGATACGGGTTATGGTTATATAGAGTCTTCAGGAGAAATCACCCAGGGTGACATACAGAAAGTGGCTAGCTTTAGAGAAAAACCCAATCTAGAAACTGCACAATCTTATTTGGATGCTGGCGGTTACTTTTGGAATGCAGGCATTTTTGTTTGGTCATGTAAAACAATACTTTCTAGTTTTCAGAATAATGCACCGGATATCTTTGACATTCTGACTAAGGATAAGAACAAGTATAATACAGCCGAGGAGCAAGACTATATAGACGAGGTTTATCCGACTACACCAAGCATATCAGTGGATTATGCGATACTCGAGAATGCACAAAACGTATATACTTTACCCGCTGACATCGGCTGGAGTGACTTGGGCACTTGGAACGCCTTGCATGCCTATATGGACAAAGATGATACGGAATCTGTAGTCATAGGTGCTAATACCTTACTACTTGGTTCCAAAAACTGTATTGTAAGGTCTGATGCGAAAAAACTTGTAGTTATTAAAGACCTCGAGGATTATATAGTCATCGACGAAGAGGATGTGTTGCTGGTTTATCCTAAAAATCAAGAACAGGAAATAAAGGCACTCAGAAAAAGCATAGAGCAAAAACAATACTTATAACTTGTCTAAGAATATTGCAATAGTCGCAAACTCAACCTGGAATATTTACAATTTCAGATTGAATGTTTTATCTAAATTGATCCAAGAGAATTGGTCGGTTACGGTTATAGCGCCTATAGATGAGTATATAGAATACAAAGAACTTTATCCAACTGTAAAACATATCCCTTTAAAAAGTCTGGTAAGAGCTAGCACCAATCCTGTGGGTGAACTCAAGTTGATTGCTGAGTTGCGAAGAATTTATAAAGAACTCCAGCCAGATCTGGTCCTACATTATACCCATAAGCCGAATATCTTCGGAGGCATCGCTGCTAAGTTGGCAGGAGTGCCAAGTATTGCAGTTGTAACCGGATTGGGTTATGCGTTTTTAAATCATGGCTTTTTTAGAACAGCAACCAAGTTTTTATATAAACTGGTCAGTAAGGCTCATTCCAAATTTGTTTTTGAAAACATAGATGATCTCAACTTATTTGTAGATGAAGGAATCATAAGCAAAGACAAAGGAGTGGCTGTAAATGGCTGTGGTGTAGATACCGAAAAATACAAACCACATCCCAACGGTTACATAAAGCCCAAAACCATTTTCACTTTTATAGGAAGACTACTTTATGACAAAGGCATAGTAGAGTTTGTAGAAGCGGCACAAAAAGTGAAAGCCGAAAACCCCAAAACGGAGTTTTGGATAGTTGGTGAAATGGACGAGATGAACCCTTCCATGGTAAGAAAAGAGGAATTGCTGAAGTGGATAGAAAAGGACGATGTTGTCTATCATGGATTCAAAAAGGATATCCAGCCTATAGTTGCTAAGTCTGATTGTATCGTTCTTCCTTCATATCGGGAAGGTATGCCGAGGATCGTTTTGGAAGGCATGTCTATGGGGAAACCTATCATTACAACGGATACAGCTGGTTGTAGACAGACCATTGTAGATAAGGTCTCTGGTTATCTGGTCAATGTACGAGACAGTAGAGATCTAGCGAGAGGAATGTTCGATTTTCTAAATTTGACCCACCAACAAGCCCATGAAATGGGGCAAAAAGGCCGAATACGAGCCGTAAAGCTCTTTAACTCTGAGAAAATTGCAACAGACCTTTACGATATAGTTAATGAAGTGTAAACGATAGAATAGTGGTCCATTAATACCTCAAATCACCTAATTTTGTAAGCCATAATAAAGAAATAATGAAAACCTTAGGAATATTCTTACTCACTCTATTTTTATTCTCTTGTGGTGGAGAAGGGACTACGACCGGACCAGCTGCAGCGCAGCAGGCCGTGCCAGCTCAGGCATCCCAGTCCACGACCAAGAAAACTCCAGCAAGAAAAACTGTACAAGGCTTTGCCAGCCCTGAAGCTATAGCTAATGCAGAAGTACCTATCTATGGAAAAGGTAAAGCGGATTTTACAATCAAGGTAGAGGGAGCACAACCAGGACAATCAGATCTTATAGGCTTCTATGCTGATCAAAATTTCAAAGCGGATCAAACGCAGATAGAAGCGGATGGTACCATTAGATTCCACTGTCAGAATTGTCAGGATGGACAGACCAATTATCCGCAAGGGCTGTACTATGTGAAGATAGCACATGAGAGATACTTGCAAATAATGTTGGGTGAAGACCAGCAGTTTACCATGCAAACCCATATAGGTGACCCTGATGGGAGGATGCAAGTACAAGGCAGCGATGAGAATGAAGCTTTTTTTGAGAATCTAAAATTTGAAAGAGCAGGTTCTCCGAAGTTTGATGATGTCAATGCTCGTCTCAAAGGTGTTGCCCAAAATTCTCCACAGTACAACCAGCTAAAGGCTGAAATGAAAGTACTGACAGATGAGAGAAAGGCACACTTAGAAGGGATGTATAAAAAATATCCTAATACACTTTTTGTATCCTTCAAAAAAGCTGGTCAGGAGCCAGAGCTCAGAGAGGATAAGCCTGATGATCAGAAAGTGTTCTACTACAGAGAAGACTTCTGGAAAGATGTAGACTGGTCAGACAAGAGACTCCTCAGAACACCTGTCATCAATAATAAGGTGAAGCGCTACTTTGAGCAACTGACACCTCAGAACCAAGATTCCATCTATGTAAGTGCTGAGCGGTTAGTAGATAAGGTGCTTATGTATCCTCCATACTATCTATTTTTTGCCAATTGGGTAGTACGTACTTATGAGCCAACTAAGACGACGCTGATGGACCCAGAATTTGTCCATGTGAAAATGATACAAAAGTATTTTACTAAGGAGCGAGCCTTCTGGTCAGATTCTCTACAGACCTTTGCTTTGCAACAACGAGCAAGTGAAATGGCTCAGAGTCTTATAGGCGGTCAAGGTCCAGATGTTATTTCCAAAGATCTATCAGGCAAGACACATCGTCTGATGGACATGAAGAAAGATTACGTTATCGTCTACATGTTCTCTCCGAGTTGTGAACACTGTCAGGAGCAAACACCTAAGCTGGTAGAGTGGTACAACAAAAACAAAGCAAATGTAGATGTCTACGCCATCGCCTTGGATACCAATGTAGATGACCCTAATGAATTGGCTAATTATATAAAGAAGACAGGAATGCCATTCCCTGTAGTATGGGATCCAACAAATAGATCCATCTATGCTAAGTACTATGTGGACATCACTCCTGAAATCTATGTACTTAACCCTGATAGAAAAATAGTAGGCAAAAACCTAAAAGTTTTCCAGATAGATACTATCATAGACAGAGACAAAAACAAAAAATAGTCCATACAGAACGCGTGACGTTTCTGGATACAGATAAAAAACTAGTCATCGTCTACCTCAGTAAGGTAGGCTGTATAGATTACACAAAAATTATGGTCAGGGGGTTCAAGCAATTGGACCCCTTGCTCGTTATATCCCAAACCAATAATGATCTTTTCGAGGATTATACGAGAGAAGTATTTCTTCAAGAATCCAGTAAGCTAAGACTTATTCTTTCTGGCATCACCATTAAGAGACGTATAAAGAAACTACTTCAAAGACTGAGGCAAGACTATGGTCATTTGCAACTTTATTTTCCAGCTTTCCATCCCTATAATTATCATTTTACTTCTTATGCAAAAGAACATTCCGATATAGAGTCGATAATAACGATACACGATTATTTTACCCACAAAGGGGAGCAGTCTAGACTTATAGAAGCTCTACAAAAGAAATGCCTATTGGAGGCTGATAAAGTCATCTGTCTTACTGATTATGTAAGACAACAGATCAACAATGATTTAGGTCACGGACAAAAAATCACTGTCCTTCCTCATCCTATAATAGACCTAGGTATAAAAAATACATTGACTCACTCTCCACAGCCAAAGTTGCTTTTTTTAGGCAGAGGTGTTGCCTACAAAGGAATACATAATCTTATAGCTGCTGTGTCTGACCTCCCTATTCAGCAAATGACCATTGCTGGCAAAATGACTGACTCGATCACGTCCACCACAGAAAAAGTAAGTATCATCGATGACTACATCTCTGAGGAAAGAATGAAGGAATTGCTTTTGTCCCATCACATTCTTGTATTACCATATACAGAAGCCAGTCAGTCGGGCATCTTGACTATAGGTATCGCAGCTCAGATGGTTATGGTAGTGTCAAGAATAGGAGGCTTGCCTGAGCAGCTGTCTGAAAATGCAGCTGTATGGGTAGAACCTACGAAGGCATCATTGAAAGAGGGGATAAGGTCAGTGATAGAGAATGGGCAGAAGTATGCAGGAATAAAAGAGAAGGTGGGACAGTATGGAAATAGTTCGTAGACAAATCCCCACATACACAGACTATATCTTTCACACATCTAGTTCTAAGTAAGAAATATAGAGGAGAAAATACAAGAACCTACATCGTATAACTCATATATTGGACACCGTCACGACCATTAAGAGTGAGCTCTATAGCACCATCAGTAGCAATAGAGATAACTCCATAGTTAAGTTTGGTGACATTAGTTCCTATACGGTATTTGTTGGATTCAGTGTTGACCCCTCTGTAGCCATGTGTCAGACCGCTGGATGTAACTTCTATGATGTTCTTTGAAGACAATTCTAATTTCGACATTTCTCCTAGATGCCGATCACCACTTAGTAGGATGATGTCTTTAGTTGATTCTTTGTCTAAAAGGTCAAATAGGCGCTGTCTACTAGTAGGAAAGTTAGCCCATTTCTCATACCGATGTTCTTCTGGTATAATTTGTACTCCACATCCAATGATTAGAATGTCTTCTTCTTTCTTCATTTCGGACTCTAGCCACTTCCATTGTGCCTCACCTAGAATATCCGCGTGAGGATCAGCAAGATATACTTTGTTTTTCCTTACAATCGGATCTCTGAATGTTCGACCATCTAGTAGTATAATCCGAGCCACCTTATTGTCAAAATTGAAGGTGAAGGACTGATGCAAACCTTCTCGATTGCGAACTTCAGCGTAAGAGGGCACATCTAGAAAGTCTAGTGCAGCTGTCTTGCTTTGTGCTTTAGGTCCAAATGTTCTGTCTCCATCATTGACACCATAATCATGGTCATCCCATACACCTATTACTGAAGTATGGGAGATCAGCTCAGCATAATCTGGTTGTGATTTTTGTTTGTCATACATGGCTTTCATTTCATCCATGTCCTTTGTGTCAGCATAGATGTTATCCCCTAGCCATACCCAGACATCAGGCTGTCTAGCTGATATTTCTTTCCACAAAGGTTGAGCTTTGTCTTGGTGATTGCACGAACCAAAGGCGATAACAAAGGCTGAATCTTCCTTAGTTGTTGTAACTCGATTTGTACGGCTTACGGTACTTTTGTTGGAGCAGCTGGCTAAGAAGAGTACTGAAATTAAGCTTGCAAGTAAAGGTATTGGTCGAGTTATCATTTTTCTAAGGTAGGAAGTAATTTTCTGATAATGAAGCAATGACTACAAACAAAAAAAGCGCCTCCAAAACCCGAGGCGCAAGTCAAGATTGTGAAACTGATTAATTATTTTTATTCTCCAGTCGATCAGCGACATTTAGCATGTAATCTACACCGATAGCTTCCATCGGATTAGAGACACCGGTTTCTACACCGAATTGCATGACTGATGGCCAACTTGCACCTTTGATACCATCGGAAAGTGCTCTCATGCCATCGACATGTTTTTTATAATCCCACTCTGCGGCTTCTTGAGGCGTCAGACCTGCGGATACGAGTGCTTGGTTGGCAGCAGCTTTTGCTCGTCCTTCCTGCTCTACCTTATCTGCGACATATCTGGCTTGATCTGCTTGCTCTTTCGCAACAGCCTTCTCTTTTTCTGCTCTTATAACTGCACGTAATTTATCTGCTTCTTCTTCTGCTCTGGTTTGTGCGAGCATTTCCTCTCCTTTAGCTTTAGCGGTTAGGGCCTCTTGTTGTGCTGTAATTAGAGCTTGCTTGGCTATAGACTCCTTAGTAGACTGCTCTATTTTGGCTTGTAATTTTTCATCTACTATAGGCTCGTAATCTATATGCGGTACTGCGGCAAATACTGCTTTGATACCATAAGTCTGTACATCAGATGGTATCGTCATAATCTTTCCATTGTCATCTCTTCGTAGGTCTACATTTGTTATCTTGATACGTTCGTTAGATAAGCTGTCGAACTCAAAAGAGGTGTTGGTTTCAAGGACATACTGACCATTTAGCAACTGGTCTCTAAAGTCTTCTTTAAGTTTAGACTGACCGCCACTGTAATGTACTTCAGATTCCATCAGCTGTGATGAAAAGCCGAGGCACTCTTTAGAGTAGGGCTCTAGAGTTCTTGTTTGCAATTTCTCAGGAGACCTGTATGACTTATGAAGGTTTATCATAGTCTGCTCATCCTTGGGTAGTTCCCATCGGACATTGGCATCTGCAATAGCCTGTGTAGCATCATTGAATCTGATAGGAACGTCTTCCAATACTGTGCTCATTACGTCTGGCCACTCTGTAGATCTGTGGAAAAAACCGCCCCAGCTATAGCCTGGTTCGAAAATGACTTTCTCGGTTTTTAGCCATGGGTCTTGGACGTAGGTTCTTTCTCCGTCTGCATTGTATACAAAGGGATTGAATAATAGTAACAGGCCAATGAATGCGGTAACAAAAAGTATCCATTTGCGGTTACTCTTTATAAGATCTACAGGTATGGCTCGTGTTGCCGTTAATTTTTCTAAAATGGGATCTGCAATCAATAAGGCAACAGATAGAAGCAAGATAATAAATCCTAATAATGACATGTTCTTCGTTTTTAGTTGATTATGAAAAGTCGTGATAGCACTGCTTACTAAAATAACACAACATCTGAGATATTCATTCTAAACATGCAAGCTGTAATCGATAAAGCAGTATGAGTTGTCGACATATTACGTATTTTTTGAGATTAAAAAAGGTGCTTGGAATGGAAGAATTTGGACACCACCTAGAAAATCAATAGACTAAGCTGAAAAAAAATGAGTAGATTAGCGAAGACCCAGACCAATAATTGTTGAGCATTACAGCCACTCAGCTGAATAGAGATGCACGTTCGATGTCTATTGATTTAAGATAGTAGAAATACTGCTTATTTTCTTCATGTGTTGCGACTCTTTGAGACCAACTTGCATATAACGTTTTGCGTATCTGACTTAGCGACGTTTTAGCCGACATGAACATCATACACGTTGTTATGCCTTCACTTTTATTTTTTCAATTTCATTTCCAGTTAGATACTGCACATTCTCTGTGATTTTTTCAATAGACCAGTTCCACCATTTTATTTCGAGTAGTTCTTTGATTTCTTCTTCAGAATACCTTTTCCTAATTTCTTTTGCAGGGTTGCCTCCTACTATGGAATATGGTTCTACATCTTTAGTTATAACTGATTTTGTAGCAATTATTGCTCCGTCACCAATGGAGATTCCTGGCATTATGGTCGTTCCATATCCTATCCATACGTCATTTCCTATAATAGTATCTCCCTTGTTTGGATATTCTTTCCCTTCCATAGCATTTGACCAATCATCACCAAAAATTGCAAATGGAAAAGTTGATATTGCATGGTTCAAATGATTTGCTCCATTCATTATAAATTTAACATCAGACGCTATCATACAGAACTTCCCAATTATTAGTTTGTCCCCAATAAAGTCGAATAAGTATTTTACATTTTTTTCAAAATTTTCTACTGTTTCGAAATCGTCGTAATAAGTGTAATCCCCAACAATTATATTCGGATTCGTGATTGTGTTTTTCAAAAAGCATAATCTACTGTAATTCTCAAGTGGAAACTTCTTGTCCTTATCTGGTATATTCATTGAATATTTTAGTTAAGCATAACCTTGTGGCTATATGCAGAGTACATTTAAAACTACAGTACTAAGATAACGAACTGACCACAGTTTTGTCTTCATTCATTAAGTTATCGTATTTAACACGATGTTGCTTACATAAAGTGCCTCGTCTTCTTGTGGAAGGCAAGTAGTACCTGAGGTTACCCCCATCTTTAGGACAGTTTCTTAGTGAATTTTAATGAATTAATCC
>CAZKXO010000114.1:0-10214 GCA_964556525.1 uncultured Saprospiraceae bacterium
ATTACTAGAGGATAAGATAAAATATTTCTATGTACTGCTGGGAAGGAAAGTGAGCACTGCAAGAAATTTGAGTTATTCTCAAGAGATAAAGGAAATAGAATACAACATGGCTGAAACTTATGAACTGGCCATAAAAGAGGATATCAATCAGATGCGATTTTATGCCTACAACAGCAGGTTCTTCATACTTATGTATAAAAATGACTTACAGGCACAATCAAGTTTATGCGACGAAGCCATAAGTTATTTCGAAACTAAAAAGAATTATACCAATTTGGCTTTATTTTCATTCAAGCAGAAAAAAGGATTGTGCTTGATGGCTTTTGGTAAGTTTGGAAGCGCTGTTACACTTTTTGACCAGTGTCTTTCATATAAACCAAGAGTTGGTGGTAATGCATGGTTAACATTACACAATTTTAAGTTTAGTGCACACCTGTTGCAATCTGACTATATAGCAGCCTATAAGGTTGCTTCGATAGTACTTAACACTAAAAAAGCACAAATTAGTAGCGCATTTCACCAGAAATGGTATATGAATGAGGCCTTCATACATTTCCTCATTCTGACTAAGAAGCTAAAAGTCGAAGAAATCGATGTCAAACCCATCAGAAAATTTAGACTGTCTCGATTCTTGAATGAATTACTGGAATTCAGTAAGGATAAAAAAGGTGCTAACATCACAATCAATATTCTCCAACTTCTATTTTATATTTTAGAAAAGGATTTGGACAAAATAGACAATAAAATGGATTCCTTGAAGCAGTACAGTTTTAGACATCTCAAAGGCAATGAATACATTCGTCCAAAAACCTTTATTAAATTACTTCAGTTGATACCTAAATGTGACTATGATGTCTTAAAAGTAAAGGAAAGAAGCGAAAAACTTCTAAAGGTCCTCGTTGACAATCCGAAAGCCTATTTTGACCAACGAAGTGATATAGAATTCTTACCCTTTGAAAAATTATGGAACCTCGTAATAGAAGCGATAGAAGAAGATTAGGATAGATATTTTTTCATTTTTTCCAGATCTGCTGCGATTTGAGAGCTTACAATATGATAGGCTTGATAAAAGCCATCCTTGGTTGCTTGTACTTTAGCTTTGACTTTGTCTATACTGCCTTTGCGCTCTTGTAGGGCTTTTTCTCCACTCGCGATTTCTTTCTGAAGTTTTTCTATTTGGGCTTTTCTTTGAGCGATACCCTCTTCCAGTTTTTTGATTTCAGCATTTCTGCTAGTGACTTGTTTACTACTTTGTACTTTGAAGGCCTCTAAAAATTTGTTCTCCTCTTGCTTGAGTACCTTTAAGTAATGGTTGGCGCTACTTACTAGTTTCTGAGGTGTGGCACCCATAGTCTTAGCCATAGCCAATGCGGACTTAAACTTAGTTGCTTCATCCATTTCGACTCCTCCGAGATTTTGCAATGACTGTTTGTATTCCAGATAATCGAAGCCTTCAATGTTGTTCTGCTCTAGTGCCCCCAGCAGCCTATTGATAAACTTTTCATCTGGTTTTCCTTTAGGCAGAGAAGCTTTGTCATAATTAGCTTGTGCAGGCTGAGTTGTCTGACCCGATGATGCTTGGGAATTTGGTTGAGGATTCTTAGAGGCCGGATTGCTTGCTTGCTTATCTGTTGCTTTGGCTGTTGCTTTCTGAGTACCTTCCTCTTCTATTATAAATATGGACTTTAGCTTCTTGAACATCTTTTTATTTCTTAGTAATCAAATATAAGTGCATTAAACCATCTGTGGCAACATATAGGAAGCTATTCCACCTATAACTTGGTCAAATTACATCAGGCTAAGGTTTCTTTCCATGTGGCTTTCTTTCTCTAGATATTTATTTCGTTATACGCTGGTAATAAGCCTCAAAGACAATATCTTGCTAATATGTACAAGTTTGAGTTTCAAAAGCGGGTCAGGTATGCCGAGACGGATAAGATGGGCTACCTCTATTATGGTCATTATGCAAAGTATTACGAAATAGGTCGAGTAGAAGCACTCAGGGACATAGGTATGAGCTATAGAACCATGGAAGACGTATTAGGACTTATGCTCCCTGTACTTTCACTAGAATGTCGCTATAAGATTCCTGCCTACTATGATGAAAACATCACTATAGTTACAATGCTAAAAGAACTACCCATCAAGATGTTTACCTTCTATCATCAATTGATAAATCCTGCAGGACAGGAAATAAACACAGCTACTGTAAAGCTCTTTTGCATGGATATGAAAACCAAAAAAAGGTCCAGTCCTCCAGATATAATGATAGAAAAATTGCGCCCTTATTTTGAATGATAGTACTTTGGTAGACTAATAAAATCCATCCGTGGGCCTCTCGAATCTACCTGTCATATCACAACTTATTGCTTTCTGCAAAAGAAAGTCCTTACCTGGATTTTCAGGTGTCCCTATATATAATGTGATAAGTTTTGTCTACAACGAGGCAATGAAGGAAGACAATGATATAGTTACCAGATCCAACTCTATAGCTTTCAATTTCTTTTTGTCTCTCTTTCCACTAATTATTTTCTTGTTCACATTACTGCCTTTATTTCCATATACAGCAGACTATGTAGCGGTACTCAAGGAATCTACTGAAGGCTTTTTTCCAAAGCAAGCACATGAATACCTCTTCACTGTAATAGATGGTGTTGCTTCCATAAAGCGGAAAGGTCTACTTTCTGTCGGATTTATCTTTGCTGTCATCTTTTCAAGTTCAGGAATGGTAACCTTAATGTATGGCTTTCATAAAAGCTATGATAAGGTCTTCAAGAAAAGAAGCTATCTTAAGAACAGGATGGTAGCCATTTTCCTTACAGCTTTAGTTGCAGGACTATTTATCGTAAGTCTATTCCTCATCATATTTGGCACACCAATTTTGGAGCTGGTCATGAACAAACTGGATATGAAACATTACTCTGCACTCATAATCAATTTTCTGAGTTGGCTGTTTGTCGTACTAATAATCTACTTGGGTATTACATTGATTTATAGATATGGGCCTGCTATGAAGAGAAGAATAGCCTGGATAAATACGGGTGCCATATTGGCCACCATGCTTTCTATAATGTCGTCTCTTGCCTTTTCCTTTTTTATAAATTCCTTCGGCAGATACAATGAAATCTATGGCTCTATCGGTGCTTTACTTGTTTTGCTATTGTGGATACAGATTAATGTTTTTATTGTGTTGGTTGGCTTTGAGTTTAATGCAAGCATTGCTGTGAACAAGGCGGATGTGCAAGACACTTCTACACTGACCTAAGCTGGACTCAGACTACTTCAGCCACTGTAAAGATACTCCCTGTGACAAGTACCAAATCAGACTTACCAGCCTGTTTCTTTGCATAGACCAAAGCTCGTGGAATAGAGTTGTATAAGTTTCCGTCAAGACCCAGTGCTTGCAATTGTTTTTGCAATTTCTCTTTGTCAAGGGCACGTGGAATTTTCGCTTGGCTTAGATAATACTTAGCATCTTTTGGAAATAAAGATAGTACGCCACTGAGGTCTTTATCTCCTACCATCGCCAGTACTATATGCAATTGCTTGTAGCGTTCGTGCTCTAACTGAGCAAACAATTGCCTAAGACCCATCTCATTGTGTGCACTATCGCAGATGACTTTTGGATTTACGGATAGCAACTGGTATCGTCCTATATATCCCCAGGTAGTGAGACCTTTAGTCCAGGCTGTAACAACTTGTTTCTCAGTGGGCTTTAGCTTCAGTTTTTTTATGGCAGTTAGAGCCGTGGTCAAATTTTCTCTTTGGTAATCAGGAAATTTAGAACCGATTTTCATCAGTAATTCTGTATAATTTTTCTGATGGCTATAAGTGATAGTTGTTTCTTCTTTCTTAACCTTTTGCTTAAACACTTGGGTCGTTTCCTTTTGTTTTCTGCCGATGACTACTGGCACCTTCTGCTTGATGATGCCTGCCTTCTCACCGGCTATCAGTTCCAGTGTATTCCCAAGGAAATTCATATGATCATAACCGATATTGGTAATGATGCTTAGCTCCGGTGTGATAATATTTGTGGAATCCAATCTGCCTCCTAGTCCAGTTTCTATAACTCCAAAATCTACCGCTTCATCTTTGAAATATTGGAAAGCCATTGCAACTGAAATTTCAAAAAAACTAGGCTTCAGTTTGCTATCAAAGATGTTGTCGACAATGAGTCTATTGATAAAGGACTTGACGTAAGATTTAGGGATCTTCTGGCCATTTATCTTTATCCTTTCCCTGTAATCTTTGTAATGAGGGGAAGTATATAGTCCCACCTTGAAGCCCAATTCATGCAATAGAGTAGCTATGAAAAAACTTACTGAGCCCTTACCATTGGTCCCTGCAATGTGGATGCTTTTAAATTGTGTATGAGGTTGTTCCAGGTATTCAGTCAGCTTCAGTATGTTCTTCAAGTCTTTCTTAAATGCTTTAGGTCCAACTCTCTGGTACATAGGCAATTGCTGATACAAAAAAGTTAGTATGTCACTATACCTGCCTATCTTCATAAAAACTAAAATTCAGAATGAGACAGCAAAAGTAAGTTCTTATCCTACTTTTGCGCTACCTGATATGAATAAATCTTATGATCTAATAATTGCTGGAGCCGGACTTGCTGGACTAAGTCTGGCTTATCGATTGGCCTTGGATGAAAGTTACAATGGGTCTGTTTTGTTGATAGACAAAGACGACAAAACAAAAAATGATAGAACTTGGTCTTTTTGGAGTAAAGACAGAGGCCTATTTGATGAGCTTATCTATCATAGCTGGCCTGAGTTGGAATATGCTGATCCAGATCAAATAAAGCAATTAGAACTTGGTCCATATCGCTATCACATGATAAGAGGTATAGATTTTTACAAGCACACCTTAACCACGATAAAAGCAGCAGAACATATTGATATTCTTGTTAGTTCTATTTCTCATCTGAAGGAAGCTGAAAATCAAGTAGAGATCCAGACGGATGAGGGTCTCTTCCATAGCAAATATGTACTCAAAAGTTATCCAGATAAATTTGCTACAAATGAAGACAATTTCGTCTGGCAACATTTTAAAGGCTGGATAATAGAGACTCATGAAAAGAGTTTCAATCCTAACAAAGCTATAATTATGGATTTCAGGATAGAGCAAGAAGATCAGACAAAGTTCTTTTACGTGATGCCCACAAGTGAAAATAGAGCTCTAGTAGAACTAGCAATTTTCTCGAAGGAGATCCCAAGCCCAAGCCACTATGACAGCTATTTGGATGCCTACATAAAGAATGAGCTTGACATAGGTCAATATTCAGTAGAGGAAGAAGAATTGGGAGCGATACCTATGACCTCATATGATTTTCAAAAAACTAGAACAAGAAGAATAATTCCTATTGGCACCAATGGAGGGTCGGTAAAAGCTTCTTCAGGCTATGCATTTACTAGAATCCAAAACCATATAGAGACAATATATCGCTGTATTATCAATGAAGAATTGGAAATTTATAAATTTAAAAGAAACAGATATAGCTTCTACGATGGCATAATGCTGAATGCGATCACATCTGGTAAAGTATCAGGCGCTAAAGTCTTCGAAAAACTCTTCTCTAAATTAAGCGCAGAAACAATATTCGATTTCTTAAACGAGTCCGGGAGCTTCATGACCGACTTGAAGATTTTTACAGCACCACCTACCCTACCATTTCTAAAGGCTTTTTTTGAAGAACTCTAAAGAATCTTAAAATCAAACTTAACATTGGTACTTCGTCTTCAAATTATTATTAGAAAATATTTTAATATAACTTCACCGAAAAAGTAACGTGATTTCATCAGTAGTTTTTCTTATCGTAGGTGGCGCATTTGTCTTCTATCTATTTAAAGGAATTTTTCAATTAATCGGACATGATTTTGGTCCAAAAGGTCTAAATGGAAAGGCAATTATGAGACTCTTCATGATTCCTTTCATTTGCTTCCTGATTCTATTGATTTATGTTCTTTGGATTCTTCCTTATCTTACTTCTCAAGGTCTGCAATAGTCCCTTATAACTAATTTACTGTATGAACTTGGTTAAATATCTGCCATTTTTCTTTTTAATACTCGTAAGCTGTAAGTCTTCTAAACTAACTACAGACAAGTTGGGTCTAAATAATTTCGACGTTACCCAGCAGTTACTTATAAATAAGGGAGCTGGAGAGGATGCAATGAGACTGTTTCTCCTTACTAATCACAGCGATTCCATCCTTCTAAGAAAAAAGTCATCAAAAGTGACTATTAGGGAATCAGATCCTGAGCTAGATTTATTTATAGACAGACTCTATGCAACTGTTACGGATAGTATGTCGCTAGGTGTGGGGATTGCCGCTCCGCAGGTCGGTATTCTGAAGAATATTATTTGGGTACAACGCTTTGATAAACCTGAATTCCCATTTGAAGTTTATCTCAATCCTGTAATCAGACAATACAGCACCAAGAAGCAATCTTGTATGGAAGGCTGTCTTAGCATACCTGACAAAAGAAGCGAAACTCAGAATCGAGCTTATGCTATCTTACTAGAATATGACAAACGAGATGGCAGTCATCATATAGAAATGGTAGAAGATTTTACTGCTGTTATTTTCCAGCACGAGATAGATCATCTTAATGGCATCGTCTTCTTGGACCATTTGGAAAGTGAATCCGGTAACAAAATAGAGTAACCAGATAAGACTTATTATTTCAAGAATTATTAAGCGACTTTTTTCTGATTCATAGTTTTGATGATTACATAGGCACCAAGTAGAGCTGGGATAAGAATCATTATACTCCTTTGTATAAGTGCAAACGAACCGGTGTACGTTTTATCTATAACATTGGCCATCAGTGCAGCGTGACCTACTTCCGCTATACCGCTGCCACCTGGACTAGGTGCAAAATATAGGAGCAGATGAACAATAGACTGAAGCGCGATAACTGTCCAAAAATCGACTTGTAATCCAAAGGCCAGAACAATGAAGTATGCCAGTGCATATTTGTTGAAATACAAAAAGACGGTAATGGTAAAACTCAGTACTATCAACCATGGTTTTCTTTTAAAAAGGCTCAAGGTCTGCTCCTGATAATCCTCCATCGTAGATTCTGTTTTCTTACTAACGGCAATTAATTTTTCTGCCTTAACAGGAATAATACCTTTCAATAGTTTTCCTATTTGCTCTAGTATGAGTCCTATTACTTTGGGAAATATCAAGGATACTACAATTAGAATACCGATGGTGGCAAAAACAGAGAAGCCATAATTAGCCAAGTTAGACACCAATCCTTCAGGTATTTGTCCTTGGAGTTTATTCTTTGCCCAGTAGCCAGAGACTAGAAAAAAAACAATCGTAGAAATAAAATTGATAAAACTGAGAATAATGAAATCAGGTGTTTTCAGACCATTCTTCCAGAAAACATACCAATGAGCTACTCCTCCGCCTGTCTGAGATGGTGTCACTGCTCCTAGGAAGATGTTTGCGACATTGGCTTTCATAGCTATCATAGATGGAATACCGGGCTTGAATTCCTTAGCAAAAACATGATTCCTGAGTCCCCCTATCCACAAATCATTGAATACAAAGACAAAACAAAGCAAGCCATACCGCCAGTCCAGTTGTTTCCAAACAGCTAGAGTCTTACCTGTATTGGTATAGAAGAAAATAGCAGTAAGGGAAATAATGGTAATAGACAGAAACAGAAAAACACCTTTCTTAATGTTTTTAGGATTGACTATCTCATAAAACTTAGTCTGCTTATTACTATCACTCATAGACAGGTCTAAGGTAATATTCTAAGCCGAATCTATGATCCTACCTCATTGGTTATATTCAGTTTGATTATTTTGCATCAGATATGGCAGAAGAACAAATACAGTACGATTACATCATTATTGGCAGTGGATTTGGTGGGAGTATGACCGCCAAAAAATTGGTGGAATCTGGAAAGAAAGTCCTAATGCTGGAAAGAGGCGATTGGGTCGAGCGGGGACCAGAAAATTGGGGACACAAAGCCTCTATAGACCTGACTCCTAACTATGACAAAACTCTTCCTTATGAAGTGGTCAAGGGCGGCAACAAAAAACAGATGGGAGTATATGCCTGCGTAGGTGGACCATCAGTTTTTTATGGAGGCGTATCTTTTAGATTTAGAGAAGGCGACTTTGAGCCAGGATCAGAAATTGTCGGCGAGTCAGGTGCGGAATGGCCTATTAGTTATGCTGAACTAGAACCCTTCTATTCTGAAGCAGAAGCCATATTAGGAATAGCAGGAGAAGCTGGTGTAGATCCTACAGAACCGAATAGAAGTCAGCCGTTCCCTCAAGCTCCAGCACCATTAGCCGCTATCTCCAAAAAACTAAAATTAGCTGCACAATCTTTAGGCCTAAATCCATTCTCTCTGCCTATGGCCATTAATCATAAGGATGGAAAAAGGAAATGTCAGCTTTGCACCACCTGTGACACTTTTGCCTGTGCCATCAGTGCTAAGAATGACCTGGCTACGATTCTATTACCTCTACTGATAAAGCAAGGCATGGAGCTTCAAGCTAACTCTATAGCAACAAAATTGCATCACGTAAATGGACAAGTAGTTTCTGTAGATGTCTACGATAAAAGATCTGAAAGCCACCAGAATTATAGAGCAAAGCACTTCATCATTTCTGCTGGTGCCTTGGGTTCACCACATCTGATATTGGCCTCTGGATTAGAAAAACACAATCCCGGTGGCGCAGTAGTAGGCAGATATCTCATGCGACATGTGAATAGTATCATCTTTGGCATCTATCCTGGAGCAGCAGATAAGCAAGGTCGATTCCATAAGGAGGTCTGTATCTTGGACTATTACTTCGGTCATAAAGATATCGCTGAGCCCAAAGGGAAATTAGGTAGTCTACAACAGATATCTACTCCACCAGCTGGCCTCGTGGAAAATGAAGTTCCAGGTCCTCTAGGCAAGCTGGCTGGAAAACTGGTAAAACCACTTACTGGCCTATTGGCCATTGCTGAAGACCAACCGCAATATAAGAACTACATAAAAATAGATTCGGACAAAGAAGGAAAGTATGGTCTCCCTGTTGCTGAAGTTTCTCACAGCTATACCGACAGAGACACTGCAGCAGTCAATGCTCTGGCAAAAAAAGCGAAAGTAATCCTTAAGAAAGCAGGGGCAATTCTATACTATACCCATCACATAAGAACTTTTTCTCATAGTGCTGGAACCATAAGAATGGGCATAAATCCAGAAACTTCTGCTCTAGATAAATACTGCAATTTCAGAGGCATAGATAATCTAAGTGTTGTGGATGCTTGCTTTATGCCTACTTCAGCAGCAGTAAATCCTAGCTTGACCATAAGTGCTAATGCCTTACGTGTAGCAGATTACTTAATTGCTAAAGAACAAGTATTAAGTTAAAATCAGGGCCTTACAATTACCTACAAAGTAAATCCAAGATGAAGCTTAGCAAATTATAGTTGAATTGAATAACTTTATAAAAAAGGTACTATGAAATATACTATTCTAGGTCTTATGACTTTCTTAATGGTCTTCTCATCTTGCAGTAGAGATATGGAAGATGAAGATCAAAGAGACGAAACCGAAATAGAAGACGGTAGCGAAAATAGTGAAGACAGAGATGAAGACGACCATGATGGAGACGAAGCTTGTTTTGATTTGGTATACCCTGTAAGTTTTGTTTTTCCTGACGGAACAACAGTTACAGGCAATGAGGAGGAATTGGAAATAGCCATAGAAGAATACTATCGGACACATCCAAGCTCGGAAGTGGAACCTACTTTGGTCTATCCAGTACAATTGGTTTTTGAAAATGGTGATTCGTTGGTTACTGTCGAATCTGAAAGACAGTTAGATAGATATCTCTCTTCATGCAATGATGACGATGATGATCATGAAGATGGAGATGACGAAGATAACCTTGCTGTTAATGACTGTTTTAGACTGGTCTTCCCTGTTAGTGTTGAGTTGGAGGATGGTACCATCTTATCAGGTAATGCTGAAGAGATTAGAACGTCTTTGGCTAGATGGCAGGAAGCAAATCCTGATACAGAGGCAGGTCTAGAACTAATCTTTCCTGTACAAGTTGCGATTCTTAGCAGTGATGCCCTAATCGATGTATACTCTGAAGAAGCACTAGAACGTATAGCAGAAAGGTGCCGATCCACAGATGATGATGATGATGATGATGATGATGATGATGATGATGATGATGATGATGA
>CAZKXO010000115.1:0-10113 GCA_964556525.1 uncultured Saprospiraceae bacterium
GAAGAACTAGTCACTCTTCGAAAAACAGTCTCGGAGCAATCTGAGGCTGTTTTTTGTTATATAAACTTGATTTCTCATAACGAGAACGGAGATTTCTCCACTCCCTACAGTTGGTCGAAATGACAAGTTAGTTGTTAATATTTTATGCCAAGGATTTCATGTACTCTTCCCTCTTGGATTTCTCTTGCTCTCCATAGTACTCGATCATTCATATTATCCATTTCATGAAATGCGTTGTCGTGCCATAGTTGTGAAGCCATCCATTTTTTGATTTGGAAAATGACATTCTCTGGGAAGTTTCTAGGTAGTTGCATGCCAGGATTTTTGGAGGCTAAATAATTCCTAAAATCTTTTAGCATAAACGCTTCTCTTATTCTGTCCTCGTGAAAGGCTTTTACAGTTGGATATTCGAATTGCATTTTTGATCTATGCTGATCTGTATACTTGGTGGTAAACTCATACAAATACCCTTTATTATTCAACTCATTGTACAAGTCCCACTCTTCGTTATCTTCCCACACGTAATACACGTCAGGAACAATGCCTCCAGGCCCAGTCACCAGATATCTACCTGACATGGATTGTCCTTTTAGATTCTCAGCTATGTTGGTCAGCTTGGCTGTGAGGGAATTTTTTCTCAGAGCTTCTTGATATGGGGTCATCCAGTCGTTGTTATCTGTACCTTCTTTTCTCTGGAGCACCCTACCTGTCGGAGTCTTATATCTTCCAGTAGTGATTCGGATATTGGATCCATCACCGAGTTTGAAAGATTGTTGGATGAGACCTTTACCATAGGTAGAAGTACCAAGTACTACTGCCCTATCCCAATCCTGAAGTGCTCCAATAAAAATTTCGCTTGCGGATGCCGTATTGGCATTTTGCATAATGACTAGTTTGCCAGATTCGAAGAGACCTAGTCCAGTGGTATGAAAATCTTTGTTCATATTGACACTGGCTTCTTTATAAATCAACTTCCCTTCAGGTAGAAAAATATCCGCCAAAGCATAAGCTTGTGCCACTATCCCTCCTCGGTTATCTCTAAGATCAAGTATAAGTTCTTTCAGCCCAATGGACAACAAATATTTCAGTGAGGTGGTAAACTCATCTACAGTATTCACTGTAAATTTTCCTAGTTTAATATAGCCTACTGTTTCTGTTACCATGTAGGCGGCATTGACACTTTTCCAAGGTATGAGAGCTTTATTAAAACTTAGTTGTATTGCTGGCTCATCCTTTCTTAGGACATCAAAGGCAAAATCTTCTAAATCTTTGTCTTTGACTCTATCTCGCAGCTTTTGCACATCGGGACCGACAATAGACTGTCCATTCATAGTAAGCAAACGATCGCCTTTCAGTAGTCCTGCTTTCTCTGCTGGCCCACCTTGGCTGATATAGGTTACTATAGCCGTATCTCTTAGAACATAAAAATTGAAGCCAGTTGCTTTGCCAGAATAGCCTCTATCGGCATTGGCTTGTTTTTCTGCGTCTTCTTTGTTCTGATAGACTGAATAGATGTCTAATTCCTGGACAATACTTAGAATTGCTTTTTCTGTGAGAAACTCTTCATCTACTTGGTCTACATAATGTTCATTGAGATAGAAGAGTAGCCAGTCTAATTTTTGGCCATTTAGTCCAGCAGAATAATTTTCTACTTGACCACTGAGGACCAAACTGTAACTGCATAGAATGAGCAGGATAAGGTGTATCTTCTTTATCATTTCAGGACACTTAAGGGTTTTCCGGAGGTGGTCAAAGGTACAGCATTAGCAAAGCTATTTCAGCATTTTAATAGTTTGTTAATTCAGGTAACCATATCAATAGCAGAGTTTGTAGCGTTCATACTTTATAAGTATCTTTAATAACATTTGTGTATCCATCTTTTTTACCCATAAACAAAATTGTTTTCTTGCCTCTATCTATCGAGGATAAGGTGGGTTACTTTCCCACTTTAGAAAGTGAGAGGATGAGTATAATCATTAAAAAATATTTTCAAATGAGACACAACTTTATTCTGCTATTATTTTTACCATCATTCTTGATTCAGGCACAAGACAATTTGCAACTTAGTGATCCTCTTGTAGAAAATATTTTGAAAGGCAGTTATGAACCAGATGCTTACGATATAGATACGAATCAAGCAGATACAGAAAAGTTGGATGAAATTCTTACAGCCCTTAATCAGCCAGAGAAGTTAGCAGAACTAGAACAGGTGCTCTTACGCCAAGACCTATCACAACTAGATGCAGAAGAAAGAACTGAGTGGGTATACTCCAAGCTTGACAATTATTCTGGACAGGACAACAAGAGATTTCAGCCCTTTTATTTAGAATATGAAGACGGCGGAAAAACTAAAAAAATCGCTGCAGCTCTACTACCTGGTCGGTCTACTAGATCTCATGATATTGTTGTAGTGGAGGCTTTGGGAGGTGAGAATACTTTAGGAGAAGCGGCATTGGCATTGGAACTAGCTGAGATAATGTCCAAATTGGATTTTGATTCCAACCTACTCTTCCTCATCAATATCAATGCTGACCAAGCTGAATCAGCAGAACTGGCTTACAAAAAGTACCTCAAAGAAGCAGGCATCAATGTGAGAGCTCGGTTTGATTACAACATTATAAAAGGATGGGAAGAAAAATTCCCTGCAGTATTTATGTCTTATCGAGGTTGCAGACCCTAAGCTGTAGTAGCTTCCTTTCTTAGATAAATAAGTTCAGAACAGTTGGCCTTGGTAAATATTTCTCTGGCTACCCTTTGGATATCCTCGACCTCTACCCCATCTACTTCTTCCTCTTGGTGATTTATAAGGTCTACATCTCCTAGCATTTCGTAATAGGCCAAGTTGATAGCTTTGTTTGTGATACTCACTTCAGAGAAAGCAACGGCACTTATCATACTGTTCTTGACCTTTTGCAGTTCTTCCTGACCAATAGGTTCTTCTATCAGTGTTTGTAATTCTGTCCAGATGAGCTTTTTAGCCTTTTCCATATCTGCATCTTCTAGCAACTTGGCCTCTATTACAAAGAGACCTGGGTCCATGGTACCTGAGATATATGCATTCACACTACTATAGAGTTGGGTGCCCTTTAGCAGTCTTACGTAGAGTCTTGAGGAACGGCCTCCACTAAGTATATCAGACATAAGGTCATAGACGATAAAGTCCTTATGCCTACGATCTGGCATATGGAACGCCATGTACAAAGCATCCGATGGAACAGTCTGGTGCAAGACTTTGGAACGGAAAGCTAGCTGAGGTGGTTCAACATTGATTTTTTTATCCAATATTTTACCAGCTGGAATAGGTCCAAACCATTTCTCTATCGATGCTTTTACACTGCTCTCATCTATATTGCCTGCTATTATAAGGACGGCATTATTGGGTTTGTAATAATTATGAAAGAACTTTTCTACCTCATCCAGTTGCGCCTCCTCTATATGTTCAGGTATCAGTCCTATGGTTGGCCAGCGATAGGGGTGCTGCTGAAAAGCCAATGCGGATAACTCATGCCATAGGTCACCATAGGGCTTATTGATGCTGGTTTCTTTAAATTCTTCTACGACGACTTTCTTCTGTACATCGAGACTATGCTGATTGAAGTCCAGTTTCATCATCCTATCTGATTCCAACCACAGGGCGGTCTCGAGATTTTCAGCCGGTAAGACATTATAGAAATTAGTCAGATCAGAATTGGTAAATGCATTATTATCTCCTCCTGCTGACTGAATAGGTGTATCATAGTCTGGAACATTTTCAGACCCACCAAACATGAGATGCTCGAAAAGGTGGGCAAAGCCAGTTCGGCTCTCGTCCTCATTTTTAGACCCTACTTTATAGAGAACATTGACTGTGACCAAAGGAGTACTTTCATCTTTATGAAGGATGACTGTAAGGCCATTAGCCAAGGTATATCGTTCGTATGCTATCATATTTCTTGCAGATCAAATTGCCATTTCCTCGGTTTTCGAGGGGCTAAAATATTCTTTTTTAAAGTGCTAAAAAAAGCTTCTTTGCCCATGAGTTCTGCACCAAGGCTCATGATATGGTCTGTCTCTTGCTGGCAATCTATTAGCTTGTAGCCATTCTCCTTGAGAAAGCCGACGAGTCTGATAAAGCCCAACTTAGAGGTGTTACTCTTGCGGGCAAACATAGACTCACCAAAAAAGATATCTCCGAATGCCAGCCCATAAAGGCCGCCCACCAGTTCTTCTCCTTCCCAAACTTCAACAGAATGGGCATGTCCGAGTTCATGCAATTGGCACATAACATCTTGCAACTCATCGAATAGCCAGGTACCATCTTGCCCTTGCCTCTTTTGGTTTCTACAAGCATCAATCACAGCTGTGAAATCAGTATCGAGAGTACAATGATATTTATCGCCATTAAGATAGGGCCGCATGCTCTTAGAAATCTTAAGCTTATCGGGATACATGACACATCTAGGATGAGTATACCACCAAAAAAGCGGCTGTCCAGCTGAGGTCCAAGGGAAAATACCGAATTGGTACGCTAAAATCAGCGTATCCGTATTTAATGAACTACCCATGGCCAAAAGACCATCGTCGTCAGCAAGAAGTGGATGTGGAAAAAATTCTACCTCTGGGGGTAGAGCGAATGCCATAGCTTAGTTAGTAACCATATTGTCTATCACCGCAGACAAGCCTCTTTCTACAAGAGCATCTTTCATTGGCTTTAGCTTTTCGAAGTTACCTGTTTTTACAATGGCTTTGCCTTTGTAATGTACGATGAGAGATAACTGCTCTGATTGCTCGAAAGTGTGATTACATACTTCCATAAAACACTGAATTACCCAGTCGAAGGTGTTAAAATCATCATTATAAACAATCAACTGAGCTTGCATTAACTCAGGTGTCGCTTCTTTAACTTCTAACAATTCTTCTATTTCTCCTAAATTGACAGTATTTGTGTTTTCAGTCATTTTATGCATTTAAGGGTGGTCTTCTTAATTAAGTTCTTTCAACGCAGTATGAACTGCTCCAAAATTGGGCAAATTCCCAGCATTTTCCAATACCTCAACGTATTTAATTAGTCCAGTGCCATCTATTACGAAAACGGCTCTTTTAGATACGCCTTTCATTCCTGCTACAAACTCCTCATACAGAGCATGATAAGCATGGCTTATGTCTTTATTGAAATCGGAAAGTACTTTGAAATTTAATTGATTTTCTGCCTTGAATTTGGCCAAGGTAAAGGGAGAATCCACTGAAATCGCAAGGACTTCTGCATTCGTATCATTGTATCTACTAATATCATCTCTGGTCTGGCAGAGCTCGGTAGTACATACACCAGTAAAAGCAAGTGGAAAAAAGAGCAACACGACGTTCTTTCCAAGGTAAGATGTAAGGTCCACATCTTGCATGTCAGAATCCTTAAGGATAAACGTAGGTGCTTTGTCGCCGATATTAAGAGTCATATTCAAGGGTCTCTATTCCAAATGTAGAATAAAACATAAAAATAGCTGATTAGTTGCTTCTATATTTTCTAATAATCCCCAATATGGCATTCATTTGCTAATCTTGTCTACCAAAAACGACAACTGATTTACCTAATTGACTAACCTAACAGGTATGAAAAAAGAAAGATTGGCTTACCTGCAACTGCATTTTGCAGTATTGCTATATGGTCTCACCGCCATATTAGGCGATCTGATTTCTATTTCTGCTGTAAGTCTTGTCTGGTGGCGGGTACTTTTTACCAGCCTCAGTCTGCTTTTTTTTGTTCAGTTTGGGAGAAGTATTATAAGGTTGCCTCGAAGGACAATATTGATTTTGCTGGGCATAGGTGTTATAGTAGCCCTACACTGGATCACCTTCTATGGATCTATCAAGCTGGCCAATGCCTCAGTCGCCTTGGCTGCAATGGCTACGACCTCATTATACACCTCGATTATAGAGCCGATTATTACTGGGAAACGCTTTGAATGGCTGGAACTTGTACTAGGTCTACTTGTTATTCCGCCTATGCTAATGATAGCCACTCAGCTTGATTTTTCTTTTCTTACCGGACTGTATGTAGGACTGTTCTCTGCTTTTCTTGCTGCCCTTTTTGCAACCTTAAACAAAAAAATGGTTGACGCGGCTGATGCTTATCAAGTCAGCTTTCTGGAGATGTCTAGTGCCTGCCTTTTTATCACCGTCTTATTGCCCTTTATCAGCAAGAATGAAATAAGTTTTAGGCCTATCGGAATGGACTGGGTCTACCTAGGCATACTAGCACTTTTCTGTACGACACTGGCCTTTGTAATCTCTATGAAAGCGCTGAAATACGTTTCCGCCTTTGATGCTAATCTGGTTATCAATTTAGAGCCAGTCTATGGAATTCTCTTGGCCATCGTTATTCTGAAAGAACACAAAGAATTGGGTCCAAGTTTTTATATAGGCATAGTATTGATAATGACAATAGTACTGGCCCATCCGATTCTCAAAAAGATTATAAATAGAAACAAAACCAACAATGTCTGAATTCCCACATATCACAGACCCTTTACTGCAGGCCTATTGCAGAGAACATTCATCTGGCTTGCCATATATTTCAGATCAAGTTGAAGCTAGTTCTGAGAATACTGGCAGATATATCATGGCCTCAGGTCAGTACTTAGGCAAATTTCTGCAACTGATGGCTCAGGTCATCAGACCCCGAAAAATACTGGAGGTAGGCACTTTTACAGGCTATGGCACCTTATGTCTTAGAGAAGGTCTTCAGGAAGGTGGTCTCATCTATACTTTAGAAAAAAGTGAGGAGTATTTCCAACTGAGTAAAGAGAATTTTAACGGGGTTCCTAACAATGAAAATATTGTGCAAAAACTTGGTGATGCGGCTGAGCTTATCTCAGAACTGGATGAAGAGTTCGACCTCGTATTTATAGATGCAGCTAAGCGACAATACAGCCACTACTTTAATCTGATCTTTCCCAAACTAAAAACGCGTGGCGTCATACTCGCTGATAATGTCCTATGGAAAGGCAAGGTCGTCAGCGAAAACAATGACAGCCTAGGCAAAGGACTAGATACTTTCAATAAAAAGATAGCAGCTGATGAGAGAGTGGACAACATCATTCTTCCTATAGACGATGGCGTTAATTTCATTGTAAAGAAATAG
The DNA here is from genome assembly GCA_964556525.1 of uncultured Saprospiraceae bacterium. Lineage (GTDB taxonomy): Bacteria > Bacteroidota > Bacteroidia > Chitinophagales > Saprospiraceae > RFSX01. The sequence continues at coordinate 7,118 of CAZKXO010000115.1, forward strand.
CCTCACTTATGAAGCAAGTAACCGAAGAGCAATACTGGACTAGCAGATATAATGAAGATAACACAGGCTGGGATATAGGCGCAGCTTCTACCCCACTCAAAACATATATAGACCAGCTGACAAATAAAGAACTGAGCATTCTGATTCCTGGTGCCGGTCGTGCCTATGAGGCGGAATATTTATACAAGCAAGGTTTCCAAAATGTATACGTATTAGATATATCAGACAGGCCTTTAGCAGCACTTAAGCAGCGAGTACCAGAATTTCCAGCCAAGCAATTATTGCAAGATGATTTTTTCCAATTGCAAGGACAATATGAGCTCATTTTAGAGCAGACCTTTTTCTGTTCTTTCCTACCCAGCAAAAAAAATAGGCAACTGTATGCTGCTAAGATGTCAGAGCTGCTGCGGCAAGATGGGAAACTCGTAGGAATATGGTTTAAACATCCTCTTATGGATAATGGCAAAAGGCCTTTTGGTGGAACGCGGAAGGAATACCTGAGTTACTTGGAGTCTTACTTTGAAGTAAAGGTATTTGAAGACTGTTATAATTCTATCAGGCCTCGGATGGGCAATGAGCTCTTTGGAATATTTAGAAAGAAGGGTTGACATTCTGTAGAATTGGAAAGAGTATAGTTAAGTTTAATTCTTTCCATTCATTTTGTAAATTGCCAAGGCAAAACAAAACACAATGAAACTGCTCAAGATTATCCTTGGAATCATTCTCCTATTGTTTATACTTTTTCTCCTAGCAGGTGTATTCACTCCAAGTATCAGTTACACTAGTGAGGTGACTGTCAATAAGCCCGTAAAAGAAGCATGGGCAGTGATGCAAGATGAATCTAAGCTTTCTCAATGGATAACAGGTTTTGTAAAATCTGAGTTGGTAGAAGGTACAGCTGGACAAGTCGGCACGGTATCCAACATCTATGTATCAGACAGTGGCAAAGAAATGATAATGACAGAAACCATTAAAAAAATTGAGCCGGAAAAAAGTATGGCTATGCTATTCCACATGGACTTTATGGATATGGATTATGAAATGAATCTAGAACCTCAGGGAGACAAAACGGTAATCAAGTCTAGTTCTAATACTACCGGTAATCATATACTTGCAAAATCCATGATTGCACTTATGAAAGGTGGTTTCAAAACACAGGAGGATACAAATATGAATAAGCTGAAGAAAGTGATAGACGAGAATACTACAGATTATTTTCCGGCGCCGGTGGAAGTTATGGAAGACGGGGTTATAGAGTGAGGGTGATAAGAATGTAATTCCATTTTAAATAAGCCACCTGTCATTTGTATTGCATACCGTTAGCAAGTATTGCCGTGTGGTCTGTTCGGCTGTTGCAAGTATCCTATAACAAAAGTTTATACAGCATATACTGCCGTCCTCGTCCCTGTGGCCGACAGATAGCCTCTCGTTCCTGCGAAAGGTTAAAACACGTACCACTTTTGTAGATTTTGCACCATTAATGGATAACGTGTACCATATTCTTTATATTTGTCCCATAAAAATACATGGGACAACAAGCACAATATAAATTATCCAAACTTCCTCCCAAAAGAGAGAAAGTTGAGACGATTAAAATCTTAAGAAGTGCAGCGAAAGCATCCTTGGCAATTGCTGAATTGAAAGGCATAGCTCAAACAATTCCCAATCAAAAAATGCTGATAAATGCAGTTGTTTTACAAGAAGCAAAAGACAGTTCAGAAATAGAAAATATCATTACAAGTACAGACGAACTTTATGAGGCTCTGACCTCCAATATGTCTCACACTAAGTCTGAAATAAAAGAGGTTGTCAATTATAGAAGATCAATATTCATTGGATACGAAATTGTAAGCAAACAAGGATTCCTAAGAGTCAATGACATAATCAAAATCCAACAAGATCTCATTGAAAATAATGCAGGAATTCGATCAACTCCTGGAACGGTTCTTAAAAATGATCAAACTGGAGAAGTTGTTTATACTCCTCCTCAAGATAGAGCAGAGATCGATGACCTTCTAACAAATTTTATAAATCACTTCAACGAAACTGATACAGACTTATCGCCTTTAATAAATCTCGCAATTCTTCACTACCAATTCGAAAGTATACATCCATTTTATGATGGCAATGGAAGAACTGGAAGAATTCTGAATATTCTATACCTAATCCAGAATGGGCTTCTGGAAATTCCAATTTTGTACTTAAGCACGTACATAATCAAAAACAAAAGCAAATATTATCAACTACTCAACGCGGTCAACAAAAACGATGAATGGGAAGATTGGATTCTATATATTTTGAAAGCTGTAGAAGTAACATCTAAACAAACGATTGCCCAAATACAATCCATAAGAGAGCTACTGATATTGACAATTAAGAAAGTAAAAGAAAATGCTCCAAAGATTTACTCCAAAGCACTCGTTGAGAATATTTTTGAAAAACCGTATACCAAAATAGAATTTATAACAAACAAATTAGGAGTAGAAAGAAAAGCAGCATCTAGATATCTGAGAAAACTAAAAGAAATAGACATTTTAGAAAGCAAAAAAGTTGGGAAGGAAATGATATACATTAATAAAGAACTCATTAAATTATTAAAGCAAAGTCACTAAGTCTAACACTATACATGAGTAAATATTTCGCTATCGCTCATACTCATCATATGCAATTGACCGTTATGCGCAAGCAGTATTATGAAAACAAATCATTTACTCTTAGTAGAATATCACATTGAATAAACAACATAATCGAGAAGATAATGAAGATTCTCACCCCTAAACCTCTCACAGAACCTTGCTTGAACCTCTCAGCTCACACAGGTCTTCATACTTATCCTATATAACGCCACTCAACTAGAATCGGATACACCGACGCATTCCTTCCAAGGGAACGCTAGGAGGTTAATTATGCAAAAACAAATCCAATTGTCCTACCTCATCTATCAGAATCTACTTCCCCTCTAACTTCCAAAAAAAACTCATCCAATCCAGATTGGT
>CAZKXO010000116.1:0-10055 GCA_964556525.1 uncultured Saprospiraceae bacterium
ATTATTGGAAAATTTGGAATGGGAACTTTATTCTGAAGGGATGCCTATGGCGGCAATAATAATGGATCTTAAAATATCTCCTTCAGATCAAAAGTTATGGATAGCCACACATGGTAATGGAGCCTTTAGAGGTGATCTTATCAATGAGATTTTTAGTTCTACCGACGATAAAATTTCTTCTAATCTTAGGATTTATCCTAATCCGACGGATTCCAAATTATTCCTTGATGGTCCTAAGCTAGAGTCTTGGCAAATTTCTAATCAACAGGGTCAGACAATAATGCAAGGTACAAGAATGGGCATAGATGTATCTGATTTAGCTGCGGGAGTATATAATCTTACTGTAACAAATAAGACATCGCAACAAACCAAGCGTTTTATAAAAAAGTAATAAAAATTTTAGAGATTTAGGACATCAGACATTGTGCAGACACCTGCCTTGTCATGAATATATTCAGCAGCTATTATAGCTCCCAAGGCAAAACCATCTCTTGAGAAAGCTTCATGTCTTAAGGTTATTTCGTCTATAGATGAAGTGTATTTTATTTCATGATCTCCTTTCACATCCTTTTCCCTGACTGCTGTGATTGGAATTATGTCTTCTGCAGTTTCGTCAAGAGACCATCTGTCTTTCCTGTCAATCTGGTCAATAATCTGATTACAAAGGCTCACTGCTGTTCCACTAGGGGCATCTAGCTTAGTAATATGATGTGCTTCCTTAACTTTCACCTCATACTCGACTAATGGATTCATAATCTCAGCCAACTTTTTATTGATATTAAAAAGCACATTGACGCCTATACTGAAGTTAGACGCATAAATAAATCCTGTTTCCTTATCCTGATAGCACTTGCACACTTCCTCATAATCATCCAACCATGCAGTGGTGCCGCAAACGGTAGGGATGCAAGCGTCAGCCAAATTGAGTAGATTTTCCTTTGCTGCTTTAGGTATTGTAAATTCTATAGCTACGTCAATATCTGCTAGATTTTCTGAAGAAAACTGATCCAGATTAGCTCTGGAAATGACCAAACCAATGTGATGACCTCGAGATTTGGCAACTTTTTCTAAAGTCTTTCCCATTTTTCCATAACCAATCAGTGCTATATTCAGTTTATTTGTAGCCATTAGATATTTTGAGGCACTAATTTAAAACAAAGAGAATTGATACAGAATGATTTGTTGTTGAGGACTATTAAGAAACAGTCTGTGGAAAGACCGCCTATTTGGCTGATGAGACAGGCAGGAAGGATACTACCAGAGTATCGAGCCATAAGAAGTTCTCTTTCCGGATTCATAGAATTGGTTACAACTCCTGACTTAGCTGCTGAAGTGACTATTCAACCAGTAGATATTTTAGGTGTAGACGCTGCAATCATTTTTTCGGATATACTTGTTATTCCCGAATGTATGGGGCTAGAGTATGAATTGATAGAGAAAAAAGGACCGTATTTTCCAGAAACCATAAAGACTGAGAGTGATATCAATAAGCTGGAACAAGGTAATATCGCTGCTGAAAAGCTGGACTATGTTTATGATGCGGTAGCCTTGACTAAGAAAAGGTTAGCTGGAAGAGTACCACTTATTGGATTTGCTGGGGCTCCATGGACCTTGCTTTCCTATATGATAGAGGGTCAAGGATCCAAAACCTTCTCCAAGGCTAAAGGATTTTTGTACAAAAATCCCAAATTAGGCCATCAGATCTTGGATAAGATTACCAATACAGTCATTGCTTATCTCAAACTGAAGATAAAAAGTGGAGTAGATGTGGTTCAGATCTTTGACTCATGGGCTGGAATGTTAGATGAAAAGATGTACAAGGAATACTGTATCCCCTATTTGCAGCGAATCGTTGCTGAAGTAACCCAAGTGCCACGTATAGTATTTAGTAAAGGTGCTTATTTTGCAATGGATGATATAGTCGCACTTGGTTCTGAAGTTGTCGGCTTAGATTGGACTATGAATGCAAGTAAATTTCGTAGTAATTACGGCGAAGATATAGTTGTGCAAGGCAATCTGGACCCTTGCGTTCTCTACGGTAATTCAGCTTCAGTAGAAGATTCAGTGAAGAAGATGATAAAGAATTTTGGCCAAAACCATATTTGTAATCTAGGGCATGGAGTTTATCCTGATACGCCTCTTGATAACGTGAAAACAATGATAAACACGGTCAAGTCTTATAATTATGGTAGTTAACACATCTATTAATTTGCTATATACTTAGGCTTAATAATCTGTCTGTTAGCTTTCATTCTTAACAGATTTTACAATTCCTTATGTTTCTAAGGATACATACTCTAAATTTGGCAACTGCAAATTCCCTCATGATCAATATCCCTCAATAAAAAAATGCAATAGATGGGATGGTTTAAAAGATTCAAGGATGGCATTCAGACTGCCACTAAGAATAAAAAAGAAGCACCAGATGGCCTTTGGTACAAATGCAAGAAGTGCAGTGAAACTGGTACTGTAAAGGAGTATAAAGAGCAATTCTTTATCTGCCATAAGTGTGGACATCATGCAAGAATTGGATCTCATGATTACTTCGATATTATATTCGATGGTCGCTACGAAAAGCTATTTGAGAATCTCGTGTCTTCAGACTTTCTGGAGTTCTCAGACTTACAATCCTATGCAGATAGACTTGTAAAAGCAAAAGATAAGACTGGACTTACAGAAGCCATCACTATAGCCTCAGGCAAGGTTAATAAAAAGCCACTTGTAATTGCCGCTATGGACTTTACTTTCATAGGTGGTTCCATGGGCTCTGTAATGGGAGAACGCATCTCTAAAGCTATAGATTACTGCATAAAACAGAAGACACCTCTAATGATTCTATCCAAGACTGGTGGTGCCAGGATGATGGAGTCTGCTTTCTCTCTTATGCAGATGGCTAAGACCTCGGCCAAGCTTACATTGCTAGCATCATCTCAAATTCCATATTTCTCTTTCTTGACAGACCCTACTACAGGTGGTGTAACTGCATCTTTTGCCATGTTAGGAGATATCAATTTTTCGGAACCCGGTGCTTTAATCGGTTTTGCAGGCCCAAGGGTCATAAAAGAAACGATTAAGAAGGATCTTCCAGATGGGTTTCAGAGTTCGGAATTTTTACTGGAACACGGATTTCTAGATTTCATAGTAAGTAGAAACGAACTCAAAGCTAAAATCTCTGACCTTCTGAGTATATGGAACTTAAGTACTAGCTAAGCAAAAATACCTTCATCTTTTTATCAAGTGGATTACAGTGATCGAGTAGTTGATCTATCAGCTCAGGTCCGAAGCTTGCTAAGTATTGGAAGATGTTGTCGTGTCTTTCTTGTAGTCCTTTTGGGAATAGCTCTTTTTTCAATTTGGTTATTCTGTTCAGATTGATTTCCTCCTTTTGTTTTATAGACTTCTTGAGTTTTGATTCCAAGTATCCTAAGCTCTTGATAGCTTTGGCCAGTTCAGAATGCGTAGTCTTTACTAAGGTTTTATCTATAGTTTCCACCTTCGAACTTATCGTTTCAAATAATTCTTGAAGCTTGGCTTTATGTTCATCTAGGCTGTATTTTGGGTGATCAGAATTGTCTATAAATTGGTTTATGAGAATTTGTTCGTCAGCAAAGATAGCTTGGGTGCTGAGACCTAATTTATCCAATTGTTTCTGCGCACCTTTGTTTAAAAGCATCCCCGAAGTCCGTCTGATGAGTATCGGAAAGGAGACCTCAAATTTTTCGAATAAAGACTTTCTTTCAAGCCAATAAGCCAATTCTCCTCCGCCTCCTATATAGGCCAGATTAGGCAAAATATATTCCTGATAGATAGGTCTTAGAATAACGTTTGGACTGAAGCGCTCCGGGAAGTTCTCTATTTCTTCAAGCATCTCAGATTCTGAAAAAATAAGGTCTGTATTAAGGACAGAATATTGACCATCTTTCACTTCTATTCTGTTTCTAGATCTGTCCTTTACATAGAAGAAGTTGATTTCTCTCGCAAAAGCTTGGGCATCAAAATTAAGTTCCTCCTTTACAGCTTGTTGAGCTTCTACCACTAAGGATTCGCTGATTCTTTCAGTGATTTCCTTTTTGATAATTGGGATAAATGCATGTTTAAATTTGGGGTCATTCATCCTTAGAATGACCAATCCTAGATGGTCAAATAATAGATGGGTCAGTCTGAATGCAAAGTCATTGTAGTCTTTGAACAGTGGCAATTCTTTCTCTAACTTATCTAATAGGATCGTTGTCTTACTTGATTCTCCTAAAATCTCCTTTGTCTGGCGTAGTATTTCTTTCAACTTTGTAGTGGGGTAGTTGCCTACTGGTCCAGCTCCTGTAACTTCCCAAGTGATTTTTTTTCTGAAGAGATAGAAATGATTGACCTCTTCAAAATCATGATCCTCCGAACCTATTACAAACACTGGTATTACCTTTTTATCTGGATGTATTTCGTTCAGTTTTTCTGCAAGCTTGATTGCACTTAAAATCTTAAACACATAATAGAGAGGTCCTGACATCAGAGATGGTTGATGTGCAGTTATGACAGTGTAGGCATTATTCTTACTAAGTGCAGCAATGTTTTGTGTAGTCTTTGCAGAAGTACTTACCGACTTATATTGTTCTTGAAGTACTTCTACCAATAGGGCTTTATCACAATGATATGATGGTCTATGCTCTAAAATTGTAGAGAAAGAGCTCAGTTCAGAAGGATACTTCTGGAAGGAGCCAAAAGAACTGTTATTTGTTACAAAGGCTTTGTCTCTATTAGAGAACTGCGGGACATCCTCAAAATTAATATCTAGTACTTCCATAAGCTGCAAAGGAAATAACTCTTGCCTAGAATTGTTTAAGGATTGCTAACGAAAAGACTATAAGGGGCAAAAAAATAAGAGGTTGTCCATGTAACAACCTCTTAACAGGGCAATATTTAAAAATCAGTTAAACTTTTAATCGTTTGAAGTCTCCTAGGACTTATACTAATATGCAGATACCTTTTTGCTGTGATTCGTTGCTTGGGGCATCAATTTATTTTCGATTTTTTTCTTTTTTTCTACGAAACCCAGTAAAATCGGGCACTTCAGCCGATAATTTTTTCAATTTTCTTCATCCAATTGTCTCCTAAAGCTGCTGAAATCACCTTGAAAGTTATCTTTGCAGCAGATTTTGTAACTATTAGTGTGGTGAATGATCAATAAGTTACCACCTATCAAGAACTAATTTAATGGCAGATCCTAAACGGTACGAGCTCAGGGGAGTCTCGGCTTCAAAATCTGAAGTGCATAAGGCAATCAAAGGACTAGATAAAGGTCTTTTCCCTTTAGCTTTCTGCAAGATTTTGCCTGATATTGCTGGGGGAGATTCCGAGTACGTCAATATTATGCATGCAGATACAGCGGGAACCAAAACCAGTCTGGCATATATGTACTGGAAAGAGACGGGGGACCTATCTGTCTGGAGCGGTATAGCACAGGACTCTATAGTTATGAATCTGGATGATATGGCCTGTGTCGGAATTACAGAGGGCATACTATTGAGTTCTACAATCGGCCGTAATAAGAACCTTATAACAGGCGAAGTTATATCTGAATTGATTTCTAGTACCAGCCAATTCTGTAAGATGCTCCAAGATCATGATATAGATATTCATTTGGCGGGAGGAGAAACTGCTGATGTGGGAGACATCGTAAGAACGATAGATGTGGGATTTACTGCGTTCGCTAGAGCAAAGAAGGACCAGTTGATTGTCAATGATATCCAGTCTGGTCAAGTAATAGTTGGTTTTGCTTCTTATGGCCAAGCCAGTTATGAAAATGCGTATAATGGAGGTATGGGCAGTAATGGGCTAACATCAGCAAGACATGATGTATTCCATAAATCATACATGAATAGTTATCCAGACAGCTTTGATTCCAATACACCGGAGCAAGTCATTTTTACAGGAACCAGGAAGTTGACCGAGACAATTAATATTGAGGGAGAAGATATTCCAATTGGGAAGTTGGTATTGAGTCCTACTCGGACCTACTTGCCTTTGCTGAAAAAGATACTAACTGAACATCGAACTAAAATCGGTGGGATCATTCACAATACTGGCGGTGCACATACCAAGGTGAAAAAATTTGCACCTGGGGTGAAGATTGTAAAAGATAAATTGCTTCCGATTCCTCCTCTTTTTCACTTGATTAAAGAAGAATCTGGAACTAGTTATGAAGAAATGTTTCAGGTGTTCAATATGGGTACAAGATTAGAGATATATACTGATGCTGCTACTGCGGATGAACTAATATCGATTTCTAAGTCCTTCCAAATAGATGCTCAAATCATTGGTCGTGTGGAGTCAGCAGAAAGTGCAGCGGTAGAGGTGCATCATGAAGGCCAAGTTTTCAGCTATTAATTAGGATTCTAGTTCTTACTCTTCTTCTGCATCAGGGTTCTTCAAAATGCTTTTTACAAATTTTTCTCCTTCATTCATAACATTTTTTAGGGTAGAGGATGTCTCTTGCATGGATTCAGATAGATCTTCTGTAGCTTCTTTTCCTTTCTCCACTATCTTATCACCCACGTCCTTTATTTTCTCCATATCTACATTGTCTTCGACAAGATCTTTTGTTTTCTGATATATCATTCCGGCTTTCTCTACTACTTTACCTGAGGAGGTTTTCAGATTATCTACAGCATTGGTTAGATATTCCTTTTCCAGAATGTCATCGATAAAATCCATGGATTTGCCAGTAGACTTTGTAGCAGTCTTGCCGGTTTTGAAAAGTAGGTTGACTAGTTTCTTGAGCATAATGTTAAGTTCTAAATGTATCCAACATAGTTCTGAGGTGTAATTACTCTCAGTTCCTTCTTAACGTCTTCCGATACTTCCAAAGTTTCAATAAACTCAGCAATAGATGTTTTGGTGATTTTAGAATTTCCCCTCGTTAGTGCCTTCAGGGCTTCATAGGGCTTTGGATATGCTTCTCTTCTGAGTATGTTTTGTATGGCTTCAGAAACCACGGCCCAATTGGCTTCCAGATCTTCATTCAGTTGATTGTTATTCAGTTCTACTTTATTCAGACCTTTGAGCAAACTCTGAAAACCTATTGTAGTATGTCCAAAAGGTACTCCCAAGTTTCTGGTTACTGTGCTGTCAGTAAGATCTCGTTGCAAGCGGGAGATAGGCAGTTTCTCAGCTAAAAAACCAAAAATAGCATTGGCCATTCCGAAATTGCCTTCCGCATTTTCAAAGTCAATCGGATTTACTTTATGTGGCATAGCAGAAGAACCCACCTCGTTGGCTATCACTTTCTGCTTGAAATAATCTCTGCTAATGTAGGTCCACATATCTCTGCACAGGTCTATTAGAATAGTATTGATACGACCTATATTTTGGACGATGGCAGCAAGATGATCATAATGACTAATCTGAGTAGTATACTGAGATCTTTCTAAGCCAAGGTCATTTATCATTTCATTGGCAAATTTAGGCCAGTCCATATCAGGGAAAGCGACCTTATGCGCATTGAAATTGCCTGTAGCTCCTCCGAACTTTGCTTTGATAGGCAATTGCTTAAGTAATTCCAATTGTGAGCTTAATCTCTCTATAAATACCCGTATCTCCTTTCCTACTGTAGACGGACTTGCAGCTTGACCATGTGTCCGGGAAAGAATAGGGATGCCAACATATTTGTTATCCATGTCTTTGAGGGCAGATAAAACCTTAGTCAGTTCTGGTAGATAATAGTTTTTTAAAAAATCTGAAGTCATCATAGGCATAGCCGTATTATTGATATCCTGTGACGTCAAAGCAAAGTGCACCCACTCGAGTTGGTCTGTAAGTCCTGCTGCACTCATTTTATCTTTTATGAAGTATTCCACAGCCTTCACATCATGGTTGGTGGTTTTTTCTATGTCTTTAATGGACTGCGCATCTACTTCAGAAAAATCTGTCTCTATAGCATCCAAGATCTCCACTGAGTCACTAAGAGGTGCCAGTTGTGGAATTTCTGCTTTTATAAGTGCCTTTAAATAATGGATTTCTACTTTGACACGGTACTTGATAAGTGCATATTCAGAGAAGTAGTCTTGTAGTTTAGTAGTTTTTTTAGAGTATCGTCCGTCTATCGGAGAGATTGCTTTGAGCATTTATTACTTTTTGGCAAAAGTAAGGACTTCGAGATGGATTAAAGCATGGTCTAGCTTTCAAATACAGTAGGCATAAAAGACAAAAAACCCTGCTCTTCAGCAAGGTTTTTCGTTAATCCATTTTTTCATTATCTATCCACTTATAAGACAAATAATCAACTTACTACCCCTATTGGAGTTAGATGTTTTTTTGAAAACCTACTAAATACGGGGGTTAGTACTCGATAAAGTCTTTAAATCTTTTATGTGACCATAACCATGAAGCTGGCGATTTTCTAATGAGTAGTTCCAAATTCTCTTTGAATTTGATGGTAAGATCATCTGCAGACTGGTATTCGCCGGCCTCTGCAAGTTGTACAGCTTCTACTTCATACCTTCCTCTACCTATTCTGTGTACGTCTAATGAGTAGATGGGCAAACCTGAGTTGATGGCATAGTTGGCTGCACCAGCATGGAAACTGGCCTTATTTCCCAGAAAGGGCAGCTCAATATATTTTTCGCGGCCGCTAGGCTTTTGGTCCGCAATGAAAACAATACCAACAGTTCTTTTTTCTTCAGGTAGACCGAGGAAATACTTGGCTGTCTGAAAGGTAGGTATGACACTTACATTATTGCCAGATCTACCATCTATCATAAAGTTATTAATATATTTATTGGATAGGAATTTGACGACGCCTAGCAAATGATGTTTCATTTGTAGACCAAGACAGATAGGTGCCCATTCCCAATTGTTGTAATGTTGGCTGAAAATAATCACATGCTTGCCTGTATCATGGACAACATCCATAAGTTCTGGATTTCTAAAAGTATAGCGATTTATCAACTTGTGAGGTCTTGTGGCTAAGCCTTTTATTGACTCTAAGATTATGTCTATGAAGTTCTTGTAAAATTCATTTTTTATTTGGGCTAACTTATCAGGACTTTCAGAAGGGAAACAGTATTTCAAGTTCTTTTCTACAACAGAAACTCTGTACCTGAAAACATTTTTAAATATAAACCTAAGGCAATCCGAAAGCAGGTATATCAACCCAAAAGGAAGGATAGAAAAAAGAAAGATAAGAATTCTGAATGCAATATAAGCCAGTAACTTCACCAAGAACAGTTATATAATCTCAACGAAAGATTCCTCTGAATTATTAGTTGGAAAGAGCTTTGCTCTAGTGAGGTCCATATGGATAAATTGATTAGAACAACTCTTATAGAATTCCTCTGTAAGCAACGACTTCAATTGAGCAAGATCTTCTACCTGACCATCTCTAAACTTTAAAGTTTGCTCAAGAAGATTTTTCTCAACTTTTATACTGTATCTGCCATTCATCATAAATACAGTTACTCTCATATCTTGTTCTGTCCATTCGTCAACGGTCCTCATCTTACTAAGATTTTATGTTTTTCTTATCTTCTGTGTTCTTAATACTTTTAGTCATCACCTTATATATGTCTGACAGCGTCTTGTCTTCCTTGATAAGAGCAAGATGTTTTCTTATAACTGTTCGATCGTCTCTTTTTGCTGGCCCTGTTTGCAGGTCACAAACAGAGAGGCTTTCTGTAATTCTACTGAAAGTATAAGAAGTAATAGGGCTGAGAACTTTGGGGTCCAACTCCTCATTACTCAAATATCTTTCAGTCAGGCAGGCGAGATGATTTGTGAAATTATTCAATAGAACTGCTGATAGATGATACTTAAGTCGTTCTATATCATTAGCTTCTTTTACAATAGGAGAGAGCTGCCTGGCCAGCATTCTGAATTTTCGTAAAGTCTTCGGATTGCTTCCGTGCAACAGAAATGGAACTTCTTCTAAAGTTATATCTCTTCCCTTCTTAAACGACTGAAGAGGGTAGAAGCTACCATAATTATCCGCCTTTTTTATCAGGAAGTTGGTAGGAGTTGCGCCTGAGGTATGAGCCAAGAATTGATTCGGGTTTAGCACAGGAAGCTCT
>CAZKXO010000117.1:0-10004 GCA_964556525.1 uncultured Saprospiraceae bacterium
GGGCTATATACCCAGTACAAAAGAATGAATATTCCTACAGGTGGTAGCGAGCAAGTTCTCACTGTCATGAAGAATAATCTGGGAATGATAAAATCTGCTTTGAGGGGAGAGAAAATTTGGACATATTTCGTGTTACCCTTGTCAGGTCCTATAGGCTTATTGCTTTCTAAAGTATTAGCTGGACATACTATAAAAGAAGTCTTTCAGAATAGCAGTAGTATAATCGCTATGTTGATAATTGTAGTCGTTTCAGTACCGATACTTTTTTTAGTTTCTGAGAAAATGAATAAGTCTGCCTTTGGCTCGCAGATAAAAACTTTAGAGGATAATATTGTAAAAATGGAGACCTTGCAATAAGAATATAATACAAGCTATAAAATGAAAGTTACAGCAGAAAAAAACGAGAAAATTGGCAAGATGATATTTGCCTCTATCTACCCCCTTTACTGGAATAGACTAGAGAAGCATGGCAGAACAAGAGAGGAATTCCATCAGGTGTTGGAATGGTTTACTGGTTATAATGAAAAGAAGATAAAAGCACTAATAGACAAAAAAGTAGACTTTAAAACCTTTTTTAAGAAAGCAAAAATACATCCCAATGCACATATGATTAAAGGTGTTGTATGTGGATACCGTATAGAAGAAATAGAAGAAGAATTTGAGTTGTATAAACAGTGCAGACAAATGGAAAAGCTGATTGATGAATTGGCCAAAGGACGTAAAATGGAGAAAATTTTACGTCAAGAAAAAAAGTAGACCCGATTCTACGAAGAGGAGTCAGCGTTTCCTGATAGCCAGTTTAGTATAGGTTTGGCCGTCTTACAGGTTTTCAGAGTTTTCTTGATGACCATTTGATATTTAAAAGTTTCATCATCTAAAGCCTTGAGCCAATCAGGATTATAGTTGGAAAAAACGGAATGCAAAATGTGACAATAGTAGAGCTTATAGGCAGAAGCCTGGACATCGTAGGTAATGACCACTACATTTTCTTCACTCTTATAACTAGATAAGCCCTCAAAAATCAGGAATAACGGATCATCTAAATATCTCATTGGGAAGTACTCTATGATGTGTACATCTATAAAAGCATTTTGATACAAGTTGGCACCGTATTCTTTTTTTAGACTGGTCTGTAGGGCGGTGAGTTTTTGGGCGATGATTTTGATCGGTGTTTTTTCGTAATCAAATTGTGCTATATCATACCACTCTCTGGTTTTGAAATCCAAATATTCTACACCACCCAATCTGAGTTTGTAATCAAATCTGGGATTGCCAGGAACAAAATAGCCCACATAATAGATGTCCATATCTAGCTCTTGGGCATATTCTATTTCCAGCAACATTGTGTATAAGCCCAAGCTATAATTGGAGAAGGCAGGGTCATAAAAACCAAAGATGCTCGCCAGTGTCTTGTCGCCGAGATCAAAGATGCTACAAGCAATCAGTGTATCTTCATAATAAACTCTAAGCAAGCAGGTATCATAGATAGGAAGGCTGAGACTATCCATCATATAGCTGTCAAGCGTATCTGGAAGATTGCCTTTGAAGCCTACTCTATATTTTTGATACAATTCTTCTAACTCTGCGGTATGCTGAAAAGGCTCTACCATATGAGAGAGTACAATTTTGTTTTTCTTATTAAGCTTTCTTAAACTTTTAGTATTCTGATAAGTCTTCAGATGTGTCCTTAGCCAGATGGTAGAAAAGAGCGCATTCTTGTAGAAGATATAGAAAGAACTGAAAATTGTGGGGCCCATTCGATACCAGCCTTTATCAAGGAAATCGTCGAGGACCGGACCTTTTATTTCCTCGAGATAAAGATTTTGAGCAGTTTTATTGATGTTCTTTGGCATATATCAAGCATCTAGGCTATTGCACAGAGATTCTCGTGCTAAGAAAACAAATTTTGAATCAGGAAAGAAAAAAAGCAACTAAGCCGACAAATTCCAATTTTGAAGTGTAGTCTGATAGACTTGGCACATAAGCGCCTTTCAATGGAATAATTGTTGGCTCAATAATATTAACAGCACCCATCTTTCATTACAACTTAAAATACCAATCATGAAAAAATGGATTGCTTCACCGCTGTTGCTATTGTTTTCTATAGCAACGTATGCCCAACTTAGTATCTCTTCTACAACTTCTAATCCTTCTTGCAATACTGCCAATGGTGCTCCAGACGGTACTATTACTACGCAAGTTACCGGAGGCTTAGCACCTTACCTTTATCAGTGGACGACAACAAATGGCTCTGGCTTAGATCAGTCGGTCGCTTCACAAACTGGACTGGAAGGCGGCACCTATGTTGTTACAGTTACTGATGCAAACGGCCTAACTGAATCTCAGACTTTTACTTTGAGAATGCCTAGAATAA
The DNA here is from genome assembly GCA_964556525.1 of uncultured Saprospiraceae bacterium. Classification (GTDB taxonomy): domain Bacteria; phylum Bacteroidota; class Bacteroidia; order Chitinophagales; family Saprospiraceae; genus RFSX01. The sequence continues at coordinate 2,375 of CAZKXO010000117.1, forward strand.
TATCCATATTAGCCGTTGCTACTGATCCAGATTGTAGAGCCAATGGTTCTATTAGTATTCAGGTTAATGGAGGCACAGGAGAATACAGCTATACATGGAGCACAGCTGATGGCACAGGAATAGAACAAGGTGCAAATGATCAGACAGGTCTTACAGTCGGAACTTATGAGCTGGATGTAACGGATACTAATGCATGTCAGCAATCAGCATATTATAGCTTAATTGAACACTTAACCAATGTACAATTCACTTCGCCAGTTTCTAAAATAAGTGTTACAGCTGATCCTTTTACCTTAGTTGGCGGATTGCCATTAGGAGGATCATATACTGGAACTGGGGTAGTAGATGCTCAAGGAACCTTTGACCCTAGTGTAGCTGGAGTCGGCATCCATACAATAACCTATACTTATGAAGATGGTAACGGATGCGAAAATTCTGCGACGATTGATATTGAGGTACAAGAGAAAGCAATTGTGTCATTCATCTTAGATGATAACGAAGCTTGTATCGGAGAAGTCTTCGACTTGTCAGGATCAGGAAGTCCACAAGGCGGTACATTTTCAGGACCAGGTATAACAGGAAATATCTTTGATTCTGAATTTGCAGGCATAGGTGTTCATACCTTGACCTATACCTATACAGACAACAATGGTATTAGGAGCGCGGCTACTTCAGAAGTGATTGTCTATGACGTACCTGTAGTAGAACTTCTTTTGCATGAGGACAAGGTATGCGTCTTGGATGAGCCGTTTGCTTTGGAAGGTGGGCTACCTCTAGGAGGTACTTATTCTGGAACAGCCGTTAGGGCAGCAGAACTTTTTGATCCAAGTGCTGCAGGAATTGGCACACATGTAATCACCTATACTTTTACTGATCAGAGAGGTTGTGTAAGTTCAGCTACTGACCAGATTTCCGTTGGTGAGGAGAATTGTACACAAACTAGTTCTGTAGCCGAGTTGCAGAATGAAACAAAAATCTTCCCCAATCCAGCACAGAATGTTGTGTATATAGAAAGCCAATCAGACTTGCAGTTTTCAGTGACTGATATATCTGGAAAACAAGTTCTTACAGGATTTGTATTACAAGGAAAAAATGAGATTGATATTTCTAATCTTAGTCAAGGCTTATTCTTATTGAGCATAGAGAATGAAAATAGCACGTTAACAAAAAAGCTTATTGTCAACTAAGAATATTCTTTACAAGAATTAAAATAGCCTTGATCCGAAAAGGTCAGGGCTATTGTTTTTTATTTGATTTCTCATTGCAGCTAGAATGATATAAGCTGAACCATTTTCCTAAGAGTATATTTCTTCTTAGCTTAGTGAGAATATTATACTTATGAAAAAGGCAGTTCTAATAATTTTTCTGGGTTTCACCAGCCTACTTCAGTCACAGACAACCTACTTATACTGTGGTGAAGTCCTGACCATGGAAAACAATAGAGTTAAACAAGAACAGACAATTGTTATCGAAGGAGATAAGATAACGGCCATCAGCAATGGTTATAAGGAAGCACCCGACACGGTAACTGTCGTAAATTTGAAAGATAAGTTTGTCATGCCAGGTTTCTGGGATATGCATGTCCACATTGAAAGCGAGCTCAGTCCGAGACGATATGTAGAACGATTTACAAAAAACAAAGAGGAAGTTGCCCTTGGAGCCATAAAGTATTGTCGTCGTACCTTGATGGCAGGCTTTACAACGGTAAGAGACCTAGGAGGATCCGGGGTTAATGTCGCCCTTCGTAATGCTATCAATGCTGGAGAAATAGAAGGTCCCAGAATATATACTGCAGAGAAATCTCTCGCAACCACCGGTGGTCACGCAGATCCATCTAACGGTATGAGTGATGATCTCACCGGAGATCCCGGCCCCAAAGAAGGTGTTATAAATACACCAGAGGAGGCCAGAAAAGCTGTCCGCCAGCGATATAAGAATGGTGCTGACTGTATAAAAATAACGGCTACCGGCGGCGTGCTCAGTGTTGCAAAAGATGGCAAAGGACCACAGTTTACGGTCAATGAGGTAGAAGCAGTTGTAGCTGCAGCAGCAGACCTAGGTTATGTCACTGCTGCACATGCACATGGGGCCGAAGGGATGAAAAGAGCCGTCTTAGGTGGGATCCACTCTATAGAACATGGGACTATGATGACAGAGGAGGTTATGGATCTGATGATAGAAAAAGGCACTTATCTAGTACCTACTATATCCGCTGGAAAATATACGGCTGAGAAAGCCAAGATACCTGGTTATTATCCTAAGATTATCGTTCCTAAAGTTCTTGAGGTCAGTCCCCTTATCCAAGCGACCTTTGAGAAAGCCTACAAGCGTGGTGTTAAGATTGCTTTTGGCACAGATTCGGGGGTTTCGCCACATGGAGATAATGCTAAAGAGTTCTTGTACATGACAGAAGTCGGCATGCCCAATTATGAGGCTCTAAAATGTGCTACAGTTAATGCTGCAGACCTCATGAATAAACTCGACATACTAGGTACTCTGACTGTAGGTAAAATTGCAGATATAATTGCTTTTGATGGCAGCCCTCTGGAAGATATTAGTGAAACCTTAGAGGTGCCTTTTGTCATGAAAAGTGGAGTGGTGTATAAGAATTAGAATTCAATGACTAGCACATAACAATAGTATCACTTTTTTACAGATTTGTTTTCCCATTCTAAAGTTGCTAAAAGAGACTTGGTATTCTTACATGATAGAAGCTTAGAGCCTGTGCTAACAATGGACCTAGAAAGCCATCTGGCAAAGCATTGAATAAAAGCACTTCAGTTTAGTTTTCTCACATTGCTCGACTATTTTAAAAATTGGATGCAGCGTTTCAGTTGCTCTGAGCATAGTATAACCATAAAGCATGCTTTAATTTTTTTATTAACAACAATTTAAAGCAAGAAATATATGAAGACTAGCAGTTTTATAACAGTGTTATTTGTCCTGTTGTCACTTGTGGCATGTGAGGATAATTTTGATAGGACAGAGATCACGACAGAACTATCGGAATCTACAGAGTTAGAATCTATTGTAATCTCAGGTAAGGTTAGCGACTCCGCAGCGCTTCCTATTTCAGATGCACAAGTAGCTGTGCAGTTGTCAGACCAGCAGTTTACGGTGAGTACAGATGCAGAAGGCAATTATGAACTGGCGTTGCCGCCGATATATGATCAGGCCTTTCTGCAAGTGCAAGCAGAGAATTATGTTACTTCAGCCATTACACCTGTAGAACTCGATTCAGGATCTTTACAGCAGGATATTACAATTAAGCAAGAGGCAGAGCTAACATATACAGGAGAGGTGCTTTTATTACAGGGCAGTTCTCTAGCTACAATTTCAGGACAAGTGTTTTGGGCAGATGGCAGTCCTGCAGCCTTTGCTATTTTGTTACTGATAGATTTCAAAAATATATTTACAATGGATCCTGTTTTTACATATATAACTGCTGATGAGGAAGGCAAATATCTTTTCGCTCACGAACCATTTAATGATTACAACTTTCTTGTACAAAACCGTTGTATTGGGGAGTCAAATTTTATAGAGCAGAATCTGAGTCTGGGTGATGAGAGCATTGACTTGGGTGCATTTAATTCAGACCTTGAACCAGTGAAATTTGTTTTTCTCTCTGGTTTTGTTACTGATTGTAATACTGGTACAGGTCTGTCCGAAGGTACTGTAAGGATAACTATAGATGAAGATTTACAGACCAGAATGGAAACTAGTATCGTAGATGGATCTTACTTAATAGACTTTGTCAATTGTGATGCGTTCACCTGCATGGATATAGAAATATTTAGTTCTACAGATCAAAGCTATAATAAAATCGATTGTGTTCCATTAGGGGAGACAAGTATAACGGTAGACCATACCTTATGTGGTGATGATAGGAATCTGGAAGGAGAAATAAGAATGAAGTTGGGTGCAGACTCATTGATATATTTTAATGCCTTTGCTTCTAATGTATTTCCAGAGCTTGAAGAAAACTGGCTAATTGGCTCTGTAGATATAGATGGTACTACAGGTGTGGTTATTAATTCAGCTTGTAAGGAAGTAGGGACACATGGCATTACTTTTTTTGCAATTCTTGAGGATGGTGATATTGTCTATGGTACAGATGACAGCAGTGATGTAGAGTTTGTGGTGTCTAGAATTGATGATTATATTGAAGGTAGTTTTTCTGGGTTGCTCTTGGATACATTGGATCAGTCTATACCTGTTTCGGGAACATATAGAATCAACCTCTAAAAATTCCTTCATTTAGTATGGAAATAAATAAGATTATACAAGGATGTAAGAAGCGCATAAGAGCGAGCCAAGCAGCCTTGTATAGTCTTTCTTCTGATGACACCATGAATATCTGTCTGCGATATATGGGTAATTCAGACGATGCTAAAGACGTGCTACAAGATGTGTACATCAGAGTATTTAGTAAGATAGAGAGTTATGATCAGACTAGAGGGAGTCTAGTCGCATGGCTTGCTGGAATAACTGTCAATGAATGTTTGCAAAATCTCAGAAAGCGAAAACGACTTTCAGCTTTGGAACTTGTCAAGTCTGAAATAGAAAAAGAAACAAATGAGAATGTCATTTCAGACCTTAGTGCCAACGAAATCTTTGAAGAGATACAGAGACTCCCTACTGGTTACAGAGTTATCTTCAATCTTTATATCATAGAAGGTTATTCACACAATGAGATAGCTAAGATGATGGATATTACGCCTTCTTCTTCCAGATCACAATTATCCAGAGCAAAACAACTGCTAAAGAAAAAAATTTCTTGTAATTCAAAATCACGAGCGCTATGAAAGAGCTGAACAAGGATACTTACCGAGCCTTGATAAAAGGCGTAAAACCAGAATACGACAAGGAAGCATTGTGGTCGGCAATAGATAGCCGCATGTCAGAGAAAAAGAAGAGGCGACCTTTTGTATGGTTGTTTTTGATTGGTGTTTCGATTGTAATTAGTGGGGTCGCTTTTTCTATGGTCCAGCATAGTCCTGCTAAAGCAGTAAAGATAGAGAAGCATGGCGTATTACCAGTAGTCAATGATCCAGCAGCCACTACAATCACGACTGACGATAAAGAGAACCCAGTTGACATTGCCCATAGGTCCAGTAGCAGCATGATTGAGAAAATTTCCCCAGCAACTTTACCATTATATACCCAAGTAGATTTAAAAGAGAATCTGAATGCATATAAACCAAGCCTGCAGCAACTTGGGTCTACCATAGCTCAGAAAACACCAGATTATGATTCTGTTGGTAAGAAATCATCTAGACTGCAGCGACCTATTAAAAGACAGCTTATTCAGTTAGCTCCATTATCCTATCCTGAGATGATTAGCGTGGAATTCCTACCCCAATTGGTTTCGATTCTGCAACAAAAATCCACTGACCCTATATATCACTTCGGCCTTGTACAACAGGTAGATCTGCTTAAAAGAAAGGGATTGCCTCTTAGTTTCCAACTGGAAGCGGGAAGCAGTCAGGCCCGTTATGCCTCATCTGGTGTTATGGATAGCTGGGCTTCTGTGCAGCAGGATTACATAGAAGAGTTGTATCATACAGGATTGTCGCTTGCCTATACTCTTAGACTTGCCAGCAATACTGCACTACTTTTTGGATTGGAGGTAGATAGAAGAGTAAGTCGATTGGCTTTCATATCCAATAATATTATGACTGAGCAAATTCAAGATGACCAAGCCTATTTCTATATAGAAGAAGATGGCTCTATTAGTTATATCCCAGGTGAAAGGACTCTTACAACTAACGCCACAAGAACTGTACAGCATTATAACCATCACTATAATGTGGGCTTTAGTCTATCTTTTCTTTATGAATGGCCAATTGGTCAGAACTTGGCCCTATATGGACGGACAGGTCTAGAGCTCTTGCCTTTCAGTTTTTCTAGCGGAAGAGGTGTGGACCCAAGTAGCGCCATTATACCCTTAGGAATGACGGAATATTCTAAAAATCTGTTACGAGGTAATATTGCTACAGGATTATCTTATAGAATGAAATCAGGAGAGTCTCTTTTTCTTGGTGCATATTTCCAGCATGATCTAACAAACCAATTGAAACTGAAAGAAACTCAACAATGGAATACCTTTTTAGGTCTAGAAACTGGATTTAGATTTAGGCTGTAAGTCATAATGTTGGCCAAAAGAGCCAGTTTTTAAAAGGATTTTCTACCATATCCGACGACATATCTGATAATATATTTTGTCTCTGGCTATTCTAAGTCGTACATTGAGAAAAAATATAGAAATGAAACAATTACTGACGGTTATTATCATAACAATATCTTCCTTGGCAGCTATGGGTCAAGTAGCTTTTTTTGAAGGTACTTGGGAAGAAGCCTTTGCTAAAGCAGAAGAAACAGGTAAACACGTTTTTGTTGATGCCTATACCGATTGGTGCTACTGGTGCAAGGTAATGGACAAAGAAACCTTCACAGATGCAGACATAGCAGCGTATCTAAATGAAGAATTTATCCCTATCAAAGTGAACATGGAGAAAGGATTTGGCAAGAATGCAGCTCTCAAGTACAGAGTGACAGTATTTCCTACTACCCTTTATTTCAATCCTCAGGGAGAATTACTAAAGAAAAAGCCAGGTTATGAGGCGGATAACGATAAGTTTCTTGCCCATCTGGAAGAAATCAGAGCTGACAAAAGAGAAAAGGTATTTGGTTTTGATTCTCAGGATTTTGATATCGACTACCCTTATTTTCTTGAGGACAGATTCGGACTGAATGGTGAGAGAAAGAGAGCAAATAAGGATACTGTTAATATGTGGTTGTCTGAGCAGGATAACCTGTTTACAGAAGCAGCATGGACTGTTATGACCAATCTAGGAGCTGACAAGAAGTATGAAAAGCATATAATGGAAAACAGCGAAAAGTACGCTAGCATGTTTGGCGCTGGCGAGTTTGATGACGTTGTTACTTCTGCAGTATATGGAAAGGTAGCACAAGCTGGAAAAGACAAAGATCAGTCTATGTTTGATGAGGCACTAGCTATGCTAGATAAGCATCTTATGGATAAGGAAAGTGTTGCAGACTATAAGAACAACTTTGAGATGAGCTTTCTACAAGCAACTGAAAACTGGGAAGCTTACACTATGAAGGCTGATGCAGAACTCAAGAAGAAATCACTTGAAGATCAAGTGGGCTTAGCCAATTCTGTAGCCTGGACACTATACGAGAAATGCGAAGATCCAAAATGCCTCAAGATAATGGAAGAATGGATGGCGAAAGTTATCGAACTGGATCCTGAGTATGCTTACTTAGACACTTATGCAGCCCTCCTATATAAGAATGGAGATTTTCCAAAAGCAAAGCAATACGCTGAAGCGGCCATAGAGGCTGGAAAAAAAGACGAGTCCAATGTGGACGATACTACTGCTCTTTTGGAAAAAATAGAAGCCAGTATGGACGATGATGGTCAGTAAGACCTATGTTTAAAAAATAACTTGTAAGAGGTGGTGCTAATAGTGCCACCTTTTTTTATGCCTTTATCTAGGCTAGAATTACATAAAATCTCCAATTCATAAAACTAAGGTCTAATCCCAATTTCATTTGAAAAGTGTAAGTTTCTTAATAACTTCAGATAGTTATCTATCCGACTATG
>CAZKXO010000118.1:0-9889 GCA_964556525.1 uncultured Saprospiraceae bacterium
TTTGTATCATAAAAAAAAGTGGATTTCGTCTCTATCGATGAAATCCACTTTCTGTATTATTATTTAGTGAATTATAATTTTAGTATCTCTTTTACAACCACCTTGTCTTTATAACTAAATTTCATCAGATATAATCCTGGAGTATAAGTTTCCAGATCTAATTCTAGTTCATTATCTAGATTTGTTCTTTCTTCATACAATTGTCCTTGCAAGTCATATATAGAAACCGACTGTGCTGGTTCATTTATAAAACTCAGTTTCAATACATCGAAAGTAGGATTGGGGAATACTTTTACCGCTGCATTATCTTCATCTAAGTCTACAACTGTAGAGAAGAAATCTATGAAATACACATCAGTTATCTGACATCCTCTTGCATCAGTAACAGTCAGAATTACATCCCCTGGTCCTTCAAAGGAAACTGATGCATCATTGCTGATAACCATCCCTAAAGAATCTGTCCACACATAACTCAATGGTGCTAATCCACCGACTACTTCTACCGTAACACCTCCTAATTCTCCTGTTGTGGAATTGATTATGTCAGCAGATGTTATTTCTAAATTCGGAATATCTGTAACTGTAAAATCAAAAGTATTGACCATACCCACATCATCTGTAATCTCTATGCTATAATCTCCAGGTTCTGTTAGCTGAGAAACGTCCATACTTGTCTGATATGGTGGACAGCCACCAGAGATGGTTTCTATTAACGTAATCAGTCCATCACAATCTACATTCTGTTCTACACTATAACCAAGATCTGCTGGCAGCTCTAGCATATCTAATGTAAAAGATTGAGTCGTAGAACAACTATTATCATCCGTTACTACAACTGAATATGGTCCCTGAGCTGTAGTAGCTGAGCTTACAACCAGTTCGGTCTCAAAAGGGGCAGTTCCTCCTTGTATATCAAAAATTATATCTGTTGTTTGGAAATCACATGCCGACTGAACATTGGTAGAAATAGAGACTATATCTAATGGACTCGGTTCAGTCACACTAAATATAGCATCACTTGTACAACTTGTATTTAGGTCTGTCACGATAACATTGTATGTGCCAGCAATAATAGTTGCAGGATAACCTTGGAATGAGAGATTAGGAAACTGAGGAGAAAAATCAACGAATACTGAGCCTCCATTACAGTCTATCTGGAAGTTAGGCAGACTGACAGATGGTGCTGCTGGTTGTGTAATCTCAAAGGTCGAAAGGCTCTCACAGCCATTGGCATCCAAAACAGAAATCGTGTAGTTTCCACTTCTCAGTCCTCCTATAATTGTATCTGAAACTGAGAACACAGGTCCTCCATTTATTGAAGCCATATAAGGAGGTGCACCAGCTTCTATATCTACAGCTACAGTTCCTATATCAGTAGGGGAACAATCATCTCCAGTAACACTTATAGCTACCTCTGGACCATCCGATTGACTTATAGTAACATTCTCAATCACTTGGCAACCAGTTCCATCTGTTACCGTAATAGAATATAGTCCACTGGCTAATCCCGTCTGATTAGCTCCGAATGGTTGTATTTCATAAGGTGCAGTTCCTCCTCTAGGGAATACACTTATAGAACCATTAGCGCTGGTACAGGTTGCATCTACCACACTAAAATCTGCACTCAAATCAAAGGAAACATTTATATCAAAAGAACAACTTGCTGCATTGCCACATTCATCTATAGCCTCATAAGTAATCACAGTTGTCCCTGTAGAAAAAACTGAGCCAGACTGAGGACCACTAATAAGGGTTGTAATAACACTACCACAATTATCTTCAGCAGTTGGAATTACATAACTCACCGGTCCACAAGAATTTGTTGTCACGGCACTGTTTGCACAATTTATGGTAGGTGCTATAGTTTCCACAATTTGAATCAAGGCTGTGCCACTTGTTATATTATTGCTTGCATCACTTAAAAACACTGGGTATTCATTGACTCCTATATCAGCACAGCTGAAAGGGCCAGCACTAAAGGAGACATTGGTTATACCACAATTATCAGAACTACCTGCATCTACCAGTGCAAAAGTTGCAGCAGGAGCAAAACCATTTGCGTCAAGTTCAATCAGACCTTGCGCTAATACTAAAGTAGGTGCTATAGAATCCTGAGCAGCTATCTCATAGAAACCGTTTCTGACACAACCATTCCCATCGATCAAGTTGTAGGTGTATAGACCTGCTGCAAGGTTATTCAAGGTGTCAGGAATATTGATCAGCGTATCCATACCGATAATGGTCGTATCATTTGTTGCTCCTGTGGACCAGGTCAAAACATAATCCTCTACACCTCCAGAGACTGCCACTGCTATAGAGCCTGTAGCTTCACCGGGACAAGAAACTCCTTGTAAGTCAAGTAGATTGACATCAAGAGAATCCGGTTGTGAGACATTCAGTGCACTGAAGGCCTGCGTACAACCACCTGAATCAGTAACTGTAACACCGTAGGTACCTGCAGGTACATTCATCAAACTAGGATCTGAAGTATTATTAGACCACTGGTAAGTAAGTGGTACAGTTCCACCCATTATAGCTAAGCCGATCATGCCTGTGCTTTCTCCATAACAAGCCACTGAGCTGACTACTGGACTAACAGCTAATGTACATGCCCCCCCTGAAACCATAACTGACTCCGTTGTTTCACAATTATTGTCATCTGTAACAGTTACAGAATAGGTTCCTGGACTCAGTCCTGTTATAGTTTGTGTAGTGGCTCCATTAGACCAGTCATAATCATAACTAGGTGTTCCTCCCGTTACATTTGCGGTGGCAGTACCGTCTGAGGCACCAGGAGAAGCAGCGTCTGTAGTTGTAATATTAACTTCCAGTTCTATAGGCTCACTAATTTCAAAACTGAACTCTTCTGTACAGCCAGCCCCATCGGTCACGGTTACAAAATATTCACCTGCTTCCAAATCTTCTTGGTTACAACCAAAACCCAACTGCTCCCACTCGCAACTGAAGTTATTGTTACTTCCTCCGAAAGGCGAAAGCTCTATTTCTCCATCGTCATCACCAAAACAACTTACATTGGTTATTTCTGTATCGACATCTATATCATTAGGCTCATTTATAAATACAGAAGCAGTAGCGGTAGATCCATTGTCATCTGTAACGGTGACAGTATGTGTACCGCTATCAAGCATATTTGCCAAAGCTTCATCTTCTCCATTATCCCAATCATAACTATATGGTGGTGTGCCATTTATAGCTTCTACTTCTGCGGCACCATTGTCGCCTCCAGGGCAGGTAACATCGCTTTGATTGATTATAGCTGCTTCTAAGGCCAGTGATCCGGTTATTTCTATAGTCAGCTGATCACAGACGACTTCGTCGCCACCATTGCCGCTAGCGCCATTTGCAATAACTGCGCAATAATACATAGTTACGTCATCAGTAATATTAGGTGCTATCCATTCTGCTTCCCAAGAAACTGATGATCCTCCAAAGTTTTGGGCCGGACTGTGTCCCCAGTAATTTCTATTATTACTAAATGAGAAAAGGCCATCACCTTGATCTATCCAGGTTCCAGCATCTTGTTCGTTGGTATCATCTATAGCAACAATAGAAAAGCCTCCTCGTACTGGAGAACCTGTATTGAAGCCTACTTCTACTAGAACGTCTGTTGGCTCGTTACCCATCATTGATGAAGGGGGTCCAGAAACATTTATAAAGCCAGAAAAGTTACCACTACTGGGGTGACAACTTGCACAGGTCCCGTTGTCTCCAGGAGCACCGGTACGTTGGGTAGGAAAATTTCCTGAAAAAGCCATGAAGACTGTACAGAAAATAAAAAGAACTCCTACGATTCTCTGTTTTCTTGAAATTCGCATTATTAAAGGATGTTTCGGTGAAAGTAATTATTTATCAGTAATTACGTAGTAAGCTGACCAGATGGTTGCTTCTTTTGTTTATACAACTTTAAAATAGTGATATTAGTGGTCTAAACTGAAAACTCAAAGAATAGGTTCAATATGTTAACGTTAAGACTCTTTTTATTCGCTGCCTTTATATCCCTTCCTTTGCTTTCTTATTCTCAAGATAGTATTACAGTGGAAGACATCTGGGGTAGGTATGCTTACTTGGCCAAAAGAGTGCCTGGATTCAACTTTATGAATGATGGCAAGCACTACTCCCGCTTAGAAAAGGATGTTATAAAGAAATATGACCTAACAACGGGAAAGTATGTGAGTGACATTGTAGATGGCAATAAGCTAAAAGATGCTACAGACTTCGATGGAGAAATAGACTCTTATCACTTCAATCATGATGAATCTGTCATAATTATAGAGTCAAAGTCCGAACCAATCTATAGAAGGTCTTCTAAAGCCTACTATTATATCTATGACAGGGACAAGAGAACATTGGATGCTGTCTTTGCTGATGATAAGATTATGTATGCTACCTTATCCCCAGATGGCACCAAGGTCGCATATGTCTGGCAAAACAACATCTATTATCTCAATCTGTCTGATAGATCTACTGTCCAAATAACTGATGACGGAAAAACCAATGCTCTGATAAATGGATCTGCTGATTGGGTCTATGAAGAAGAGTTTGCTTTTGCACAGGCATTTCACTGGAGTCCTGATAGTAAGAAGATTGCCTTCCTCAAGTTTGATGAATCAGAGGTGCCAGAATTTACAATGACCAACTTCAATAATGACTTGTATCCTGAATATGTCACTTTTAAGTACCCGAAGGTCGGTGAGAAAAATGCAGTGGTTACAGCTCACACCTATCTCTTGCAGACCAAACAAACTGTAGACATCAAATTAGACAATTCTGAAGAGTACTATATCCCTAGAATCATGTGGACCAATAATCCTGATCTAGTTATGCTCTATAAAATGAACAGGCATCAAAACAAGCTAGAGCTATTGCTAACCAATGTCTATACTGGAAGCAGCACAACTGTAATGAGGGAAGAGAATAAGTATTTCATTGAAATAACTGATGACATACGGTTCTTGGACAACGATAAGGAGTTCATTTGGTCTAGCGAGAAAAGTGGGTATAATCACTTGTATTTAATGGACTTTGATGGCAACGAAAAGGCTAAACTAACTACAGGAAATTATGATGTGATCAACTTCTATGGCGTAGATGAAGAAGATGGCAAAATCTATTACCGTGCAGCAGAAAAGAACAGTAGAGAAAAACAAATCTACACCGCTGACTTAACTGGAAAAAACAAGAAACTACTTACAGATCTGCAAGGCACAAACAGTGCACAATTTTCGAGCACCTTCGATTATTTTGTAAATACCAATAGCTCCATAAATATCCCACCAACCTACGTCGTACATGACAATACTGGACAGACAGTCCGTGTCATAGAAGACAATGCCAAACTGAATAAGCGGCACCAAAACATGAAGCTCAATCCTGTAGAGTTTTTTGATTTTGAAACTAAGGACCAAGTGACACTGAATGGTTGGATGATAAAACCTGCAGATTTCGACCCAACCAAAAAATATCCAGTGTTCATGTATTTGTATGGCGGTCCTGGCAGCCAGCAAGTGACCGATGGCTGGAAATCGTTTAACTACTGGTGGTTCCAATTACTGTCTCAGAATGGTTATCTAGTAGCCTGTGTGGACAATAGAGGTACAGGAGCTAGAGGTGAAGAATTCAGAAAGATGACCTATATGAATCTAGGACATTACGAAACGATAGATCAGATAGAGGCCGCAAAGTATCTGGGTAGTCTAAGCTATACAGATGCAGATAGAATCGGCATCTTCGGCTGGAGTTATGGTGGCTATATGTCTTCGTTATGCTTACTGAAAGGCAATGACGTATTCAAAGCAGCAATTGCTGTAGCACCAGTAACCAACTGGAGGTGGTACGATACCATATACACAGAACGTTACATGAGAACTGAAAAGGAAAATCCCGATGGATACGCTGACAACTCCCCTATCAATTTTGCCGACAGACTGAAAGGCAATTATCTATTGGTACATGGGATGGGAGACGATAATGTACACTGGCAAAACACCGTGGAAATGGCCAATGCCCTCATTGCTGCCAACAAACAGTTTGACACCTATTTCTATCCTAATAGAACGCATGGCATCTCCGGGGGAAATACCCGCTTACACCTATACAATAAGATGACGGAGTTTCTATTTGAAAAATTATAAGCTCATTAGCTACACAAATAAATGGCAACCAACACCAAAGAAATAAAAAACAAAAAAGCCAAATTTGAGTACCATTTCCTAAGTGGATTCGAAGCCGGCATGGTACTCAAGGGCACAGAGGTAAAATCGTTGCGGAACGGAGAAGGCAATCTTAATGATGCCTATTGCCACTTTGTAAATGGTGAATTGTATATGAAAAGCATGTACATCGCAGAGTACAGTTTTGGCAATATCAATAATCACGAACCTCGTCGTGATCGCAAACTCCTACTCAAGAAACCGGAACTGAAAAAGATAGAAAAAAAGATCAGCGAAAAGGGATTTACCTTGGTGCCTTATCGGGTTTTCTTTTCAGAGCGCGGTTTTGCTAAAGTAGAAATATTTCTTGCCCAAGGTAAAAAAGCCTATGACAAGCGAGACAGTATCAAGGAACGAGATTCCAAAAGGGATCTAGACCGACTTAGGAAAATGAACAATTAGCCCCTCAAAGGCAATTAGTCTGGATTTCATCGCTCGTTCCTAACACCTCAAGGGGAATCTGCCCGCTCATTCTTAATTCTTGAGTTATTAAAAAATACCGAAGGGTAAAGTAAAATATCTTATGAGTTAAAGCGCTTGGCTGCAGTCTGCGGTTCTACCTTCAGGGAGCTAGAGGGCTTAAGAGCAGGAACTTAAGGAGAAGCGTCTACTACTTCGACAACTTCATTTTGAAACCCATTCCAAAGTTCGCCTTATTTATCCGATCATTGTATGGACCTATTCTATCATTGTATAGAGTATGATAGTAGCTCGCTCTTATATATGCTGCAAACTGGTCAGAAATGTTCCGCTCAGCACCCAAGCTTATAGAAGCTCTTAAAGTGTAGAAATTATCTCTGGTTCTGAAGTTTACGAAATCTGGAAGTTCTGGTGCGCCTCCTAGTAAGCCTACCGTAAACTCACGGTTGTAGAAGAACGGTAAGTCTTCTTGATTGGGAAGAGGAGGATTTCCAGGGACAGGTGTTGGTGGTTTGAACTGTAATTGATCGTCTATTTCATAGGCAGACAAGAGAAGGAAATCGTTGCTGATACCTAGTCCACCGAATACTGACCATCTACCATTATTTACAAATTTGTATTTGGCATTTAAAGGCACTGAAACGAAATCATATTTTATGCTCTCGAAATTAGTGCTTCTTACCGTTCCATCTGCAGTCGTATAAGTCTGGGCACCATTATCAAAAGGCTTATAATTCAGTAACGAATATCCAAGACCAATTTCAAATTCAGTTCTCACATAAGCTCTACTGTAGAATAACTCCAGACTGTATCCATTCTGCTCATGAGTATTTCTTCCTAAGCCTAACTCTACATTCTGAGGTGTAGTAATATAGGCATTGTCTATAGCATTGAAAACATGTAACCAATGGCCTTCATTATGATAGGTCTTCTTTTTGTGGACGTCAGTATATGCAAGTGCTTTCTCCTGAGGTAGTGTTGCCTTATAAGCAAAGTCCAGTTCAGTTATTGCATTGAGACTAAGCAAGCTAGAAGCATCGAGGATCGATCTTCGCGTAGCAGTTGTCACGATGTTTGCATCTGAAGGAGCGCTGAGCGATTCCGTTGTAGCTATTCCATTACTTGTTGTTCCATTACCTGTTATTCCATTACTTGCTGTTCCATTATCTAAGCTTCCCGTTCCATCTGCACTACTATACGCATTCTGAGCACTAACCTTAGCAGCCGTTGCTTGAGAATTACTCATTCCAGCACTATATGGTCGAGTTACAGTATTGCTGTTATCAGTTACGTCATTTTCGGCTATGAGTGAACCATTGGCTACTTCAGTTTCTACAGCAGTAATTATTTCTTCGTGACTCTCTGGAGTACTTACTTCTTTGGTCGTTTTTATTTCAGTACCTGCATATTCTCTAGGCTGATCTAGAAGATAGAAGTGATTACCTATTGTGAAGAGCAGCAAGGAAACGAAAATCATTTCCAGCGTTTTGTAGCTGAAGATCTGCTTTCTGAAATAGGCTATCCTTTGTAGTCTTGCTTTTAATAGCAGCCAGTGCTCTGAATTATACTTTACACTTTGCTGACTCAATCTGCCCAGAACTGTATTGTCAAAAGCCACATCTGGCATGACGCCATCACTCTCTCTTTTCTTTTCTAGAAATTCTTCCCATTGAGGCGTGGTATTGGTCTCGTAGTCACCTACTTTGTCATCTACTGCTGCATCAAATTTATAATCTAAGAAAGCTTGCCAATCTGGCTCGGAAGGAGATTCGTAACCTTCTAACTCATCTTGTATCTTAGAATCAAAGTTGACATCTTCTAATTGTCCTTCATATTGAGACTGGAAATCCTGGAAGGCTTCCCACTGTGGTTCAGAGGTTGTCTGATAATTATCCAATTTTGAAAGAATCTCATTATCGAAGCTCAAATCAGCTTCTGTAGCTGCAGTTGCTTGATGATCCTTGAAAGCTGACCACTGAGGAATTGCTGTTATGGCAGCTGCTACCAGGCCAGTTTTTATAGCTGTATCAAAATCGTGATCTTTAGAGGTTTCTGCGTTTTGGGAATCTTGGTAAGCTTTGAAAGCTTCCCACTGAGGCTGGCTTGTGACCCTATAACCATCTAGGGCTTCACGGACTTGATTATCCAAAGCCTCTGGCTTATCAGCAGCATCAGCAATGGTCTTCTTCTCCTTAAAAAGCTCCCAGTCAGGAGTTTCTTTGGATTGAAAACCTGACAGTTTGTTTTTGATTATATGTTCAAACTGCTTATCGTTCATTTATAGCCCCCTTGGCGATTAGTATATTTTTAAGTTTAGTTCTGGCTTTCACCAAGTTGGATCTAGATGTACTTTCTGTAATGTTCAGTTGAGCTGCAATCTCTTTATGTGCAAAACCTTCTATCACATACAAGTTGAATACTGCTCTATAAGCTGGGGAGAGTTCCTGTAGAGCGGAGATTATCTCTTGAGCTGACATTTTACTGACAACATCTGGATCATTATTGGAAATCGCTCTTGCACCATCGATATCCTCTGTTCTTCTTCTGGATTTCTTTCTATAGTAGTCTATAGAAGTATTGACCATAATCCTTCTTATCCATGCCGACAACGAGGTACCAATGGTATACTTACTGATATGTCGGAATACCTTGATAAAACCCTCGTGCAAAATATCAAGGGCTTCGTCCTCATCGACAGCATATCTGAGACATACTGGGTACATCGTAGAATAAAATTGTTCGTACAATTTCTTCTGAGCCCATTCTTCTTCTCTGATACAAGCTCGAATGAAATCTTGTTCGTTTTCTTTAACAGCTAATGTTATATCCATGAATTTATGCTATTTAGATAGCTAAGGAATAAATAGGATGATCATAATTTGTGTTACTAGAACGTCTACAGCCCTTTCTTTGCTGCCAACTAATCCGGCTTTCAACTGCCTATTAGCTTACATAAAGGTACATATAGAATAGATGGCAATAAAAATGGTTAGGTCTAAATTTACATATAATAATTACACATATGTAACTCAATGAAAACAAATAAATTAACTGCTCCATTATGCTAAGCTCTACCAAATTGAAACAAAGTCTTAATTTTTACTTTTTCTGGCCCCATAGGCACACTTAATAGACTTTATCTCTTCAGATACCAAGGTCAACATATTTCCCTGATAGCTGTTACGTTTATATTATGCAAAGAAGGAACTTTATAAAAGGCTCGGCCATCCTCGGAATGA
>CAZKXO010000119.1:0-9672 GCA_964556525.1 uncultured Saprospiraceae bacterium
CAGGAGATGGCCGGAAATTATATAATCTACTAGAGTTGATGGTCAATAGCTTTGACCTTACAGAAAAGATTGTTATCACTAACGAAGAGGTAGAAAGAAGAATCCAAAAGAACATAGCCATCTATGACAAAGGTGGAGAGATGCACTATGATGTCATTTCAGCCTTTATAAAATCTATGAGAGGCAGCGACCCTAATGCTGCTGTCTACTATCTTGCACGGATGATAGAAGGCGGCGAAGATCCTTTATTTATCTGTAGACGGATGCTGATATTGGCTTCAGAGGATGTCGGTCTGGCAAACCCCAATGCTTTGTTATTAGCCAACAATACCTTTCAGGCAGTACATCAGATAGGCATGCCGGAGGCAAGAATTATAATGTCTCAATGTGCAATCTATTTGGCTTCTAGCCCTAAAAGTAATTCTGCTTATCTGGCTATCAATAAAGCTCAGGCTACAGTAAAAAATACTGGTAATCTTAGTATACCACTAAAGTTGCGTAATGCCCCTACAGATTTGATGAAGGAACTGAGTTATGGGAAAGAGTATAAATATGCCCATGATGGTGATGGCCATTTTGTATATGAAGAGTACTTGCCTGAAGGTGTGGAGAACAGCAGATTCTATGAACCATCATTGATAGGTGCGGAATCAAAATTGGTATCTTATCTAAAGAACTTATGGAATGGGAAGTATGGTGCTTACTAGAATACCAAAAATAACTGCCCCTGATTTCTCAGAGGCAGTTGCTATATTTGAATGGTTTTGAAACAGTATTACTTCTTATTTAATTGTCACTTTTGTGAAATGTATTTGATTGGATCCTTCCATTACAAATCCTAACTTATAAGTATCACCATCAAATAAGTTACTTTTCAACTGAACGTTGTCAGTCATTACAGGAAGTTGAAGAACCATGTCTCCTGCAAGATTATAAATCTGTATCACTGAGATATCACTGTTAGTTGTGAAATCTAAAGATTGACTCTCTACATTAAAACTAGCGGTCTGAAAAATCTCCAGATTTTCTACACTTATTCTGTCTGCACTTGGGACGTTGTTTGCAGAAAGTACTGTTAGAGAGAATATTGTCAGTGAAAGGATTGTTATAATATTTTTCATAATCATTGCTTGTACTTTAAAGACAGGAAATAGAAGAGGCTCACTGTCTACAAAGCCCTACAAGACTTACTACAAGCTCACTACACAGGCACTACAATTAGTCTATAAGTAAAAGATTGTGTCGGTTTTTGTACAGTTTGGCATGGAATTACTAAGGTAAGTTGCTTCTTATTTGAAGTCATCTGACTAGTTTGGTGATTTTGACCATCTAGCGGCAGCCCATATTTTCATTTGCTTTGGTTTCAGAAAGGACCACATTATCAGATGAGATTTTTTGTTTCCAAGATTTAGAGGGATAATTTGATGATAATGTACAGCAACTTCAGTGAGTTCTGCTTGTAGTTTAGGCAGATGCTTTGAGTTGGATATCAAACTCGAATACATTAAACATCTAGTCGCTAATTGCTTACTCTCCTTTATCAGTCTGCGTACAAAGTCCAGTTCTCCCCCATTACACCACAGTTCGCTGTGCTGTCCTCCAAAGTTTCTTGCTTTTTGAGCTGATCTGGTTTTAGATTTTGTAAGTGCAAAGGATTTTTTTAATGTGGCTTGTCTTGCTTCTTTGGCACTGGTGTAGAAAGGAGGATTGGAAACAATTAAGTCTAAGTATTCTTCAGGTTTGACAAGATTTATTATGAGCTTTTGTGGTTCATTCTGATGTCTGAGTTCCACCTCACCTTTAAGTATGGTGTTTTTAGTTATAATGGTCTGAGCTGCCTTTAGGGATTGCTTATTTATATCTGTTCCTATAAAGGACCATTTATACACCTTTCTTCCGATAATAGGATAAATGCAATTAGCCCCTATGCCTAAGTCCAGAACCTTCAGTTGTGGCCCTCGTGGAATTCTATGTGCAAACTCACCAAGAATATCTGCCATATGATGCAGGTATTCTGCTCTACCAGGAACTGCGGGACAAAGAAAATTGTCAGGAATCTCCCAGTAGCTGATATCATAATGTGTAAAGAGCAATGCTGTATTCAGAGCTTTGACTGCATCGGAATCCGCATAGTTGATAGAGTTGAGGTTTTTTTTATTCTTTATTATATAAGGCTGAAGCAAAGGATAATGCTTAGTGAGCAACTCATAATCATAGGGTCCTCGGTGTAGGCTTCTTGGATGGAGGTAATCTTTGATGTCTTTTTTATCTGGCACTCTTTATTCCTTAGTAATTAAATCTATAAAAAAACAATCTCTGAGTTTGCAGAGATTGTTTTTCTTGTAATCTGTGTATGTGTTACAGATCATTATTCTATCGCTGTATGATAACTGTTCTCTCCTATCTTTTCAAATACTGGTTTTGTACAGAATTGAAATCAGGCAATTTATTTATATGCCACTTATCCAGAATCTTGCCGTCTTTAAAGAGTACAACACCTGGGTTTGACCTAACGATAGTCTTCAGTAGAATGTCATCAGCCATGCCATAATTCAGGTTCAGTTGGGTATCTGTGTTGAAATCTAAAATTTGCATTTCGTCAGCACCACCTATAGCCATTGTTACGGGTAGACCTGCAGACTTTGCTGCGTCAGTAAATGGTTTCAGCCTCTTGTGTTTTTCCAAGTATCCTGAGTCCCAGACATAATCATCATAGGTTTCTTTTCTATCTACAACTTTGTCGAAGGTCTTTACTATCATCTCTTTATTATCTGCCAAAACTGTGTCCACTTTGAAAATGGAGTCTCTTACCATTCTCGTCTTTTCCACAGATTGACCACCTTTCAGTTTGTAATTCACGATAAGAAGTTGAGCACCTGGTTCTGACAGTATGTTATCGGTGAGGTCATTGCCATCTGCATCTTCTATAGTGAAGTCACTTATTTTGGTGATAGCCATAGATGGTTCAGACTTTATCTGATCTACTACTTTGTAGACACCTTTGTACTTCTTATAGTTTCCAAGGTATTCGCCATTCTCAACGATGAGTTCTTCACCGGTTTCATTGTGCTTCAGTTTCCAGTCGGTGATTTTAACTTCTGCCTGTGCATCAGCTTCTATCTGCTTTTGAGTTCTCACGTCCTTGCCGATATTAAATGGTCTGAAATCTGCATGAGGAATATCCCAAGCAAAGTTGCTGATACAATACACTAGTAATCCTAAAGTACTCAAGCCTACTATGCCTGTTTGCAGTGGATTGCTAAATACCTTGTGCATGGTCTTTGATCTAAATAAGAAGAATAAAGCAGGAAAAAGCAATGCGACATCTTTTAGAAAGGAGGTGTAGGGTTCCAACTTAATAAAATCTCCAAAACAACCACAGTCTGTAACCTTCATGTTGGTCTTTTGATACTCTCCCCAGCTGGCAAAGTCAAAGAAGTTACTGCCGTTAGGTACATAGCCTGTGAGATAGGTAAACCCTGTTAGGAAAGTAAAGAAAGCTACCAGCAAGAAAAAAGCCCAAGCTGTGAGTTTGCCTCTCATGCCCATGATGAGCATAAGGCCCAAGATAATCTCGATTACGATCATCGCTACAGAAAAGCCTATGGCATACTCTGAAAGTACAGGAAAGATAGGAGCGATAAATTTCATCCAAGTTCCTTGGAAGGTACTCTCGAACTCGGCAAAATATTGTTCCATTTTATATGCTGTACCAAGTGGGTCCACTGCTTTGACCCAGCCTGAAAATAGAAATAGGACACCACAGAAGTTTTGCAACAAGCTCATCAAGAAATTTCCGGGCTTTCTAAATGCCAACTTGCTTTTATCGGTTTCTGACAACTTTGTCGAATGATCGGTTACATCCGTTTCTCCGTCCGTTATCAGAGCTGTAATGCTTGCTCTTCTGGTTTTGATAATACCGAAAAACATTAGTAAGGTCAGCAGTACCGATACTATGCCTATCCTAATTAGTAAAGTCGTTAAAGTCATTTGTCTATTCTTATGTTTTTTTATTGGTTAGGTTAACTGGTGGGTGAACCTTTTGTTTTGTCTGATAATAATATCAGGGCAAATGCTGCATAGTTCAGCATGTCTTGATAATTGGCTTTTAGACCTTCAGAGATTAAAGTCTTGCCGTTATTTTCTTCTATCTGTTTTATACGCAGTAGTTTCATGAGAATTAAGTCTGTAATACTGCTTACTCGCATATCTCTCCAGGCTTCACCGTAATCATGATTTTTTCTTTGCATAAGAGCTTTGGTTTCGGCTACATAAGATTTGTAATTGTCTATAGCAACTTGTGGCTCCATTTCATATTTACCTTCTGAGACCTCGTGGTCGAGTTGAATCATGGCCATTATGCTGTAATTAATGATACCGACAAATTCATTTTCTATACCTTCCTCGACTTTCATAGTCTGCTTCTCCTGTATACTTCTTATTCTGGAAGCTTTTATAAATATCTGATCTGTAAGCGAAGAAGGTCTTAGGATTCTCCATGCCGTTCCATAATCCTTGGTTTTAAGCTCGAATATCGCCTGACATTTAGAGATTACGGTATCATATTGTAAGTCTGTCTTACTCAATTACTTATTTTTGGCAAATATACAGTGACAGGATATAAAAACTAACTTTCTTTTAATTTATAAGTGTCTGATAGTTAGGTGTTTGTATCAAGTGATTCAGATTAAAGAATCCTGCAGCTGCCAGAATGCAAATTTAGAGCAACTACAGAGTCCAAAAGCTAACATATTCACACCTAAAATCTAATAAGCTGTTAATTCTCATTCTCATTGTTTCTAATGTTTTGTTAGCCATATTGTTTAGGTTATTTCCTAAGTATGAGGTTACAAATCTGTATGCTATCATTACTAACTACTTTACCTGTTTTCTTATAGGCTCTAGTATCCATGGTTCGTCCACTTTTACCAGAGCAACTATATCAGAGACTTGGTTTCCTTATGCGCTATTTCTGAGCTTGACCTTTATCCTCTTTTTTAATGTTAATGCCTTTACACTTCAGAAAGTGGGGATGATTATTACCAGTGTATTTCAAAAGTTATCTCTGATAGCGCCAGTAATTTTAGGTCTGCTATTTTTTGGAGAGGTTGCAACTGCTCTGAAGGTTCTCGCGATTATACTCACACTGGTTGCAATAGTTCTTATCAATTACACAGATAAGAATGATTCAGAAATGGTGGCTAAAATGAAGAAATATTGGTACTGGCCTCTCTTGGTTTTTTTTGGAAGTGGTCTTATAGAAGCAACCTTGTTCTATGCAGAAGTAACTGGGAAGATTAATAATGCTGGATTGGAATTTACTTCTAATCTTTTTCTCATGGCCGGAGTCTGGGGCTTGTTATTTATGTTGGTCACAAGAAAAATGGATGTCAAAAGAAATGATATAATTGGAGGTGTACTCATTGGTATTCCCAATTTCTTTACTATCTATCTTATTATGAAAGGACTCGAAATAGGCTATGAAGGCTCGGTACTTTTCCCCTTGAACAATGTAGGAACAATCTTCTTGACAGCAATCGTAGGTATCTTTTTCTTTAGTGAAAAGCTGAATCTGGCAAACAAATTAGGCTTGGCCTTAGCTCTTATTTCCGTAGTTCTAATCTCCTAGTATGTCTGATTCTTACCTTACTATAGAGAAAGAAGTACAAGCAGAATTCAAAGACAGAGGTTCCAAGTTTATTGCCTATCTTTTTCCTGTTATAGAGGAGGCGCAGGTAATAGACAGAATTTCAGAATTAAAGTCAGCCAATATAAAGGCGGGTCACTTTTGTCCAGCTTTCAGATTACGACATGGACACTTCAGATCCAGTGATGATGGTGAACCTTCAGGCTCTGCAGGCAAACCAATATTGAACCAACTCATCAGTGCCGACTTGGTGGATGTCGCTTGTGTAGTGGTTCGTTATTGGGGAGGGACCAAGCTTGGCGTCTCAGGTCTTATAAATGCATACAAGACGGCAGCCAAGTTGGCCATAGAAGAAAGCTCCATTCTTACTAAATATGAAACTCTAAAGCTTGTACTGGATTTCGATTATGCTATTATGGGAAATCTTATGAATGCTCTCAAGCAACTCAAGTTGAATGTAGTAGAGAAGAATCTGAATGCTGTTCCCAATCTTGTTGTTGAAGTCAACAAATCTAAATACCAGACCACAATTACATCCATTAAAGCCAAGATGCTAAATAGATCAGTGGATGATATTACAGAAGATACGGAAGTTGCCGGTCTTAAGTTTTCTTAGAACGTAACAGATATGAGCTGAGCTTGCTAAAGTATGATCTGAGATTAGAAAAATCAGAATCATTTAGTGCTTTGATGCTTATAACAATCGCAAAAGGAATAAGTACTAAGTTAGGTAACCAAGCAGCCATAACAGGTTCCATCTGATCGGTTTTATTAAGCTTTTCTCCCATGATATTGAGCACAATAAACAACATAAAGAATATGATTGCTATGAGTAACGGATAGCCATATCCACCCTTCTTGACTATGCTGCCCAAGGGTGCCCCTATAAATAAGAAGACTATACAAACAAATGCCCAGCTGTACATTTGGTGAAGTCGAAGCCGGTGTCTGCTTTTAGAGTAGGCAAATGATTCATCTTCTTTAAGCACGAAGTTTACCTTTTCTCCTTTTTTCTCTGACAAATATTTTGCTGAACGGGCTATGGTTTTAGCATCACTGTCCACAAAAATTTGTACGAGACTGGTCAGAGAATCTGGGTCGTATTTTCTTTCTTCCCTGGGTTTCCGCTTTTTGACTTTGTTTCTATTGGCGTCGACTTGTCTGTCCTTCTTAGCTATGGCTTCAGACACTTTCTTGGGTAAAGTAGTTTTAGTCGCATTTTTCTTTTTTCGCTCTTCTTCCTCAGGCTCTACAATACTGAGTAACTTACTAAAATTGTAATTGTTGCTCTGTAGATTCTCCACCCTCTTCCTTTCGAACGAATCTATGGAGTATCTCAGTTGTGAGGTATTCATAAGATCAAATTTTTTCCTAGAAGAGTTTAGACTCGTTGCTTCAAAGTCAAAATCTGACATATCAAAGACTTTAGACCACGACTTAAAATTTGTCCTAATGAAGGACTTGCTGTCCACATTTTTTCCACTTTTCAATTCTCTGTATTGCTCCCCATTATTTAGATCCATCATAAAGAGATTGGTCCCTTCAGGAGAATACATCTTACCGTCTTTTGCTACAAGCATATTAAGCTTTTTCTTATCAGTGCCGGAATTATCGTAGATAAGTATGTCCTGAATTCCTTGACCATCCTTCTCCTTTTTGCCAACTCTAATTGTAAAATTTTTGAAATCGGAGGAGAATATGCCTTCTTGGATATTAAGAGAGGCATCCTGTTTTCTCACAGAAAGAAACCTCTTGTAGAACTTGTAGTTTGCCCGAGGCTTGAGGTAGTTAGATGCAAAAAGGGAAAACATCGCTGTAGCCATAGACAGGAGTACACCTGCCATCATGATTCTAGTCAGAGAGATACCCGCTGACTTCATACTAGACAACTCATATTTTTCCGCCAGATTACCAAAGACCATCACCGAAGAGATCAAGATGGTAACTGGAACGGCTTCAGGAATAATCCTAACTGCAAAATAGAAAATCAACTCCAGCAAAACCCCTAAGGAGATGCCTTTACCTATGATCTCATCTATATATTTCCATAGAAATTGCATGACCAAGACGAACTCCGCCACAAAGAATGCCATCAGATATGGTGGCAAAAAGTCCAATAATATGAGCTTATCTATCTTTTTCAACTAACTATAGAACGTAGGATATGAAAGGTAGAAGTATATTAGATGCATAGTTTACAAAAATATTGTGTTTACTGTAACAATCAAGAAAAGCACGTCGTCAATAAGAAAGTAATGCAGGTTGAAGAATTCAACGATTTGGTAGCTAGGATGAAGGATAAGATGTTCAGATTAGCGCTTAGAGTGGTCAAAAATGAAGAAACCGCACATGATGTTGTGCAAGAATCCTTCATTAAAGTGTGGAATAAGCGTGAAAAACTAGCTGAAATAGACAATATAGATGCCTATTGCATGACTATTGCTCGGAATATGGGTATTGATAAGCTACGTGCTAAAAAGATGGATGTCTCTGATATAGATGAGCAATACGACCTCAGAGCTAAAACAGCAGATCCAGAGCGAGTACTAGTAGCTAAGCAGGAACTGAGTAATGTGATGAAAGTGGTCAATAGTCTACCTGAAAATCACAGAACAGTTATCCAGCTCCGAGATATAGAAGGCTACAGCTATAAGGAAATAAGTGAAATGACAGGTTATTCCATAGAAAAGGTCAAGGTATACCTACATAGAGCTCGTACTAAACTAAGACAACAGATAAGGAGAAGTGACTAATAATATCGAAAATATAATTACAAAGTTTTGGGCTGGAGAAACCAGTCTAGATGAAGAGAATCAGCTGAGTAGTTATCTGGACTCTGGTGAGATAGATACTTCTCATCAAGATTATACAACCTTGTTTCAGTATTTCAATCATGAAAAGAATCGTGTATATAAAGGTGAGCTGACCTTAGATTCACTGCATAATAAGGTAAAGGCCCATGCTTCAGAATTGCTGCAAAAGTATTTTGAAGGTGAGACTACTCTTGCTGATGAGGAATCATTAAAGTTTTATTTTTCCTCTGAAGACATTTCCGATGAGCATAAAGAATATGCTCCCTTGTTTCAGTTTTTCATCGAGCAGGAACATATTACTGATGCGAAAGCCATAGACACGAATTTTACTGCTGGACCAAAGACAAGGACCCTTGCACCTAAAGTGCAAAAAACTGAGACTAAAACCAGACGCCTACTTCCAAGAGTTGCTGTTGTTGCTGCATCACTTGCCTTGCTGATGACCTTTACTTTTGGATATTTCCAAGGTGTCAGTGAGCAAGAAATGGCAGAAGCAGAAGCCAAAGAAGCACTGGAGACAACCATGGAGGCCTTGGCCTACTTAGGTCATAATTATGACAAAGGCACCAATCCCATGAAACACATGAAGCAGTTAGAAAAAACCAACATCTTCAATTTTAACTTAAGTAAAAACTAAATAACAACTAATGAAAAATCTTGTTAGTCTTATTCTCATAACTTTCCTTGGACTAAGTAGCTTGACTGCCCAACTAGATGCCATAAATCAGTTCTTTGAAGATTATAGAAACAATGAAGAATTTACTCAGATAAACATCAGCCCTAAGATGTTTGAGATGTTTGCCAATATGGATGAGGATGTGGATATGGATGTCGAAACCAAAGAGATGATACAGTCATTGACTGGCCTCAAAATTCTTACTACAGAAACTAATCCAAAGAAGTACTATAAAGAGTTTCTTTCCAAAGTCGAAACCTCTAGTTACGAAGAGCTTATGACCATCAGAGACGGCAACTCCGATGTTAAGTTTTTAGTCAAAGATTCAGATGGTGGCAATATCGTCAATGAATTGCTACTCCTGGTGGGTGGTGACGAAGACTTTGTGCTTATGAGTTTTGCTGGGAAGATTCACCTAGACAAAGTAGGCAAGCTCGCCAAAAACATCAATATCAATGGTGCAGAGCATCTAGATAACCTTAAGGATAGGTAATCTTATATATAATCTTAAGTATTTTTTTTTATTTGTGATATAA
>CAZKXO010000120.1:0-9638 GCA_964556525.1 uncultured Saprospiraceae bacterium
CATTACCTCCTGAAATACTCAAATCATGAAACTGCGTCGGTGCATTAGATCTAAATATTTCGCTTTGCCAATCAGTTCCTACTCCTAGAGACTGTGGGTCTTCAAACAAAAGAGGTTGTCCCGCTGCAGCTCTTGATTCATTCCTAAGAGTAGCATACTCAGTGGCATTAGTTACAGAAACTTGTCTTGGAACATTCTGAAAACCATAAGAGGCAGAATACTTAAGAACATTTCCTCCAGCACTTCCTTTCTTAGTCGTTATTAGAACAACACCACCTGCAGCTGATACACCATATATTGCAGCTGATCCATCTTTTAGAACATCTACAGACTCAATATCGGCTGGATTCAAATCTCTTATTCCTGCTTCAGCTACTGGAAGTCCATCTACAATATAGAGAGGTGGATTACCGTCACCAAGATTGGAGATCCCTCTTACTCTGACTAGACTTCCAGATCCTGGCTGTCCTGAACCTTGGATAACACTTACCCCTGCAGTACGTCCTTGTAATGCTGTCTGCACATCTACGACTTGCTTGTCTTCTATGTCCTCAGACTTAAGTTGAGCAATAGAGGCGGTCACCACCTTCTTCTTCTGCACCCCATATCCAACAACTACAACTTCATCCAAGGTCTCTGAATCTTCGAGTAAGGTAATATTGATAGGTGTCCCATCATAAGTCACCTCCTGTGTAGCATAACCGATAAAAGAAATTTCCAAAACAGGGTTCTCTGTAGACACATCAAGGGTGAAATTCCCATCGAAGTCTGTGATAGTACCGTTATCAGTACCTTTTTCCAGAATCGTAGCACCGATAAGTGGATCACCAAGGTCTCCATCAGTGATGGTACCACTTACTTGCTGGCCATAAGAAGCGAGCCAGCAAGTAAGCAATACACTAAGTATTAATAGTTTTTTCATACTGAATCTTAATGTTCGATTATATTTTTTATTTGGTAATGACTACACGTTGTGTTGCCAGATTATTTTCTGTCTGAAGATTTACAAAGTACATGCCCGCAGAGAAAGAAGTAGCATCTACTCTCAGTACATTTGCACTGGTTGTAATATTCTTTGTAAACATCAACTCGCCACTTGTAGAAAGTATACTTAACTGTCCAGAAACTGCTTCATTCAGAACAACATCAAAGTACTCTGATGTTATGGAAGGTCTAAGTTCCATGATTGTATTATCTATTTCTAAGTCATCCGTAGCAACTGCACAGCTCATACAAGTATTGAAACAAAATAGAGTTGTAGATACTACAGCATCCGCTCCACTTAATGACAACTCTCTATTTATAAATACATTGCCTTGACCATCATCAGTAGTAATCGTACAATCTTCTCCATCTGGAAGTACTTCCCATCCATTAGGCCCGTTTTTAAACTGATACTCGTACTCTCCAGCAGGGAGTACAGTAGTATAGCTGTATACAGTACCCGACTCTAGAGTCATATCTACATCTTGCCAGTTTGTGAAATTTCCAGCTAGCCTTACACCTTCAGGATCTATTGTTTGGCCAACCATATCCACAAAGAAATTGACTTCTACTTCTGGAATGACTTCGCATTCTGCTACAGAAGTACATTGGCCAAAGCAGGTATTGATTACAACATCCCCTTCTAGAGGTGGTAAAAATCTGTCGTTGAAATTATTAGGATCTGCACAGTCTTGTCCTTCTATATTTTCCTTACATGAGAAATCAGGGCAAGCACCATTTATTAATGTGTAAAAGGAATTGAATCCGGCACCTCTTGTCATAGTCAGGCTAAATATGCCATCACCATCAGGATCAGTCAATTCGAAAACGCTATTGCTGAAGCAACATCCTCCAGCTACAAAGACACCTGTATCTGCAGGATCTGCTGTAGCCATATTTACATTAAAAGTTATAGAATAAGATTCTCCGCAAGCATAGCAAGTGCTCCAGCATACTGGATCAGCAGTAATCTCATCGAAGACGATAAGTGACCTGTTTACAAAAGTTTCTCCATTGGCATCTGTAAAGGCTGTAATACATTCATCAAATCTGCTGAAGTTTTCCTGATCCGCCCAGTTGTCTATAGTAAACTTGTACTCTATCTCTCCTTGCGTCACATCATAGGTTCCTGTCCATACACCATCACCATCTGCATCCTCTAGAGGGCTAGCTTCGCCAGACCAGTCATTAAAAGTTCCACTAACAAAAACTGTTGTAAATGGCTCAGGGTAATCATTCATGTCCACAGAAAAGGTTACTGGAAATTCTCTTACGGTATTATCACTAGTGATAGTGATGTTATCAATAAAGTAATCCACATCTGAACCTATCCCAGCTACATTAAACTCTGGAAACAAGACAAATCGCGTAAATGATCTTCCAGATGCGGGGCCAGGATTAGCTCCTTGTGAGTCATTTCGAAGGTCCACACATAGCGTTTCCCATTGACCAGGTGTAGAATTATTGGCTGCTAGCTCCCAATCTTGCGAAGTATCGCCATTTTCTAGTTTAATCAAGATTTGCCCTGTAGAAGGAGACCAATAGTCCAAACAAACTTCAAATACACTGTTAGCATCAATAGCTGTATCCGTGTCCCAGAAGTAGCCAGCCCAAGTCTGTGCATCTGCACCTTTAGTATATCTCATAACATTTGCAGAGCCATTTACCGCATCTGGTGCTGGATTAGCTACTGTAAACTGAGATGCCAGTAAGGTGGTATCCACTGCTCCGAAAGTACTGAAGCTATCTGGGGCCGTTGTTTCAAAATCATAAAGCGTAGACATTTCTATTTGCGCTGAAACTAGTAGAGGTAGCGCTAGAAAGCATAAAAGTATAATTCGTTTCATATAGTTAAGTTTTAATTAGGAAGCTGTCTGACTCGACAACTTATTGCTTTGTAGAGTTTAATTAATACGAAATAAAATTAGCTTCAATTAATCTCTATATTTGCAATATCCAATACATCAAGCCTACATCATTGCTAAAATTCACTACAACATACTACTTTATCAGATCGGTGCAAAACCTAGCTATTACTAGCTTCTATACTATTATTAAAGGCATTATACTCTCATTAGTATTACTCACGACACTATCAGCAGTTTCTCAACCCCTCAATCTAGGAAATCTACCCATAACCAGTTTTACCAAAGATGATTATAGTGCAGGGCATCAAAACTGGGACGTACAAAGGAGTGAGAGTCGGATATATTTTGCCAATAATGGTGGTCTTCTTTCCTATGATGGATCCAATTGGCAAACCCATGTAACACCTAATAACACAATCTTGAGGTCTATTGCCACTGGAGGTCCAGACACTGTGTATGTAGGTGGCCAGGGGGAACTGGGATATTTTGCCCCAAATGAAAGAGGATATTTAAAATATCACTCACTAGTAGACCCAGAAAACAACGAATTGGGCGAAATATGGGATTTAGTGTATGCAAATGGGAAAACGTATGCCTTAACGCAGTATAATGAAGTAACAGAATTCAAAGGCACCCAAGCTAAACGCTATGGGCACAAAGAGTTTATTACGAAACTTTGCCTTGTAGATAACGAAGTCTGGTTTCATGAGCATAATAAGGGTTTGTTCCACATAAGGGATGATCATGCACATATGCTACCGAGCAGCCAGGAAACAAAAGACTGGAAGGTGGCTGATATTCTGAAGCGAGACAGCAGTTATATTATTCTTACAGAAAACCTAGGGATCTTCCTCTACAACAAAGATGAAGGTATCAAGCCGTGGAAGACCAATAATGACGCATTCTTAAAAACCAAAAAAATTCTATGTGGCATACTGGATTTTAATGGAAATCTAATCATAGGTACGAGCTTCGGCGGTGCAGTGACCATCAGCCAAGATGGAAAATTTACCAGGCTACTCAACAAAACAAGGGGACTGAGGAACAACCATGTTTCTGCCATCGTCCAGGATAAAGCTGGGAACTTGTGGATAGGAACACAAAATGGCATCAATAAGGTCCAATACCAAAATGCTAAATCAACTTTCTATCCTGATCGCGACCTTGAGGGCTCTATCTATGATGTGCAAGAATGGTCAGGCAAATTCTTTTTCGCGACTTCCAATGGCCTTTACTACATAGACAAGAAACAATATTATGATCCCCTGGAAGGTAATAAATTTGAGTTTGTAAGTGGAACAGAAGGGGAAACATGGGGTTTAGACCTAATAAATGGGGAGCTCTTTCTTGCGCATGGGACGGGTGCCTATCGTGTCAATAGTAGTTTCGCCCTAGAACCTATTGGAGGAGCAAAAATAGGATCGTGGAAGTTTGTTCCGCTCAAGGAAAACATATTGGCACTAGGGACCTACAGTGGTGTATTTATCCTAAAAAAGAAAAACGGCAAATGGGCAGTGGTCTCCAGAGTGCCTGGCTTAGATGTGAGTTGTCGTATAATGCTATATGACGACTATAGTAACCTGTGGATCTCTCATCCATATAAAAAAGTATACAAAGTAAACTTCACTGCAGACTTCACCAATAGCAATCTTAAGGAGTATGATGCCGATGATGGTCTTATTACAAACAAGCGGAATTATATTTTTGGAATCGGAGGAGAAGCTATAGTTACAAATGAGGCAGGTGCATTCCAGTATCATATGGAAGCAGACTCATTTCGTATCTCTACGATGATGTCCCAATTTTACCCAAGCGGCATACATCTGAAAAGA
This sequence comes from uncultured Saprospiraceae bacterium, assembly GCA_964556525.1. GTDB lineage: Bacteria > Bacteroidota > Bacteroidia > Chitinophagales > Saprospiraceae > RFSX01. The sequence continues at coordinate 4,685 of CAZKXO010000120.1, forward strand.
ATCATACATCAAAACAATCAATACTGGACCATATCCGATAACGGTACTGATCGCGTAGAGCTAAACAATCTAGGTCCAGAAACTAGAATACAAATAGAAAGGATAGCTACCAAAGAAGGCAATCAGGATTACATAGGAGGATTTGAAAATCTTTACCCACTGGATAATAATAGCTTTCTACAATGTACCTATAGTGGTGTAAAAATCATTAGCGCACAACCTATTATGGAAACTCTGAATGCACCACTCATTACCTCTGTAGGTCTCCAAGGTGCTAGAGATAGTATCATTTTTGGAGGATTCGGTGCCAGCCTGGAACACAGCCTACCAGACGAAACAACATCCATACGATTTAATCTGTCTTCGAGTACTAAAGATAACTTTGGACACTACTTTATGGTCTATCTGGAAGGAATGGATAAAAAATGGTCGGAATGGACTACTATGACGACCAAAGAATATACTAACCTCCCCTATGGCAATTACACCTTTCATGCAAAAGCTGTCAATATATACAATAGGGAAAGTGCTCCTGCAAGTTTTCAATTTACAATACCTACGCCTTGGCAACATTCTAGGTGGTTTAGATTATTACTGGCAGCGATACTGACACTGGCGTTACTTAGTTTGTTACTCATTCCTAGGAAAATATATAAGGAAAATACTGCTCTACTGGAATCAGAAAAGAGAAAGACAGAAGAAGCTATGATTAAGGTAAAGGAGGAAAAAGAAGCAGAAGTTATAAGTCTTGCAAAAGCCAAGGATGCTGAAATGCAGCAGGTAAAAGAAGAAGCCGAAAGAGAACTAGAACGTATAAACAGAGAAAAACTAGAAAACGAAATCCTCTTTAAAAACAAGGAACTCGCCATGTCCACCATGAACCTCCTCCAGAAAAACGAAACTTTGTCTGCGATAAGATCTGAGGTAGAGCTGGTAGAAAAGATGGTCAAAGACCCCGAAGCTAAGAAGGAGGTCAAAAAAATAATCAGTCTGCTCAGAACAGATGATAGGCTAGAAGATGACTGGAATAACTTTAGTATACATTTCGATCAGGCCCATCATCAATTCCTAAAGAGAATAAAAACAGAATTTCCTCAACTTACACCTAAGGATCAAAAACTGTGCGCTTACCTTAGAATGAATCTTTCTACCAAAGAAATAGCCCCTCTCTTAAAAATATCCGTAAGAGGTGTGGAAATATCCAGATACAGACTCAGAAAAAAAATAGGACTCAAAAAGGAAATTAACCTCAACGATTATATGATGAACTACTAAGCAAGCAGATGAAAATAAAAATGACCAGCATACCTGTCAATGATCCAGTCAAGGCTTTTAAATATTATACAGAGATCTTGGGTTTTGAAAAATTCATGTACAACCCAAAAGAACAAGTGGCAATCGTCGTCAGCGCTGAAGACTCTAATGGGACTGCGCTATTACTGGAACCCAATGAACTCCCTGAATACAAAAATTTCCAAAAAGCCATCTACGCTAAAGGCATACCCGCCCTGACACTTGCAGTAAGTAATCTAAAAGAAGAGTACATACGTCTGGTCGATCTGGATGTCAGATTTATTCAAAAGCCTACTGAGATGGATTGGGGCTGGGAAGCTATTTTTGATGATAGCAATGGCAACTATGTACAACTCGTACAGGACAAAGCTTAAATTTATAGTTTCGACTACTCTCGGAAACTTAGTATAAAAAACAGCCCCAGATGATTCCGGAGCTGTTTTTTTGAGCTGACTAAGCTCACCCTTAATATTCTATCTCTTAGAGGCGGACCTCATTTATTTTTCCGATTTACTATCGAATCTTGTTTCTATTTCACTGTTACCTGTGTAAAGTGTACTTGCGACTGACCTTCTAGTACAAATCCTAATTTGTATTCTCCTTCTCCGAACAAGTTCTTGTTTATCTGAACTTTATTAGCCATTACTGGAAGTTGGAATTCTAAAGTACCTTCTGCGTTGAAAATTTGTACAACTGACATAGCACCTGTAGTAGAGAAAACTAAATTTTCTGTATCTGCATCAAAACCAGCATCGGTGAAAATTTCTAAAGATTCTACAGCAACAACTTCTACAGCTGCGCTAGATACGATTACTTCTGGAGTAGTGTTAGCAATTAAGCTTGTAAAAGTGATTGCTAGTATCGTGAAAGTGAAGATTAGATTTTTCATATTGGTCGCGTTTGTACTTATAAGACCAATTTTTGAGGTTGTACACTGTAGACGAGCCACTACAGGAACTAGAAACAATATCTACAACTGACCTACAAATCAAAGAATCCAATAATTTCCTGTCAGCTACTATACAAAAAAGAAAAGTAGATCAAAGTTTAAATAGGGGTTAATGAGGAGACTTATAAGATATGCCTGTAACCTAGTCCTAAGTTTATAACAACCTTGTCCTTTATGCTGGAGTAGCCAAAGTCTACAGTTATAGGACCAATGGGCGAACGATAATCAAAAGCAAGACCAACTCCATAGTCATTTACAATGGCAATGTCTGTGAAGTTATAGTGCTCACCATAGATGTACTGGACAACAGGAGCCATAAATAAGTTTTGCTTAAGCTGAAATCTCAAACGCAACTCAGCTGAGACATGATTACCTACAAGGACCTGAGAGTCTTCCAAACCTACAAAGCCATATACGAAGGACTTAGTCTGATGTGGACCACCTATTCTATAACTGTCCAGGAAAGAGCGCCCAAAAGCGTAGCGACCTCGAATAACAGTTTTCAGACTGATTCTTTTTGACAATGCTGTGTAGCGCATTGCCAATAAATCAAAACCCAAATATCTTTCATCATCTTCAAAGAAAGGATCAGGAGGATTATCAGGTGTATTTTGTTTTATCAGATTATTGAAAGTATATCTAGTGCCTAATTCTATCTGATAGCCTTCCGTTGCATAGATCTGTTTGTCCAAAGTATTATATCTGGCTTCCGCAAAGAATTCGTTGCGTTCGCTTTCGTATTCGGAAAAAGAACTTCCTCCTCCTTGAATCTTTGGTCGGATCTCATCGTTGAGAAAACGGTATCCTACATTAAAGAGATATGCATTCTTCCATTCGTTTATAAGATCTACTTTAACATAGCTCTGTTCATAAAAGAAAACTTGGTCTAGTTCTACTGAGCTGTTGAACTGAGGTAATTCGAATCGCTCAGCTTTACCGCTCAGTCTAAAAAGGTTGCTCGGTATACGAGGTAATCTGATATAGTAAAAGCCTTGCAGAGCGGGGTTATCAGAAATTCGGGCATCTAATCTAAAATTGGAAGGCTTTCCGATAACGTTTCTTGCTTCTGCTGATAAGATAAAAGATGTATTGTATAGATCAAATCTGTTGGCATTGAAACCTAAACTAAATGGTGCCGTTTCTTCTACTTCGATATCCAATTCCAGGCCATCCGAAGTTGGATTGAAAGTATATGACGCTTTAGAAAAATTCTTGGTACCATATAATTCTGAAAGACCTTCGTCTATATGATCCAGGTTTATTGCATAGTCTTCCCAGAGTCTAAGCTCATTTAAAATCATCTTCTCGAAGATGGGCTCTGCTCCATTGGTGGTAATCTTACTAAACCTCATGGCCCTAGGATAAGTTAAGCGATCATTCCGCTTCGGACTTTGATGACTGGCCAGTTTTTTTGCCAGTGTTCGTAACTCATCTGCATGCAACTTGGCAGCTGAGTATCCTAACTGTATAAATTTTTCATAATCATTAAAATCAAAAGAGCCCATGTCTTTTACATCTGGAATGACAAGTACATCAGTCAGCTTTGACTGTCGTTCTGAATCCAGAATACTACTCATAGAAGTCGCTTGCTTCAGAATATCAAACATAGATACCAGTTCTTCGCGGCTTTCCTTTTCACTTCCTACGTATACGCCGATAACATAGTCAGCTCCCATTTCTATCACTTCTTCTACAGGAAAATTTCTGATAAGTCCACCATCTACGTAGACGCGGTCATTAAGCACCTTAGGTGGAAAGACAGTAGGGATAGCCATACTGGCCCTGATCGCGTTTCCCAGATAACCACTATCAAAAACATCTACTGAGCCATCTTCTATATCTACACCGACACATCGGAATGGAATATGAAAATCATCGAAATCACTGACTGTATGTGCAGGACAGTAGACTTTGGATATGACTAAGTCCAGCTTTTGTCCTCTTATAAGTCCTCGAGGAAAACTAAAGCCTTTTCCTTTCCATAATACAGATAATGGTGTTTTATCATGGAAGGGTTTTTCTATAGGCGCTACTTCTGTAAGAGGAATACTGTTACTTATGATGAGGTCCCAGTCTAGCTCGGCAGCTATATTGCTGATATCTTCTGCATTGAAACCAATAGAATATAGACCTCCTATCACACTACCCATGCTGGTACCTGTAATGTAATCTACTTCTATGCCGAGTTCTTCCAAATACTGTAGGACTCCAATATGGGCAAAACCATGAGCAGCACCACCAGAAAGTGCCAAGCCAATTTTGGGTCTAACATCAGATTCCAGTCCCTGAGACCAAGAACTGGAACTAACGAAAAAGACGATGAATATAACTAAGACTAAGTGCTTCATAAATTAGTCTACAAAGGTAGGCGCTTAGCACTTAGGTATCAATTTATATATTATATATTTTGATAATATGTCTTGCCATAATATCAAGCCATCTTGGACACCTTGGCCTTGTTCGAAGTTGACCTCGGACATTTTCACGTCCGCTTCAGGAAATAAAATTGTTTTTGTTTAGTACAGAGGTCTCTAAGGATGACTCCTAATTTGTGCACAAACAATAAACGTCTAAAAGAATATTTTACATATCGTAAATATTTCTGCCTAGCTGTCTTTAAGCCACATTGACATGACTGTAACTTCTGTAAGGTATATCAGCCTTGTCTAGTATACTCTTGAAGATACTTACAGACCTGCTTTCGCAGAATTC
>CAZKXO010000121.1:0-9614 GCA_964556525.1 uncultured Saprospiraceae bacterium
CAATAATTTAACCCGAATTCATGACATTTATTACATGAGTTTGGCAATAATTCAAATTTTTATTCAATTTTTTAGAAAACCACCAAATTTATGAGTTGCTCAGACCGAGTAAGGCATTTTTTGCTTTGGAAAAGTCAGATTTCAGATTGATACAGTTTTGTAATTGTGATCTAGCAGCAGAGATATCCCCTCTAGCATTATAGATGAGTCCTCTGTAATAGTATGGTAAGTGGTTTTGAGGCTGTATACCTGCCATGATATTAAACTGCTCCATTGCCTTGTCCAGCGAATCCATAGTCATATATAAGATGCCGGTATTGAGATAAGCATTCATGTAGTTTTTATCTATCAGATTTATCTTTTTATAGATTTTGATAGCTTCCATATCTTGACCATGATTCTGAAGGTAGAAGGCCTTGGAATGTAGAGCAGTGACATTATCAGGACTAGAATTTATAGCGCCATTGTAGTAATCCAGTGCAATCTTTAATCCCTTTTCTTCGAATAGCTCACCGGCAAAAAGCCAAGCATCAGTAAATTCTGGATCAAGTTCCGTTGTAGTTTGGAAGGCATTAATAGCTCTATCGCCTTCGCCCATCGCTCTGAATACCATCCCTTTCATAAAATGTGCATCTGGATTATCTGGTTCCAGTGCCATTACTTGCGCTACAGAAATTAGAGCAGGCTCTAGTTGCTGAAGAATTAATTGTGTTTCTGAAAGCTTGAGCCAAGTAGGTATATTTTCAGGAAAGAGTTCTGCAGCTTTTTCCATATTCATCAGCGCATCCTTAGATCTGTAATAATCTAGATTGCAATCCGAAAGGAGGTGATAATAAGCTGCCTTGGGGTTTTCCGTTTTTATAGCTTTTTCAAGATCAGTAATCGCCCTATCATAATCACCCTTCTCATAATAACTGTTCGCTCTGGCAAATAAAGCCTCCGGATCGTCGAGCTCGACTATCTCTGTTTCAGCAGGAGAAGTATTACTTTCTTCTTGTGGGTGATTAGTATCTGTCTTGCAAGCTGATACAAACGCCAGTAGCAACACAATTATTGTAAGATTATGGTTCAATGTTTTCATCACAAAAATTCGTCTTGCAACTAATGAATAATATTTGTCATTCTGTAATAATAGTAAAGATTTTATAGTTTCTGAGGTGTCACAAAATGTAGACACATAACACTAAGAGGAAAAAAGAATCTGTTATAGTGTTCAAAAAGACTTAAAAAAAATAAATCGGGATTTCTTGAGACGTTTTGCCTTATAGATGTATTAATAGAGCAGAAGGTTTAAAACAAGACAACTTCCTTAAGATTACGTTAAGTCTGTTTACCAATCTTTGACTAAAGAAATTATAGAATATAATCTAATAAATCTTTCACATGGATACACAGCTACTCTAAGCCACTGCACCCGCTTTCACTAGGAAAGCAAACTACTAAGTGGAAACTTTTTTTCAAACTTTTTAAAAATCATGAATATGAAATTCCCTCTGTTTCTATTAGCTATGCTATGCTTTGTTTTAAGTGCCGATGCCCAAGTCCAGTTTGGAGCCAAGGCTGTTTACGGAACCAGTTTTACTCAAGCTTCTACCAAGGAATTTGTAGATGTCGCTGGTCGTAAGATTTACAACCTTTCCTATGATTCTAACAATAACAGGAAAGGTGCTGGACTATCACTCTTTGCCCAGAATGATCTATTATTCCTAAATCTAGATGGGCTATACACCATTACAGGTAGAAACTTTACGTTACTATCTAGCGCTCTTAGCAGAACGCCTCTTGATCCAGGACTACTTTTCAGCACAGAAGAAACCAACGTCAGATTAGTAACCAATGCTGGTGTAAAACTTGGCAAACTAAAACTAGGTCTAGGACCAGAACTTTCTCTCATCACTAATCAAACAGAAGATCTGAGTAGCCTAGAGGACTTTGAAATGAACGAGACTGCGTTCACAACTGGTTTTAATTTCATGGTAGGTGTTATCATAAACAAGCACTTGCATCTAGATCTTAGGTACACTTATATCACACAAGATGTCAGTGACGGATTTACTTTCCAGGGTATTGATTTAGACATGAGAAAAAATGCTAAGTATCTCGAACTAGGTTTAGCCGCTTATTTCTAGAATTTAATAAGAATTTAATTTTTGGTGCGCAACAATTCAAAACTTTATAGTGTATTAGTTATACACAGATTTAATAAACAGACAAAAACTAAATAGTATGAAAAAATCAATAAAATACACTGGCCTAGTACTAATCATAGTTTCAGCAATGTCTTGTGCAAATAGTAACAAGTCAGGTTGCTACTACTCTTACGAAAATTCCACTTTGGAACAAGTGAAAGACAATAGTGACAAGTCAACTTACGTTGTATATCACAAGGAAGAAGAAGTTACGGCGGACTAACTTGCTAAGGTGGAAATTAAAATCATAGAACATACTTCTGAATAGCTAAGAAACAGAAGATATAACTCCTAGTTAGCCACCATCACAATCGGATATCAATACTATCTATAAAAAGACCCGAACAATACAACTTCATTGTTCGGGTTTATTTTTTCTATTTGAAAAGATTCTTTTCTATTTTCTTACTGGGTACTAGAATCAGTTTTTAGTTATTGGTTCCGGACTTACCGCTGATCCATCTAACGACTGATTAACTAATCCCCGAGCAACGAGTAACAATCATCTAAGCTCTGATTAACCATCTCTCAATTAACTAAGGTCTGCTTAACAAAGTAACTAGCCTTCAATCAACTAATTATCCAATCCCCAATTAGGTATCAATACTAAATAAAAAATAGACCCGAACAATATCAATTCATTGTCCGGGTCTATTTCTTTAGGTTATCAGGTACTTTACTTAGCTATTTTCTCGTAAGTGCTCAGACCACAATCTAAGTATTTATTATAGTCTGCGATTCCTTCCGCTGCTGGTAAAGTCACGTAACCTCTAGGTGTCGCCATCACTTGCTCATCCGGGGTCATCATGACATAGAGTGGTTGTGAGTTCTGCTGGAAATTAATTATCTGGAAATCTGCCCACATATTTCCGACATTTCTAATCTTCTTGCCTTCTCTATGTTTAGACACATAAGTATTCTCCAGCTTCTTATCGTCATCTACGTACAGTGACACTAGTACAAAATCATCTGAAAGTTTATCCTTAATCATTTTGTCTACCCATACATGTTCTTCAGTCTTTCGACAGTTTACACAGCCATAGCCTGTAAAGTCTAGGAAGAGTGGTTTATTTATTTCTTGAGCATAAGCCTTGCCCTCGTAGTAATCCTTGAAACAAGGAATATTATTGGCACAGAGGGTATAAGAAGGATATCGATCTTTGATATTCTTATCTGCATCAGGTTGCTTCAGGAAAAAATTATAGCTACTAGGTGGTGCAAGGCCACTCATAAGTGCCAATGAATTATAACTACCTGGTTGTTCTTTACTTGGTATCAGTCCTGTCATCAGATATATGGTCCACACTAAAGACAATAGGGCAAAAACCAATCTGAAAGGAGATAATTTTTTTAACGGACTATCATGCGGAAACTTTATCAAACCGAACAGATAGGCGGTCATACCTGCAAAACATAAAATCCAGATACCCATGAATAATTCATACTTCAGGAAACCCCAGTGATTGGTCATGTCTGCTACGGAAAGAAACTTAAATGCTAAGGCCAATTCTAGGAATCCTAGAACGACTTTGACAGAGTTCATCCAGCCTCCAGACTGTGGCAGGCTATTAAGTAGAGCAGGTACAGCTGCAAAAACTCCAAACGGCAAGGCCATTCCTAATGCAAAACCTCCCATAACAATGGCAGGCCCCATCTTGGAACCCGTAGAGGCTGCCTGAACGATGGCTGTACCTATAATAGGACCAGTACAAGAAAAAGATACCAAAGCCAAAGTAAAAGCCATAAAGAAGATGCCTAGCAAGCCACCTTTATCTGCCATCCCATCACTCTTTGTAGTCCACGAACTCGGTAGAGTGATTTCATAATAACCAAAGAAGGAGAATGCAAAAAAGATGAAAATCAAAAAGAAGATCGTATTGGCTATCCAGTCCGTAGACAATCTATTCAATGCCTCTTCTCCAAAGATAGCAGTCAGCCCTAAGCCCAAGGCGACATAGATGACAATAATAGAAGCACCATATATGAGACCGTTCACCCATCCTTTTCTTTTAGTGTCTTTAGTAAAGAAAGACACGGTCAGCGGAATCATAGGAAAGACACAAGGGGTCAATAGAGCTACAAGTCCTCCTATCAATCCAAAAATGAATAACATAAATAAACTGCTGGTTTCTTCGCTACCACCACAATTTCCTAATGGCTTGGCATAACTGGCAGAAATAGCAGGAATCTTATTGTCTAATAGATTACCCGTAATATTTGGACCAGCTCCACTTGCTAAGGCAGAACCAGTCACAGCTGAGGTAACTTCAGTTGAAAGCATCGCTGGTTTATCCATATCATCATAGTCCAATCTCACTCCGCTCTTCAGATCAAAAGCAAAATCTACATCTGTAGGAGGCAAACAAGTTGTTGCATTACAAGTCATAAAGGTGAGATAGCCTTTGATCTTTTCTGCAGGTGACTTTATTTTATGTGTGATCACATAGGGTTCATCAGGAAGAAACTTGATTACCTCTACTTCGAAAATCTTATCAAAGCCTTGTTTCTTATGTCCAGTCTCTGTTCCTTTTCCAAGCTGCTCGACGCCTTCGGTCTCATAAGTAACAGAAGTAGGTACAGGTCCATCATCAGAAGTAAACTGAGAATATACCGTCCAGGGATCATCTGCTTTGGCAGTATAGATTAGTTCGTACTCATCATTACCGAGACTTCTGGTTGTGATATTCCAAGTAACAGGATTCAGCAGATCGCCACCTTCTTCTTGCACATCCTCCATCATAGCTTCACCGTTGACTGCTGAAATATTTACATCACCACCAGAAATACTGATACCTCCTGTAGATCCTCCTATTGTAATATTAGATTCTGAGGTTTCTTTCATTTCGCTGACACCATTCTTTAGTTGTACAGAAGAACCCTGATCGTCAGCTCCAGATATGGCAGGTATTGTAGTGTATTTGCTCGCAGTTGTTTTAGTGACCTTTGCAGCTTGTGTGGAAGTCGACTGAGATACTACTTTCTCCTCCGCCATCTTTTCGGCTTTTTTTTCAGCTTTCTTAGTTGCTGCAAGAGGCTCTTTGCTCGCAAGTTTAAAACTGAAATCTACATCTGTAGGAGGCAGACAACGTTCGTTATTACAGGTCATATAAGTGAGATAGCCAGTAACTTCCGTTCCTGAAGGCGCAGTCACTTTTTGCTTTATTGTAAAGGGCTCGTCATCCAGAAATTTGATGACATCCACTTCGAACATCTTATCGAAGCCTTCTTTTTTGTGACCAGTCTCAGTTGCTTTGCCATCCAGCTCAAAGCCTTCAGACTCATAATTGATACTAGTAGGTACAGGGCCTTCGTCAGAAGTGTACTGAGAATATACCGTCCAAGGTGCTTCTATGTCTGCTGAGTAAGTCAGAAGATAGTTATCTCCTCCTAGGTGTTCCGAAGAGAATTTCCATTTTACAGGATCCAGAATCTGGGCATCCAGTGGAAGGGTGGCAATAAATAATGATAGGACCAGAAGAATTGACCGCATTGGAAAAATAGTTTAGTAGATAGTCTTACTGCCCGATATGGACAGCCAAAATTAAATTTTTACTTCGAAAGGAATTGTTTTGGGTGGTAGGCATCTTTTTGAATCACAAGTCATAAAAGTAACATTGCCTTTTACTACAACAGAATCATCTTGAAGTTCGACCTTCTGAGAGAATATGGCCTCCTTTTTGAATTTTTTAACCTCTGCCATAAACATCTTACTCTCGACTACGATGGGCTCAGAAAGTGGCTCCACGGCTCCCACCAGGGTGATGCCTGCTGTTTCCTCAAACTCAAAACTCGTCGGTATAGGACCGTCTTCTACATATTCCTGAGAGTAGATTACCCAATCATCCTGCATCTTGGCCTTGAGAATGATACTTGATTGCTCGGCATCATAGCTGGCTGTCCATTTTACATAATCTTGCGCATCGACAGTATTTGAGAATAAGAACATCAATATAGGAATGCAGAAAAACTTCATTGTTATAGCTTTAGGTCCCAAAGGTCTGTTTACCGCTTAATAAATGCAGTTTTCAGAGGATAATTATTATAATCTTAACTTTTTACGAATCATTTCGTAGATAAAATGGGCTTATACAGTGATTTCAAACTCCAAAGACTAGGTTTTCCTCACATTCTTGGGCTAAAACCTGCCTTGAATAAGAAAATCTTCTGCTCCCGACTACCCTCACATTAACAACTGATGATCAAGGTTTCTTATCTTAACCCCAATAATTGAGTTACATGAAAAAGTTGACCATTCTCTGCATTTTCTTTATATCGACAGCAACAGGCTTAAGTCAGAACACGGCCCTTCCTTCTTCCAAACTCATGACAGCTGACAGCTTCTACCAAGCTGTCAAATACAGAAATATAGGCCCTTTCAGAGGTGGACGATCTGTAGGCTCTAGTGGAGTCGTAGGCGATCCCCTGACCTATTACATGGGAACTACAGGAGGCGGAGTATGGAAGACAGAAGACGCTGGTCAACACTGGAAAAACATATCAGATGGCTATTTCAAGACTGGCTCTGTAGGAGCAGTAGCTGTTTCTGAGTCACATACTAATATCATCTATGTAGGTATGGGTGAGCATGCGCCTAGAGGTGTAATGACTTCCCATGGTGATGGTGTATACAAATCGACCAATGGTGGCAAGACCTGGAAACATCTGGGCCTAGCAGAAACCCAACACATCTCACGGGTTATCATCCACCCTACAAATCCTGATCTCGTCTACATTGCGGCACAAGGAGCCTTACATGGCCCAAATAAAGAAAGAGGCATTTTCAAATCAACAGATGGCGGTACCACATGGAATAAAGTGCTTTTTGTCAATGAGAGCACTGGCTGTTCAGAATTAAGCATGGATATAAGTAATCCTGACGTGCTGTATGCAGCCATGTGGGAGCATCAGCGGGTGCCATGGAAAGTCATAAGTGGTGGTGATGGCAGTGGCTTATATAAAAGTACGGACGCTGGCAAAACCTGGAAGAAAATACACAAAGGGCTCCCCAAAGAAAAAGGCAAAATGGCGATTGCTGTCTCCAGATCCAATCCTGATAAAGTCTATGCACTGATAGAAAGTGATACCCAGAAAGATAAGAGTGGCTTATTTGTCTCTAATAATGGCGGTGCTCAATGGTCCAAAGTAAGTGGAGACAACAGACTGACGCAGCGTGCCTGGTATTATATAGAAGTCTTTATAGACCCCAATAACGACAACCTCATCTATGTCCTCAGTGCACCTGCACTTAAGTCCATCGATGGCGGAAAATCCTGGTCCAGAATTACGGGAACCCACGGCGACTATCATGACCTATGGATAAACCCTTACAACTCCAACAATCTATGCATCTCCAATGATGGTGGTGCAGCTATCAGCTTCAATCAAGGTAAGAGCTGGTCTACACAAGCCAATATGCCCACGGCCCAGTTTTATAGAATCAATGTAGACAACAGCTTCCCCTACCGCATCTATGGCGGCCAGCAGGACAACAGCTCTATTGCTATAGAACATAGGTCCATAAGTGGTCGAGCCATAACTGCACAAAACTGGAAAGCCTCAGCGGGTGGTGAGAGTGCTTTCCTAGCCTTTGACCCTGACAATCCAACAGTGGTGATGGGTGGTTCCTATCTGGGCACTATAGAAGCGCTCAACACCAAGGCAGATGCTGGATCCAATATCATGGCGGCTCCTATCCAATACCTCGGCATGGAAGCAAGAGAGATGAAATATCTCTATAACTGGAATGCTCCTATTATCAAATCCCAACATGAGCCCAACACTTACTATCATGGAGCCCAGTATCTCCTCAGGACCAGAGACCAGGGTCTGAGTTGGGAAGAAGCTTCTCCTGACCTAACACGAAATCAAGATGACAAGCAAGGCAATGGCGGTGGACCCTATACCAATGAGGCTGTAGGTGCAGAAAATTATGGGACATTGAGCTATGTGGCAGAGTCCCCACATGAGGAAGGCACGATATATACAGGCAGTGATGACGGGCTAGTCTATCTAACAAGAGACAATGGCGACAACTGGAAAAATATCACGCCTGCTGGACTTAAAGAATGCTTGATCAATGCGATAGATGTATCGCCCCATGAGGCTGGCACGGTCTATATCGCCACCACGAGATATAAATTCAATGATAAAACACCTGCCCTATACAAGTCTACAAATTATGGCAAGACTTGGAAAAACATCTCTGAAGGCATACCACAGGGGGCCTTTACCCGCGTAATCCGAGAAGATGACAAAAGAAAAGACCTACTCTTTGCAGGTACAGAAACAGGGCTCTATGTATCATGGAATGGGGGCAATGAATGGGAGTCCCTACAACTCAATCTCCCTGTTACTCCTATTCTGGACCTCATCATCAGACACGACGATATGGCCATCGCTACTTCGGGTCGGTCATTCTGGGTACTAGATGACATGGGACTGCTGAGACAGCATGATAACGATATCGACGCTATAAAAATATTCCAACCAGAAGACATATATATTAATAACAGTGGCAGCCCATTGAATGGGAATAAATCCAAAGGGATACATCCTTTGCATGGCGTCAATCCTGCTTCAGGTGTGGTCATATACTACCAACTTCCTAAAGTGGCTGACTCCTTAGATGTGACTATAGAGATTAAAGACGCAGATGGCCAAGTAGTCAATACTTTATCATCCAAAAAAGACAAGACCTATAAAAGATGGGACGGTGGACCACCACCTACGGATACTCTCTCCAAGCAAAAAGGACTCAATAGATACGTATGGGACACCAGACACAGCATCATGCCAGGCATTCCTGATGCCTACATCGAGGCCAGCTTCAGAGGCCATAAGGCTATTCCTGGAGAATATGTAGCTACCATGAAAGTTGGAGCTAAGGTCAGTACTACATCTTTTAAGATTTTGCCTAATCCCACCTACCCTACTGACTTAGCTTATGAAGCTTATAATCAGTTTATGAATGAAGTGGAGGCCATTCTTACCTCTATGCACAAGAAGACCAATAAACTGTACAAACAACGCCAACAATTAGAAACAATAATCAGTCAACTGGATAAAACGACGCATCAGTCTCTCATTGAGCAAGGTCGGGCCTTGGCCAAAGATCTACAAACTTGGGATGAAGAGATGGTCCAAAGAAAATCCAAGGCCTATGATGATGTAGAAAACTTTCCTAATAAGTTTACTGCGCATTACATGTTTATGATTAACCACACAGAAAGTGATTTACCTCGCGTCAATCTACCTTCCAAGGACAGAAGACAGGAACTCGACAACCAATGGGCAATCCTAGAAAAACAAGCAGATAACCTAGCACAGCGCCTAGAGAAATACAATGCGCAGCTATGGGAGGCTGGTGTAGGTGCGATCTGGACAAAGTAAAAGGAAGAAAAAGCTTTGATCTAAAATATATAAAAT
>CAZKXO010000122.1:0-9607 GCA_964556525.1 uncultured Saprospiraceae bacterium
TAGAAGCTGACCGTGTAATGCGGTCAGCTTTTTTGTTTTATTAGTGTTTTAGATTCCAAATAAAGTCACGGTCGGTGCACTTAGGAAACAACTTGCATCAACAATCAAACTATTAGCATTATGAAATTAACTTCCACCCTTTCAGGCTTAAGTCTGTGTCTATTACTCAATTTGTTTTCTGCTCATGCACAACAAGCTAATGCCCTTATTGTTACTGAACCCAGTGAGCTTGCAGGCGTCTACAGAGTCAGCCAACCCGATCCACTTTGGGGTTCTGTATTACTTGAAGATCTAACAGCTCCAGCATCCTTTGCATCTAGTTCTTATGGTTGTGCCCAAAACCTAACAAACTTAGAAGGAAAGATTGCTTTTGTGGACAGAGGTCAATGCAGTTTTTATGACAAGGTCAAGAATGCACAAAACGGCAACGCCGTAGCAGTTGTAATTTGCAATAATACAGGAGTGCATACAATTTATAATTTTGGTGGACCAGAGCAAGATTCGACGCTTACTGTTCCTGTATTTTCTATGTCTCTACATGATTGTAATGAACTCAGAATTGCTCTTACCGAAAGCGAACCAGAAATGACCTTGGGCTATTCATGTGACCCAGTAGCAGAACCTTCAGTATTATGGGGCAACGAGTCAGGTGAAGGAGATTTTGCAACTGGTCTAAATGGATGGTCAGTTGTCTCTGATGCTGATACATCTTGGTATTGGACAACTGATAGTACGATTCCAGATCTATTTGGTATTTCCAACCAAATTGTAGAAGGTACATCCTGCAATGGCTTCATGGTTTTTCCGACTGTCGCTTATAATGAAAATAATCTATGTGCAAATGATCCGCTGTCAGGAGAATTATGTTCTGGCTCATTGATAAGTCCAGAAATAGACCTAAGTGCAATAAACGTAGAAAATCTAGTATGTAAATTTTATCATCAGTGGCGTTACTGGCTAACAGGTGGCAACACCGCCCTTATAACAAGTTATGATGGTGGAGCAACATGGCCAGACACAATGAATATAACTGTAGGATATAATGGCGACTTAAGAAATCCTGAAGTTGTCCGTCTTGATAATAATTGTGTTATCCGCACCTCAGAAACAGATGAAGCTGGTGAGGACATTTATTACATACCGATTCCTGGTTACGATAATCAAGGATCCGTCGTCTTGCAATTTAGACACAATGCTGCTAATTATTACGCCACTATAGATGATGTAATGTTAGTAGATCAAGAATATACCGATATCGCAATAGATCCTAGTTCCATCTCAAGAAGCCCTGCTGTAGCAATGCCTTGCTTCGCAAAAACAGAAATTCCTCTCCATGTAGATATTATAAACAATAGCAACTTATCCATTCCTAATGCAATCATAGAGGTAGAAACAACAAATCCTGAGGGAATAAAGTGGACAACTGTAAATAGCAGTTTCCAAGAACAACCAAGTTCTTGCTTTCTGGATGAGAACAGTTCCTTTAGGGAATTATTTATCCCTAGACAATTAGGCATTTACAAGGTCAACTATAGTAATATTACCAATAATGATCAGGTAAGAGCAAACGATACGACTTCCTTCAGTTTTGAAGTGACGGAAGACCTTTGGAAATCGGTGGACAAACCCAGCCCTGACAAAAGTAATCAGCACAGAGAGATCTTTACTGGGGTGGCAACAGAGGCACCTGGCAAAGCTGGTTTTTGCGGTTATGATTGGGCATTGGCTTATAACTTTTATCTGGCAAAAGGAGATTATGCCTATTTCACGGATTTAAGGTTTGGCATCAATTTCAATTTGGACAACTCAGGTGAGATCAAAGTCTATTTATACGAGTGGAATCCTACCGCTGCATCTTTAGACCCAGACAATGACCCAATAACACAGGACTGGCAAGTCGCCTCAGAAGATTTATTGCTAGTAGGAGTTATGGGAGATAATGGGTTTAATAGTCTAGAAAATTCGAGACCTATGCATCCATTATTAACGGACCAGAGTGACTTATTTGTAAGAATGGCTGCAGCCAATCTGGAGGATGGTGAGCCCTTAGTAGAAGGTGGTGAATTGGTTCCACTGAAATTAAAAGATAATCAGCAATATTCTCTTGTATTTGTTATGAACACAGATACACCAGACGCTTTAGAATTTATTGCCAATGATGCTAGCAAAGGTGCGCCTTACGATTTGACTTTTACAAACAGAGCCTTACATAATTTAGGTAGACCAGAAAGATTCGGGACCAGACTTGCATGCAACCTCATAAATGATGGTAATTTCGACACAGAACTGCCTAATCTATCTTATAGTAGAACGGTAGCCAATGAGCCTTGGTTAGAAATGAAGCTTATTGGAGATGGAGAAACAATATCAGGTATAGAAGAACCAGTGGATGAAACTGAAAACAGCTTAGAGGTCTTTCCTAACCCGAGTTCAGATGTGATTACCATAGATATAGAATTAGCTGAAGCTTCTCGTGAGGTATCATTTGAACTAATGAACTTGAATGGACAACTGGTCAAAAGATCGGTGCATGAAAATGTAAATACAGGAAGATTTAACATGACTGTTTCTGACTTACCATCTGGAGTATATACTCTTAATGCTAAAAGCGAAGCAGGATTTATAGCGAAAAAAGTCGTGATTACAAAATAAGGCGATTACAGGCAGAATCGTCAACTTACTATATTTATAATGCTGGCAGCACAAGCGGTCAGCTTTTTTAGTTTTATTTCCTTATGAACTCTTTAGCTGCTTGATCCTTTCTTCTAAAGCAGCAATTCTTGCTTGGCCATCCGCCAGTTTCTTTCTTTCCTTATTGACTACTTGCTCAGGTGCACCGCTTACAAATCTATCGTTGCTTAGTTTCTTATTTATGTTTGCTACAAAGCCTTGCTCGTAAGTCAAGTCTGCTTCAGCCTTAGCTAATTCTGCCTCCACATCTATTTCTAAGTCTAGATGTATGAACACCTTTGATTTTCCGCAGATGACAGCTATACCATTGATACCTTCATCTGAATCTGCAACTGTTATACCTCCTACAAAAGCCAAACGCTGAATAATATCTTTGGCGCCAGCTCGTGAGAAACACGAAGAAATTTCGTCATTCTTGATTACAGAAAGATCTACGACAGTCTTAGGCGAAACTTGATTTTTGTTCTTTACATCTCTTACACTGGATATTATAGACTTGATAAGTTCTATATCTCCTAGTAAGGCTTTATCTATAGCAGAGTTCGCTTGGGGATATTTCGCCATCATACAATCTTCTCCTTCTTTTCTCTCTCTGATCTTATGCCATACTTCTTCAGTTATAAAAGGCATAAATGGATGAAGAATGATGCAGATTTTTTCGAATACGCCTTTAGTCCTTTCCAAAGTAATTGCATCTATCGGCTGCTGATAATCAGGCTTTATAATTTCAAGAAACCATGAAAAGACATCAGTCCAGATAAAACTGTAGGTCGTCATTAGTGCCTCTGACAATCTATACTCAGAATAAGACTTTTGTGTTTTCTCAATTGTTCTGTCCATCAACTGCTCTATCCAGTCCAGTGCTAGCGTACTAGAAGCTGGTTGCGGCAATGAATCATCCACTTCCTGAGAAAGTACATAACCTACCGCATTCCATATTTTATTAGAAAACTTACGACCATTATCTACCAGAGAATCATCAAACAATAAATCTCCACCTGCTGGCGAGCACGAAAGCATTCCGAATCTTACGCCATCTGCACCATAATCTTCTATAAGCTTAAGTGCATCCGGAGAATTTCCGAGAGACTTACTCATCTTCCGTCTTTTCTTATCCCTTACCATACCAGTAAAATAGACATCCTTGTACGGATAAGTATCTTTCCATTCATAACCAGCCATGACCATTCTGGCAACCCACAGAAATATGATATCCCAACCCGTGACCAAGACACTAGTCGGATAATAATAATCCAACTCTTCTTTACTTTCAAAACCATCGAAAACACTAATCGGCCATAACCATGAAGAGAACCACGTATCTAGAACATCCTCATCTTGCTTTAAATCAGAGGCTGCTAAGTCTGGGTAATATTTCCTTGCCAACTCTAGCGCTGCTTCATCAGTCTCTGCCACATATACCTTATCCTCATAGTAATAAGCCGGAATCCGCTGTCCCCACCATAGCTGTCTGGATATACACCAGTCTCTGATGTTTTCCATCCAGTGACTGTAAGTGTTCTTATACTTTTCTGGAAAAAACCTAATGGTATCATTCATTACATTTTCCAAAGCTGGGTCTGCCAGCGACTTCATATCCACATACCACTGTAAAGACAATCTTGGCTCTACAACAGCATTAGTTCTTTCTGACCTTCCGACATTGTGGACCAAATCCTCTATATTGACCAAATGACCTTTTTCTTCTAAGTCGGCATTGATAAGCTTTCTTGCTTTGAATCTGTCCTCTCCTACATACAATTGCCCTGCCTCGCTGACAGTACCATCAGGGTTGAGCATATCGATAACCTCCAGATTATGTTTTTTTCCTAGTTCATAATCATTGACATCATGAGCAGGTGTGACCTTCAGTGCACCTGTCCCGAATTCTATATCTACATAACTGTCAAAGATTATAGGAATTGCTCTACCCAGCAAAGGGACTAGCGCTTTCTTTCCTTTATAAGATGCATAACGTGGGTCATCTGGATGAACTGCAATGGCGGTATCACCCAATATGGTCTCTGGTCTTGTGGTCGCTATTGTAATATAGTTATCCTCCCCTTCTATTTTATATCTGACATGATAGAGCTTAGCAGACTCTTCTTTATGAAGGACTTCTTCATTAGACAGTACCGTCTGTGCTTTGGGATCCCAATTGACCATTCGGTTTCCTCGATAGAGTTTACCCTTATTGTACAGGTCTACAAATACCTTGATGACAGAATTATACCGTACCTCATCCATTGTGAAAGCCGTTCTGTCCCAATCACATGAGGCACCTAACTTTCTCAGTTGCTGGAGAATTATTCCACCATATTCTTCTGTCCATTCCCAAGCATGTTTTAAAAATTCTTCTCTGGTAAGATCAGATTTCTTGATGCCTCGTTCTCTAAGTTTTCTGACAACTTTCGCTTCAGTAGCGATAGAAGCATGGTCTGTACCTGGGACCCAGCATGCATTTTTGCCTTCTAATCTCGCTTTTCTTATCAGTACATCTTGGATTGTATTATTAAGCATATGCCCCATATGCAAGACACCTGTGACATTAGGTGGAGGTATAAGAATTGTAAAAGGCTCTCTTTCATCCGGTTTGGAACTGAAATACCCTTTAGATTCCCAGTGTTTATACCATTTATCCTCTACTTCTGCTGGACTATACTTAGTGCTATTCTCCATAGTGCAAAGATAGTAATACGGATTATAATAAGCCGTAATATGAATCTTTGCTAAAAATCCTCTTTACTTCACACCAAAATCAGTTTATCTTACATCTAACTAGTACAACCAGTTAATAATACTGCATGCAGTCTCAAGCCAACATAATATCAAGATGCAAAAAGCAAGATAGACTAGCTCAAAAAGCGCTCTATGAGAAGTATGCACCCTTGTTTTATAGCATTTGCAAACGATATATCAAGGACAGCACTGAAGCAGAAGACTTACTGGTAGAGAGTTTCTATAAGATTTTTTCAAAGATAGACCAGTTCAAAGGAGAAGGGAGCTTCGAAGGATGGATGAAACGCATCGTTATCAATGAGGCCCTGATGCGCATAAGAAAGAGGCATAACCTTAATCTGCATGTAGACATAGAAAAGGCTTATGACCTAAAAGAAGATGCTGTTGCTGTAGAAAATCTTCAGTACAATGAAATCTTATCCTTAATAGACCTCCTGCCTAATGGTTACAGAACGGTCTTCAATCTTTATGTGATAGAAGGCTATAAACACCGAGAAATAGCAGAAAAATTAGATATCAGTATCAATACAAGCAAGTCTCAACTAATACTAGCCAAGAAGAAACTTCGAGAGCTTTATAAAAAAAAACATAATCAATCTGGAAACTTAGAAGACATTGGGTAATTACGAAAATATAAGAGCTGAGGCTCAGAAGGCACAGACTACACCACCGACAGATGCCTGGAACAAAATAGAAGATAAGCTGGATAACAGGATAAATCTTGCTCTGAATGCCCGACGTAAATTTGTCAGGCAATTGGTTTCTGTTGGAGCTTTATTTGTTCTTGCGATTACATTCGCTTATATCTATCAGGAGAATAACAAGCATCCAAATTATTCCAAAGGCAATATAGCGAGTTGGGAAGAACTTGATATTGATAAAGGACAGCACTTTGATCAGGCAAAAGTACAAGTACTCAATACTGCTTATCAGAGTATAGACAATACAACTTTACTTAAAAGGGCTTCTTGGTAGCCATTTGTTTTCAGGGACAAACTTACCGAGAAGAAAAGGCAATAACTTATTGATCCAGCCTATGTGATAATGCAAATGGACTTCCATGTCGTAAGCTTCTGCACCCACAGAGCTTTTGATTTCCAAAGCTGTTCTAGACAGATTTAGATAATCTGCTTTGTCTTCGATGGCAGTCTCTATCAAGCGTAGCAATATGTTGAAGTAGATTTGGTATTTATTATTGATCTCAGGTTTATAACCTAAAAAGTGCGCATCCCCTACTTTGCCGTTTCTTAAATAAGTGAAAAAGGCTACAAGCTCATCTCCGTGAAAGACACCATACAATATGAGATTGTCTTCAAATGTTTCTTTGAGTTTTAAGAAATAGTTTTCATCCAGCAAAAACATATTGAAAGTTGCTCTCTCAGATATTTCTTTATACATGTTATACATAACAGTATTATACTTGGCTGCATCTGCTGTACTGAGTAATCTGAAGTTAAGTTCCGACCCCTTCTTTTTTACCTTTCTGAATTTTACTCGATACTTAGATTTTACAGAAGCCAAATAATCATCGTAGGATTTCCACTCCTTTCTGATGGTTATAATCATATCTGGCTGAACCTTAAAATTCGTATAAGCATTAGACTTAAATTCTTGCTTCCTTAGCGGTCCTGCAATATAGAAGTCCTTTAGCAGTGTAGATTTGATTTTGACCTTATGATGCTTCTTTATAAAAGTTCTAATTTTTTCCAGCACCTGTGTAACAAGCTCATTATTGTTTACCTCTACAGTCTCATCTATCCGTATACCATATTCTCCAGTAAGCAACACATTACCACAGATGAGTATGTCATTTCTGACTAGGCGAAAAAGAGTTTTAGTTATCTTGACTTTGATCTTCTCATATATTCCGTCCGAATGTGTATGTACTCTAAAATCTTTATGCAGTTCCAGCGGCTTATGCTGGCAATAGATTAAGCCTACTATCCTATTATCTTTTTTTAGCAAAGCATAATAGTAGCTATAATCTATCGGTCCAAATTTTTCGAGAAGACGGAGATAGTCTGAACTTGCATAGGGCATATCACCTGAGTTCTGGTCCCATTGCTTTAATATTGCTTCGATTCTATCTGTAATTACCAGAGAGTCTATCGACTTATTTCTGAAGCTGACTTCTTCTATTCTTCCTTCTTTATCTATCGTGGTCATTTATATTTCTCCGGAAACTACTTCGCTTCCAATTCTAACAGGGTCTGATATGGATTAGTCCAATTGTAGTCTGAGCAATCTGTAAGGCCACATTGTGCCTTGAACCAGTTCTCTATGGCTTGGGAGAGATCATTATTCATACTCATAAAGGTAAGATAGTTATTACCTATATGATTGGTTTCCACTTCATCAGGGACACTTACAAGATATTTTAACTGAGTTGTATCCTTCTCAAAGGAAAATAAACTAATCGGAACGACTGATACTGTTTTTCCTTTATTGAGCTTAGAACTCAGAACAAGAGCACTTAAGTTATTGTCATTATTATCTATTGCAGCAACATTAAAAAAGGTAGGAATTTTAAGTTTTTCAAAGCCAGCAAGAGTTTCACCAGCCGGAGTTGTAACCTTGACACGTATTTGTTGTCCTGAGTTTCTTACAACATTCTGATTTTGAGAGACTTGATGGTCACAAGAAATCGTCAGAACAATAAGAAGTAAAAGGTTTAATATTAGATTCCGAATTGCCATGAAGTGGGGTTTAGTTCTAACAATTTTAGGTACCAAAAGACACAAGTTAATGTCATTAGAAGAACAAAAATGAGTATTTATGAAACAACTTCAAGAAAGTAAACCTTAATTTGAGCAAATTTTACCAAAATGAGTGATTCTTACTTCGATCCGGCTGATCTTAAGAAATTTCCCAACATAACTGAGTTTCAGAAAGAATATGGGGACAAATTTTTTGATTGGTACGGAACTGTCTTCCAAGAAGGTGCCTTGACAGCAAGAGAAAAAGCATTGATAGCACTTGCTGTAGCACATGCAGTACAGTGTCCTTATTGTATAGATGCTTACTCTTCTACTTGCCTAAAAAAAGGTGCTGACGAAGAGCAGATGATGGAAGCAGTACATGTAGCAGCCGCTATAAAAGGGGGTGCAACCTTAGTAAATAGTGTCCAGATGATGAATCACGTGAAAAAGCAATTAATGTAGATGGGAGTTAAACAAAAAACAAAAAGCCTTAAGGCTAGAGGCAGTGAGTTATCCAATACTTTTTTCCAACTAGAAGTCCTCTCGCAACAGGAGGCAGAATCTAAAATTCCCAAGTTCGGAAAAAGAATAAAGGAATTTGGCTGGGAGGAAGGCATAAATCCAGTTCAAGTTCAAATATTCCAGATAAACATAGGCAAGCTTTGCAATCAGACCTGTGCACACTGCCATGTGGATGCAGGACCAGATAAGAAAGAGGAAAACATTGATCGCGCAACTCTAGAAAAGTGCCTAGAGATTATCAAAGACCATGATATACCTGCAGTAGATCTAACAGGTGGTGCTCCAGAAATGAACCCTAATTTCAGATGGTTTGTAGAGGAATGTACTAAGGCAGGAAAGAAAGTTATGGTAAGATGTAATCTCACCATTATTATGGCCAATAAGAAGTATCACGATCTTCCAGAATTCTACAGGGACAACAAGGTACATGTCGTATCCTCTCTACCCCACTTCAGTCAGTCCAGAACTGATTCGCAAAGAGGTGACGGTGTCTTCGAAGACTCTATTGCAGCTTTACAGAAACTGAATGAAGTTGGATATGGAAAAGAAGGTACTGGTCTTATTTTGGATCTCGTTCACAACCCTTCTGGTGCTTACTTACCAGGTTCTCAAGAGGAGTTGGAAAGAGAATTCAAACGACAACTCAAAAGAAAGTTTGATATAGTCTTCAATAGTCTCATGGCTATTACTAATCTTCCTGTAAGTAGGTTCTTAGAATACCTCATAGAGTCAGGCAACTACGATCGCTACATGGATGAACTCTCTATGGCTTTCAATCCGGCTACGATAGACAACTTGATGTGTAGAAACACCTTGAGTATAAGCTGGGATGGCTATATCCATGACTGTGATTTCAATCAGATGCTCGATCTAAAGTCTGCTGTGAAAGGCAAGCATATCAATGACTTCAATATGGAAGAACTCATGAACAGGAAGATCATTACAAATCAGCATTG
>CAZKXO010000123.1:0-3867 GCA_964556525.1 uncultured Saprospiraceae bacterium
TCCAACACATTAAAGATAATCATATGTTTTAATCAAAAAGAAAGGCCACCACTAAAATTTAATGGCAGCCTCATTGCGAATACTTATCTTTAGAATAATGTTAATTATTCAGATCTTGTTACTATTAGTTTTTTTATGAAAACCTCTGTTCCTATCTGTATCCTGCAAATGTAGTGTCCTTCATCAAGACCACTAATATCTAGCAGTAGTCTAGATTTCCTTTCATCATTATTGTCGTCTGCAATATCTATCAGGCTTTCCCCAATTACGTCATAGATTCCACCACTATATTTAAGAGTAGGGTCTGATTTCTCTATACCAATGTAAACTTCATCTATTGCTGGGTTAGGATAAACAGAGATACTACTCTTTTGCAATTTTGGCTCTATTGTAATGGACCTAATCTTTGTATATGTGAATGCTCCATCCAAGTCTATAGCCTTCAGTCTGTAGTAATGTATTCCAGCCTTTAGGTCGTTATCCACGAATGAATATTCCTGTAGTTCTCTAGAGTTGCCAGCAGCTTCTTCCACTCCTACAACCTCAAACTGATCAGTGTTGTCTATACTTCTCTGAATCTCAAAACTCTCTGTATTAGATTCTAATGTTGTCGACCAGAAAACTAATCCCAGATGCTCTTCTTCCGCATACTCCACATCGAAATCTAAAAGTTCTATACCTAAGGTAGTAATTACTCGAAGTCCCACGTCAATAGTAAAATTCTCTTCGCCAACACCGACAGTGACTCTATCTGTAATTCCTCTCAGAGTAGAAAATGGATCTCTTTCCACATCACTATCCAATGTCTTATCCTCAACTGCATTCTTTTCTACGAAGGTGTATCCTTGTTCAGCCATAAATTCTAAAAAGTACTCACCTTTGGCTAGCTTCTCAAAGCTATAATAACCATTCTCATCTGACATTTGTGTTGCAACAACTTCTTTTGTCTCTGCATCAATAAGAGTTATTCTTACACCACTCAATGGCTCATCATCTAGGTCATAACCATTAGCTAATGCAGAATCTTCTATCTCCAACCAAACTTGATTTCCAATACTACCAGACACATAGAATCCTCCATCAACATCTAATAGTTCTTCATCTTCCCCTAGAGCCAAAATTCTTGACTTAGTAACTCCTCCATCTTCTAGGAAGTAGTCATTGTCTTTATCAGGGGTTGTCATTTTTTCAGAAGAAGGTATGTACTTATCATATGTTCCATCAGGCAATTTCACAATCAAATAGTATTCTCCTGGAAGAAGATCTTCAAATAAATATTCTCCGAATTCATCCGTTTCCATAGTAGCCACTAACTGATTATCTATACTATATAGTTCTACTATAGCTTCTGCGATACCCACTTCGCTGCTTTCTTGTATACCGTTACCATTTGCATCATCCCAGATAAGATTACCAATACTAGAACTATTACATTCAGACTGGACAAGATTCAAAGTAACACCGTATGGACAGCCATTTTCATCTTCAAATTCTTGGTAATAAGTACCAGGCTCGAAATAAAATTCTGAACCAAGTGTATAAATACCACCTTTACATAAAGTTTCATTCAGTTCAACATCTTCAGTTGGCTCATAGAATGAAAGATTCAAAACATGATTTTCTGAACATTCGTCTGAGCCTGGTGTAGTGAACTGACCTGGCGTACTATAGGTTTGATCATTCAATGACCATGTATAAGTTTCACCATGACAGAGTACTTCATTAAAGACAATTGCAGGCTCTTTATCTATGACTTCAAGATCTAAAATTACTCTCAATTCACAGCCGTTATCATCTTCCATCATTACTACAAATATTCCTGCAGTTTCAAATTGCTCACCTTCTAGCATATATACATCTCCATCACAAATTGTTGCAGTTCTCACAACTTCTGATCCTCTAGAGTGGAAAGCTATATTCAATACATGATCTATAGTACAAATTCCATCGCTCGGTGTCGTAAATCTTCCTTCACTATCATACGTTACTCCATTTAACTCCCAAGTATAGCTGTCACCTTCACAGATAACTTCATTGAACACTTGAGGTTCTTCTGATGGTGTTACCGTGAGATTAAGTACAGACATGAATCCACAACCTGATGCATCTACTCTATCTACACTATAACTGCCTTCAGAATCATAACTTTGGTTTTCCCAAACATATGGCAAATCACCCTCACATACTTCTATGGAAGTAATCGCATTTTCTGTCATTTGATGAACAGTTACATTTATTATCTCATTATAGTTACATCCTGCATCATCCTGAACTTCTCTCATCAGCGTTCCTGACTCATTGATTGCCTGCCCATTCCACATAAATGGTAAATCATCAGCGCAAACTGCTGTTTCAGAAATCTGATCCTCAATTTTTTCGGAAACGCTTAGAATTAAGATTTCGTTGTAACCACATCCATCTGCACCAGAAACTGGATGAGAATATTCTCCTGCCTCAAATCTCAACTCTCCATTCCAAGTATATGGCAACTCATTATCACATATTGTCAACGAAGTAATATCATCTTCTTGATCTGTACAGATTCTAAGATTTAGTACTTCATTATAGAGACAGTCATTGTCATCCCATTGTGGGTTGATAAACTGTCCTGCTGCAGTTATTGTTTGTCCATTCCAGATGTATGGCAACTCAGCTGACCTGATTGTAACATCCATCACTTCATCCAAGTTTGCTGGATTCACTGTAAGGTTAAGGATTTGGTTATAGCTACAACCAGAGTTGTCTAACACAGTATTTACAAATTCACCGGATTCTACTATACTCTCCCCATACCAATCATAAGGCAAATCCTCAGCACAAATCGTAACTTCAGTAAGCTCATCTGGCCTAGAAGCTTGTTGCTGATTAAGTGTATAAGATTCTTCTTGTATACAACCATTTGCATCAGATACCACCAAGAAATAGGTACCAGCTGACAGGTTTGTTTGGGAGGACGATTCTGAATCCAGACCTTTACCATCAATAGTAGACCATGCATAAGTATAACCCGGCGTACCTCCTTGTACTAATAGATCAATTACACCATTAGGTAATCCACTGGCATCGTTGCAAGTGACATCTGTAACAGAAGCAAGTACAGATAATATTGTAGGTTCTTCCAAGGTCCAACTTCCAGTTGCTGAGCAACCATTCTGATCTGTAACCGTGACATCATATGTTCCTATACCTAACCCTTGCTGATTAGCAGCTAAAGGACTATGACCAGCACCATTACTACTTGTCCATCTGTAAGAGTAATCACCTTGACCTCCAGTAACTGAGATATTTATCTTTCCATCTGTAATTCCATTAGAAGCATTACAGCTAAGATCTGTAGTCACTGCTGACACTGATAAAGATGAAGGCTCTGTCAAGTTCCAAGATTCTTCCACAGAGCAACCAGCTTCGTCGGTAACTGTTACTGCAAAAAGACCTGCTGCCAATCCAGATTGACTAGCTACTCCTTGCTGTGTACCAGTTCCTGACCATAGATAAGTATAGCTACCATCTCCTCCAGATATCATAATTGTAATAGAGCCATCAGAAATCCCAGACCCTGAATTACATTCTGAATTTGTAATTTGGCTTGTGATTTCTAATCTGTCAATTGTAAGATTCAGCACTTCCAGGCTCCCACATCCATTTGCATCTGATACTGCACTTGTATACTGACCTGCACTAGTAAGTGTCTGATCATTCCAAATAAATGGTAATTCCTCAGAACAAATAGTAATGTCTGTAATCTCATTAGCTTGTCCTGCATTTACTGTAAGGTTTAAAATTTCGTCGTATGCACAACCAGTTCCATCTGATATCTCATTACTATATTCTCCAGCTGCAGTTATCACCTGTCCTCTCCACGTGTAA
>CAZKXO010000123.1:3967-6715 GCA_964556525.1 uncultured Saprospiraceae bacterium
GCTTCTAAAGCGTCAGCTTGACCAGCATTGACAGTAAGCATTAGTACTTCGTTGTAAGCACAGCCAGTTCCATCTGTTATCTCATTACTATATTCTCCAGCTGCAGTTATCACCTGTCCTCTCCACGTGTAAGGCAATTCCTCTTCGCAAATAGTTATTGCTTCTAAAGCGTCAGCTTGACCAGCATTGACAGTAAGCATTAGTACTTCGTTGTGAGCACAGCCAGTTCCATCTGTTACTTCATTTGTATATTGTCCAGCAGCAGTTATAGTCTGACTTCTCCATTCGTATGGTAATTCTTCTGTACAGATGCTTATTGTTTCTGTTACATCTTCTTGGCCAGCATTCACTGCAAGATTTAGTACTTCGTTGTAAGCACAGCCACTTCCATCAGTTACTCCATTTGTATATTGTCCAGCAACAGTTATAGTCTGACTTCTCCATTCGTATGGTAACTCCTCACTGCAAATAGTTAAGTCAGTTATCTCATCTTCTGTAGAAGTTTGTGGCTCTAAGATGACGTACGAATCTTGTGCTAAACATCCGCTAGCGTCAGTAATCATTACAGTATATGTACCTGCAGACAAGCCAGATTGATCTCTAGCAGTAATATCCAAACCTGCTCCATCTCCTGACCATAGATAACTATACCCAGGAGTTCCTCCTTGTACAATAAGTGTTATAGCACCATCTGGTGTTCCACTAGTACCTTTACAAGTTAAATCTGTCGCTGATGCTAAGACTGAAATAATACCTGATTCATTCAATGTCCAACTTGATGTTGCAGTACATCCTGCAGCATCAGTTACTGTCAAAGTATAAGTACCAACCGTAAGTCCTGACTGGTCAGCTGCTGATGGAATTAATCCACCTCCACCCACTGAAGACCAACTGTAAGAATAATCAGATTCAGAACTACCCTGTCCTCCAGATACGGTTACATCTATTGCACCTGATGGAGCACCATTAGAAGCATTACATATTAAGTCGGTAGTTGTTCCTAAAACTGATATAATAGCTGGTTCTGTAATAGTCCAAGATTCTGAAACCGTACAACCACTCGCGTCTGTAACAACAACAGAGTAAGACCCAGCTGAAAGCCCTGTCTGATTTGCTGCATTCAATTCTAGACCAGCTCCAGTACCTGTCCAACTATAGGTATAAGAACCTTCGCCTCCAGATACTGCAACAGATATGGTTCCACTTCCTTCACCAGAATTTGCACTACAGTCAGTATTAGTTTGACTAGCAGATAATTCAATAGTTTGTACTGATAGATTCAGAATTTCTCTGAAAGCACAGTTATTCTCATCCATCACTTCATAGGTATAGTTGCCTGCTTCTGTAATCATTTGACTATTCCAGAGGTAAGGCAACTCATCTGCACAGATTGTCAGATCTGTTTGCTCATCAGACAAATTAGAATTTACCACAAGGTTTAGCACTTCAATGTAAGTACAACCATTTGCATCAGTAAGAGGGTTTGTGAATTGTCCCTCCCCTGTCAAATTTTGACCTTTCCATTCATAAGGTAATTCAATTTCACAGATGGTCATATTGGTCACATCATCTGGTTGGCCAGGCAATACTATTAACTCTAGTATTTCATTGGAAGCACAACCATTATCATCTGGTATAGAATTGTTATATTGGCCACCATCAGTTATCATCTGGCCTTTCCACTCATACGGTAATTCATCCGAACAAATCGTTTCTTCTTGAACTTGATCTGATTGAGTTGCAAAAACACTAAGATTTAAAATTTCACTATAGTTACATCCTTTAGCATCAGTAGCAACATTGGTATATTGCCCAGAAGAAACCAATAACTGACCATTCCAATCATATGGCAACTCTTCTTGACATAATGCAAGATTAATAACTTCATCAGGTGTAGAAGTCTGTGGCTCTAAAATTTCATAAGATTCTTGCGCAACACATCCACTAGCATCTGTAACTAAAACTGTATATGTTCCTGCAGCTAAGCCTGATTGGTCTTTAGCAGTTGTATTCAAACCTGCAGCATCTATGGAACTAGACCAGAGATAACTATAACTAGGAGTTCCGCCTTGTACCGAAAGTGTGATTGCTCCGTCTGGAGTACCGTTGGAATCTACGCAGGTCAAATCTGTAGCGGATGCTAATACCGAAATAATACCAGACTCATCCAAAGTCCAACTCGATGTTGCTGAACAACCATTAGCATCAGTTACTGTCAAAATGAACGTACCAACTGTAAGTCCTGTTTGGTCAGCTGCTGAAGGATTTAACCCACTTCCATCAATTGAAGACCAATTGTATGAATAGTCAGATTCAGAATTGCCCTCCCCTCCTGATACAGTTACGTCTATTGCACCTGATGGAGCACCATTGGAAGCATTACAGATTAAATCTGTTGTTACTCCTGATACTGAAATTGCAGATGGTTCTGTCAGTGTCCAAGAACCTGAAGCAGTACATCCACTTATGTCTGTAACTGTCACTGAATAAGTTCCAGCTGAAAGTCCAGTTTGGTTACTAACATCCGTCAATAAGCCATTTCCATTCCCAGACCAAGCATAAGTATAGTTACCTTCTCCTCCTGAAACCGAAATAGATATTTCTCCACTCTGATCTCCAGACACCTCATTACATTCAGAGTTTATCTGCGTACCAGACAAGACAATCGAGTTGATTGATAAATTTAAGATCTGATCGTAGGCACAGCCATTAGCATCAGAAACATTATTCGTATACTGCCCTGCACTA
>CAZKXO010000123.1:6815-9560 GCA_964556525.1 uncultured Saprospiraceae bacterium
CACAGATTGCTTGATCTGTAATGTCAGCTGGTGTTTCAGCATTTACAGTCAGATTCAGTATTTCATCAAAAGCACATCCATTAGCATCTGTAGTAAGATTTACCAGTTGTCCGGATTCATTTAAAGTCTGCCCTCTCCACTCATAAGGTAATTCTTCTGTACAAATTTCTACATCAGTGATATCATTAGGTGGAACCGTCAAAGGTTGAGTAAGTTCATAAGATTCAGTTTGACTACATCCA
The DNA here is from genome assembly GCA_964556525.1 of uncultured Saprospiraceae bacterium. GTDB lineage: Bacteria > Bacteroidota > Bacteroidia > Chitinophagales > Saprospiraceae > RFSX01. Next base: position 7,058 of record CAZKXO010000123.1, read on the forward strand.
CTAACATCAGTTACTGTTAAATTATAAGTTCCAGCAGATAGGCCAATTTGGCTGGCTTCTCCTTGTATAATTCCAGATCCATTTTGTGTTGACCAAAAGTAATTATATCCAGGAGTACCACCTTGTACATTCAACTCGATTGCGCCATCAGCATCTCCACTTGCTTCATTACAAGTCAAATCGGTTGTCGATGCCAGTACAGAAAGTGTTAATGGTTCTGTTAGCGCCCATGTACCTGTTGCAGTACAACCATTGGCATCTGTAACTGTAACAATGTAAGTGCCTACCGATAAGTTGTTTTGATCTCCTGCTGAAGGAATAAGCCCACTACCACCATCTTGAGACTCCCAGCTATAAGTGTAATCTGTTTCTAGACTTCCAGTTGAACCAGAGACGGTTATATCAATCTGCCCGGTTGCAATTCCATTAGAGGCATTACAATCTAAATCATCAGTTACTCCTGCTACCGAAATTGTATGTACATCCAGATTTAAGATCTCGTTGAAGGAGCAGCCATTTGCATCAGCAACCGGATTTATCAATTGTCCAGGTCCAGATAAGGTCTGTCCATTCCATTCGTATGGCAACTCCTCAGCACATACAGAAAGATCTGTAATATCATCTGCAGTAATTGCATTTACTGTTAGATTTAGAACTTCCTCAAAGTCACAACCATTTTCGTCAGTTGTAGGATTAGTATAAGTTCCAGCAGTCGTAAGTGATCTTCCATTCCATTCGTATGGCAATTCTTCACTACAAATCGTTACATCTTCAAGCTCATTCTCAGGAGGATTACAGCTGAAGTTAAAGGTCTGTGAAGCAGTAGAAACATTTCCGCATTCATCTACAGCTTCCCATGTTCTGGTAATACTATATCCATCACAAACTGACCCTGATGTTTCATCATTCTCTGCTAGTGTATATGTACCACATTCATCAGAAACAGTAGGCACACTGAAGGCATGGTCCTCTTGACAATCTAAAGTTTGATCTGCCCCAACATTTAATATAAGAGGTGGCTGATTATCTGTCACAATAATATTTGCAGATACACTTGCTATCAATCCACATGCGTCCATAGCTGTAAACGTTACAGTAGCAGTTCCTGTCATTGCACATTCTGTTGCTTCTTGGCCTACTGTATAATCATTCATCCAAACTATTCCTGCAGGGCTGCAAACATCTCCGACAATTGCACCAGCCTGATTTGCTAACCAAGTATCTATATCTACTTGCTGAGTAGCAGCATTACAATCTAAAATCAAATCTAAGGCTGGGCTGATTACAGTCGGCATAGAAGAATCAACAATTGTAAATGTTGCTTCACTTGTACTAGCATTTCCACAAGCATCTGTTACCGTAAACACTACAGTACTTGTTCCTGATGTACCGCATTCATCAGACAGCTCTACGTGATTGTGTGACCAACTTGTTCCACCACAAGCATCTGTAGCTGTCGCACCACCATTGTTGTCCAGCCAATCTTGTAATTCAGTTTCATTTCCTGCTCCATCACATTCTACTACCAAGTCAGCCGCTTCTACATCTATTTCAGGAGCTACATTATCACTGATAGTCAAGGTTGCAGTTGTAGAAGCATCTAAACCACAAGCATCAGTTGCAGTGAAAGTTACCAAAACGCTGCCGCTTAATCCACAACCTGTATTATGAGAATCTACAGTATAGTTATTTCGCCATGTAATTTCAGAATTACTACAACCATCTTCTACATTCGCCCCCCCATTATTTGCAATCCAGTCATTTAGCAATGATTCCTGAATAGTTCCATCACATTCTATTTCTAAATCTGCAGCCGAAGTAATTAGTATTGGTTCAATTGTATCTTCTATTACAAATATCGCTTGAGTTTCCGATGTATTCCCACATTCATCTGCAGCTGTGAAAATCACCACTGCACTTCCTGAGCTTCCACATGCTGGGCTTAAACTAGTGTAGTTGTTTGACCAAGAAACTGTTCCACAAAGATCTGAAGCAACTGCACCTCCCTGACTTGCTAGCCATTGATCAAGTTCATCACGGTTTCCTGCTCCATCACATTGTACCACAAGATCATCTGCTTCTGTCTCAAAAATTGGCGGAGCTGAATCTTCTACAGTTATCGCCGCTGTTGTAAGAGAGAATAAACCACAATTATCTGTTGCAATGAAAGTTACTATTACCGTACCTGTTGCTCCACATGCAGTATTCTCTGCATTGACAAAATAATCATGCGACCATTCTAAGTCCGTAGAATTACATGCATCAGATGCTGTTGCGCCACCATTGTCTGCTAACCATGCATCTATTAATGTCTGCTGATTATCTGTACTACATTCTAGGTTCAGAGCAATTGCAGGATTTGTAATCGTCGGCACCGAATTATCTTCTATAGAGAATATTGCTTCAGTAGTGCTGGCATTTCCACAATCATCCATTGCTATAAATGTCACTGTCGTAGATCCTGTTGCGCCACAATCATCACTCAAGGTTGTGTAATCATTTG
>CAZKXO010000124.1:0-9534 GCA_964556525.1 uncultured Saprospiraceae bacterium
TATTTGGTTCACTTTTATAAGGATAGAGTTGGCCGCTCCTTCTTTTATACCTCTAGCCAGCTTTTCAGTGTTTGTAACAAAAAGGTCATCACCAACCAACTGAATCTCCTCTCCTATTTTACTATTAATACTAGACCAAGCTTTCCAATCATCTTCATCTAGGCCATCTTCTATAGAGAAAATAGGATACTTCTTAGCCCAATCTACCCAATAGTCTACCATCTGCTCTGACTTCAATTTCTTGCCTGTGGACTTATGAAAATGGTAAACTTTCTTCTTTGAATCATAGAATTCAGAAGCAGCAGCATCCATCGCAATCCATATATCTTTTCCGGCTTTGTAACCCGCTTTCTTAATAGCTAATAGTACGATTTCTATTGCTTCGTCATTTGACTTTATATTTGGTGCAAACCCACCTTCGTCGCCTACATTGGTAGAATAGTTTTTGGATTTAAGCACAGCCTTGAGATGATGGAACACTTCGACTCCCATCTTCAATGCAGCAGAAAAAGTAGGTGCTCCTACAGGTACTATCATAAATTCCTGGAAGTCGATGCTATTGTCTGCATGCGAACCACCATTTAGAATGTTCATCATAGGAACTGGCAGAGTGCAAGCATTGACGCCTCCTACATATCTGTACAATGGTTGATGAGACTCTTGTGCAGCTGCTTTGGCTACAGCTAGTGAAACGCCTAGAAGCGCATTGGCACCAAGCTTTGCTTTATTAGAGGTACCATCCAGCTTAAGCATAATCTGATCAATGGCCTTCTGCTCAAAGACGTACTGCCCTATCAAGGCATCAGATAATTTGGAGTTTACGTTTTTGACAGCTTTAGAGACACCTTTGCCCATCCAGTGTTTCTTCACCTTATCTCTAAGCTCTACAGCTTCATACTTCCCGGTAGAGGCTCCCGAAGGAACTGCTGCTCTACCCATATACCCATTCTCTGTGGTAACATCTACTTCTACTGTTGGATTCCCTCGAGAGTCTAAAATCTGTCTTGCTGATATATCTATAATTCTACTCACTAGGCTAGTATTTTTTTATGTTCCTTAATCTTTGATATAAATTCGTCAAATAGGTATCTGGAGTCATGTGGTCCAGGAGAAGCTTCAGGGTGGTACTGTACTGAATAAGCGGCTGTACCCTTTATTTTGATGCCTTCTATTGTATCATCATTGAGATTCATATGTGTAATCTCTACTGCATCACTAGCCTTTATTGCATCAGGACTGACACCGAACCCATGATTCTGACTGGTTACCTCACATTTACCAGTCAGAAGATTCTTTACTGGGTGATTGATCCCTCTATGACCATTGTGCATTTTATAGGTTGGTATATCGTTGGCTAAGGCCAATAGCTGATGCCCAAGACAAATACCGAACATTGGTAACTGATCTTTCATAAGTTCTTTGATTGCACTTATGGCATAGTCCATAGAAGCTGGATCACCAGGACCGTTGGAAAGAAAGTAGCCATCAGGATTGTATGCTCTTAGCTCTTCTATGGGAGTCTTTGCTGGAAAGACTTTTAGTTTTGCACCTCGCTCAGCCATACATCTTAGTATATTCTTTTTTACACCATAATCTAGGACGGCTATAGATACTTCTGCTTCTGACTCACCCAACTCATAGGTTTCTTTTGTGCTTACTTTAGAAGCCAATTCGAGACCTTCCATAGAAGGAATCTCTTTACACTTTTGTTTCAGCACATCTAGGTCTAATTCATCAGTGGAGATAAGACAGTTCATAGCCCCTTTATCTCTGATATGCTTCACTATCGCTCTGGTATCTACCTGATGGATACAAGCAATTTTGTTTTCTTCAAAATAAGCTTGTATAGCATTATCTGCTAAGGGTCTTGAATATTCGTCTGTAAGATTCTTACATACCAAACCCGCTATCTGGACTTTGTCAGATTCTGTTTCTTCGGATTTGATTCCGTAATTTCCAATATGTGCATTTGTTGTAACCAGGATCTGTCCAGAGTACGAAGGGTCTGTAAATATTTCTTGGTAACCGGTCATTCCTGTATTGAAACATATTTCACCAGTTCCAAGCCCTTTTATTCCTGCAGCTTTTCCTCTAAAGTAAGTACCATCTTCGAGGAGCAGGATGGCATCGTTTAGTGCTGAGTTTGACATTAATTTCAGATTGGGCTCAAATATAAGGAAAGACTATAATATGAAAGACGGTCATAGCATTTATAAAAAAAGGGATGCAGTCTGCATCCCTTTTTTTCTATTCTTCTTCTGAAGTAGCAGCTGCTGCTGCAGTTGCTGCGGCAGCTTTTGCTCCACCGCCTGATTTTTTCCTTCTTCTTCTAGTTTTCTTTTTGCCCTCGTTCTTGTTAGAATAAATTTCATTGAAATCAACTAACTCTATCATAGCCATCTCAGCACCATCACCTTTTCTAAATCCAGTTTTGATTATTCTGGTATACCCTCCTGGTCTGTCTCCTATTTTTTGTGCTATCGGCCCAAACAATTCTTTGATAGCCTCTTTGTCTTGGAGGTAACTAAATACGACTCTTCTTGAATGCCCAGAGTCAGTCTTCCCCTTAGTTACAAGAGGTTCTACATAGACTCTTAATGCCTTTGCTTTGGCTAGAGTAGTATTGATTCTTTTGTGCTGAATAAGTGCTTTAGCAAGGTTTGCTAACAAGGCTCGTCTATGGCCCTTCTTTCTACCAAGATGGTTGAATTTTTTTCCGTGTCTCATGACAATTAGTTAAGTACATCACTGATTCTAACTTTGGTAAAAACGACCTGTATAATGTGGTTAGAATCGGTATATGTAATATTTATAAAAAGGGCCCACTTCTAGAGTGAGTCGTTGCGACCCTTAGTGCTTACTCTTCGTCTAACTTGTACTTAGATAGGTCCATACCGAATGTCAGACCTTTATTCTGAAGTAACTCTTCTATTTCTACCAATGATTTCTTACCGAAGTTTCTAAATTTCAATAACTCATTGGTATCATATTTCACCATTTCTCCTAACGAGTTAATCTTAGCAGCCTTAAGACAGTTATAAGCTCTTACAGAAAGATCTAAATCTTCCAATGGTGTCTTAAGCAGCTTACGCATATGTAAGATATGCTCGTCTACAATGTCATCTTCTCTGCTCTTCTCAGTTTCGAAAGTGATATTCTCGTCAGTGACTAACATCAAGTGTTGAATCAAAATCCTAGAAGCTTCTTTCACAGCTTCTTCAGGATGAATCGTACCATCAGTCTTAATGTCTATGGTTAGTTTTTCGTAATCTGTTCTTTGACCTACTCTGGTGTTTTCTACTTGGTAGGCAACATTCTTAATAGGTGTATATATTGCATCTACAGGGATAACGCCAATAGGTGCATCTTTTGAAAGTGTTTCTCCAGCAGACACATAACCTCTTCCCTTTGTAACTGTAAGCTCTATCTCAAGGTTTACAGATTTCTCCATGTTGCAGATAACTAATTCAGGGTTCATAACCTTGAATACATTTGTATGTGCTTCTATATCTGCAGCAGTTAGTTGTTCCTTTCCACTTACAGTGAGGTAGATTTTTTCGCTGTCGTTCTCAGAACCATCTATTTCAGTCTTAAGCCTAACTTGCTTAAGGTTTAAGATGATATCTACGACATCTTCGTATACACCCTTGATTGTAGAAAACTCATGGTCTACTCCAGCAATTCTAACTGCTGAAATAGCAAATCCTTCTAGTGAAGACAACAATACTCTTCTCAGCGAATTTCCGATTGTCTGACCGAAACCAGGTTCCAAAGGCTTAAACTCGAAAGTACCATCGAATTCAGTCGCTTTAGTTAAAAGGATCTTGTTAGGACGTTGAAAATTTAAAATACTCATGTGCTGATTTATAGAATGAATTCACTAAATAGAAATAAGACAACATATAAGTTGCCAGCGGAAACAGTTAAGTATCTGCTTACTTAGAGTAGAGTTCTACTATAAGTTGCTCATTAATGTTTTCGGGAATTTTTTCTCTTTCTGGATACTCCAAGAATGTACCTTCCATTCTTTCAGGATTCCATTCCATCCATGTCCATTTTCTTGCTTCGGTATTTCTGCTACCTACAGCATTCTGGATAACTTCTAGATTACGAGATTTGTTTCTTACAGATACAACGTCTCCAGGTCTGAGATGAAATGATGGTATATTGGTAAGGATACCATTGACAAGGATATGCTTGTGAGAGACCAACTGTCTAGCTGCTCTTCTAGTAGGTGCAATCCCTAGTCTGTATACTGAGTTGTCTAGTCTTGCTTCTAAATATTGTAACAAGATTTCACCCGTTACACCACTTTTACCTGCAGCTTTAGTAAAGAGATTTCTAAATTGTCTCTCTAGTACACCGTAGGTATATTTTGCCTTTTGCTTTTCAGTAAGCTGAACTGCGTAATCAGACTTTTGTTTTCTACGTCTACCATTACCGTGCTGACCAGGAGGATATTTTCTTCTTTCGAAACTCTTATCTGGTCCGTAAATCGCTTCTCCAAACTTTCTCGCGATTTTAGTAGTTGGTCCTGTATATCTTGCCATTAGCTTTACTTCTTTAGATAGATTTGATTACAATAACTTGTAATTTTAGACTCTTCTCTTTTTTGGTGGTCTGCAACCATTGTGTGGAATAGGTGTAACATCCTTAATACGTGTTACTTTTATGCCAACTTCATCTATAGCTCTGATAGCTGCTTCTCTTCCTGAACCAGGACCTTTCACAAGTACTTCAGCATATCTCATTCCAGCATCATATGCTTTTTGAGCTGCATCTTTTGCCGCTATTTGAGCTGCGAAAGGTGTATTCTTTTTAGAACCTCTAAATCCTGCTTTTCCTGCAGAAGCCCATGAGACAACTTGTCCCGACTTATTAGTAAGAGATATGATAATGTTATTGAAGCTTGCTTTGATATAAACAAGACCTTCTGGTTCTACGTTAACCTTTCTTTTCTTAGCCTTCTTTGCCTTTGACATACTATTTATTATTTAGTGGCCTTCTTCTTGTTAGCAACTGTTTTCTTTTTACCTTTTCTTGTTCTGGCGTTGGTCTGTGTTCGCTGACCTCTTACTGGTAATCCTTTTCTATGTCTCAAACCTCTATAACAAGCAATATCCATCAATCGTTTGATGTTAGTTTGTACTTCAGATCTGAGTTCCCCTTCTACAAGGAAGTCATCTTGGATGTGCTTAGAGATTTGCTTGATATTATCATCAGACCACTCATTGACTTTTACATCATAGCCAATGCCTACAGTATCAAGAATTTTCTTTGCACGTGTATTACCTATGCCATATATATAGGTAAGGCTGATACAGCCTCTTTTATTCTTTGGTAAATCTACTCCTGCTATTCTAGCCATATCTTAACCTTGTCTTTGCTTGAACTTAGGGTTCTTCTTGTTAATAATATACAGTTTACCCTTTCTTCTAACAATCTTGCAGTCTGCAGATCTCTTTTTTATGGATGCTCTGACTTTCATACTTATTTATATCTATATGTAATTCTTCCTCTTGTCAAATCGTAAGGAGACATTTCGACAGCAACTTTATCACCAGGTAATATTCTGATGTAGTGCATTCTCATCTTTCCGGAAATAGTGGCTACTATTAGATGATCATTCTCAAGTCTCACTCTAAACATTGCATTAGAAAGCGCTTCTTCAATGACGCCATCTTGAGCAATTAGGTTCTTTTTTGACATTCAAAATTTTTGGAGTGCAAATATCTATTTTTTTAACGAAATATTCCTGATTTCGGGATTATTTTTTATAGCGTCCTGAATCAGTTCATGATTAGACAAAATGTCCGGTCCATCATCGGTTACAGCTATAGTATGCTCATAATGTGCAGAGGGCTGTAAGTCTTTTGTTATTATAGTCCATCCATCTTTGGATTGCTTCACTCCCTTCTTACCCAGATTTATCATAGGTTCTATAGCTATTACCAAACCCCTCTGAATCCTAGGTCCTCTGCCTTTCCTACCGAAATTAGGTACTTCAGGTGCTTCGTGAAGGTTTTTACCTATTCCATGACCTACTAATTCCCTCACTACTGTGTAGTTATTACTCTCATTGTGAGACTGAATTGCATAGCTGATATCCCCTATTCTATTGCCAATCTTTGCTTGCTCTATACCTTTATACAATGAATCGTTAGTACAAACCAGTAATTCCATCACTTTGTCATCTACACCAGGCATAGCGAATGTGAAGGCAGAATCTCCAAAATAACCATTGAGATAAGAGCCGCAATCTATACTTATAATATCTTTTTCTTTAAAAGGTACTTCTGTAGGAATACCGTGTACTACGCCTTCATTAGGTGAAATACATAAAGTAGATGGGAAGCCATTGTAGCCTTTGAAGCCAGGCTTGGCATTATGATCTCTTATAAATTCTTCTGCAGCTGCATCGATTTGGGAACCAGTGACCCCAGGCTTGAGCATAGATGCTACTAGTGCCAAGGTCTTTGACACTAGTAGACAGCTTTCTCTTATATGTTCTATGTCATCTGGCGTCTTGTAATAAATCATTACATGCCAGCTCCTATGGTCTGCATACCACTTCTACCTTTGATTCTTCCAGACTTTACTAGTCCGTCATATTTTCTCATAAGTAGATAAGACTCTATTTGTTGTAGTGTATCCAGCACAACAGCTACTAAGATTAGTAATGAGGTACCACCGAAGAATAAGGCGAAACCATCATTTACTCCAAAGGCCGCAATTATTGCTGGTAGGATAGAAATTAACCCTAAGAATATAGATCCTGGAAGAGTTACTCTTGTAGTCAAGGTATCAATGAACTGTTGTGTATGAGAACCAGGCTTGATACCTGGGATAAAGGCATTTTGTCTTTTTAAATATTCTGCATACTGTTGTGGATTTACTAGAAGTGCTGTGTATACATAAGTAAATATGACAACTAGAATGAAGAATATGATATTGTAAGGAATGGACTTCCAATCACTTAATTGTCCTAAGAAACTGTCAGGTGCTACATCCCCACCCCATTGCGCTATGGTAACAGGCAGAAACATAATAGCCTGAGCAAATATGATAGGCATTACTCCTGAAGCATTGACCTTTAGTGGAATGAAATCTCTAGCACCAGCTTGTGGCATATTAGAATGCTGTCTTCCTACCATTCTCTTAGCGAATTGTATAGGAATTCTCCTGACTCCTTGTACAACTAAGACTGTCGCAAGAATAACAAAGAATAATACTGCAAATTCTAGTATCAGTAAAAAACCACCCCCTCCATTGAACTGAGAGATAACCTCCGTAGCAAATGATCTTGGTAAAGTTGCTATGATACCAATAGTAATAAGTAGAGAAACACCATTTCCTATACCCTTGTCTGTTATCTTTTCTCCTAGCCACATTGCGAATATAGTACCAGCAGATAGAATGACTATATTGGAAAACCAGAAAACCGTAGGAGAAAGAGATTGATGTACTGCTCCCGGCATTGAGTTTAGATAAGTCAAATAACCTCCACCTTGTACGAGGGTTATAAATACAGTCAATAATCTTGTAATCTGAGTTATCTTCTTACGTCCAGATTCGCCTTCTTTTTGCTGAAGTTTCTGAAAGTAAGGCACTGCAAACCCTAATAATTGCACGATGATCGAAGCCGTGATATACGGCATGATACCAAGAGCGAAGATTGCAGCTTGGTTAAAGGCACCTCCTGTAAAGATGTTAATCAATCCTAACAAGTCATTGTTGTTAGTCATTGATTGTTCGAGTGCATCTGAGTTAACACCAGGTAATACTATGAATGAACCTATTCTGTAGATTCCGAGAATCAATAAGGTGAATAGAATTCTATTCCTTAACTCATCGATTTTCCAGATGTTCTTAAAAGTTTCAATAAACTTGTTCATTGTTCAAATTTTAAAGTAAGGTTACTGAACCGCCTTTTGATTCAATTTGAGACTTAGCCTTTTCGGAGATAGCATGTACTTTTACACTTACGGTAGAGGTAAGCTCTCCGTTAGCTAAAACTTTTACTTTCTCGCCTTTCTTTATAATTCGTTTTTCGTAAAGGGCATCGATTGAGATTTCCTTCAGTCCAAATTTATCACTAATTTCTTGAAGTCGCCCAAGATTTAGTGCAGTGTAGTTCACTCTATTAGGGTTTTTAAATCCTCTTTTCGGCAATCTCATCTGAAGTGGCATCTGTCCACCTTCAAAAGCTCTCTTTCTACTCCATCCAGATCTGGATTTAGCCCCTTTATGTCCTCTTGTAGAGGTACCTCCTCGACCGGACCCTTGTCCTCTCGCTATTCTCTTTCTCTTTTTTACTGATCCTTTTGCAGGAGTTAGGTTGTGCAATTCCATTGCTTTTGCTTTTTCTACTTTTATTATGCGTCTTCTACCTTTAGCAGGTGCTTGACTTTATTTACCATACCCAGTACCTGAGGGCTTGCCTCTTTTACGACTGTATGGTTCATTCTTCTTAATCCTAGAGCTTTCATAGTGTCCTTTTGTTTTCTAGGTCTGTCTATGATGCTTCTTACCTGGGTCAATTTGATTTTAGCCATAATCTTATCCTTCAAATAGTTTCTCTAAAGAAATACCTCTTTGTCTTGCAATCTCATGTGGACTTCTCAGATTCTTAAGTGCATCCATAGTTGCTTTCACAACATTATGTGGATTAGAAGATCCCTGAGACTTAGCCAGTACATTTGCAACGCCTGCACTTTCCAGTACAGCTCTCATTGCACCACCAGCGATAACACCAGTACCATCCGCAGCAGGCTTTATAAGAACCTTTCCAGCACCATACTTTCCTTTCTGCTCGTGAGGAATAGTTCCATTAATTATAGGAACAGTTACAAGATTCTTTCTTGCATCTTCTACAGCTTTAGCTATACATTCCTGTACATCTCTGGCTTTTCCTAGCCCATGCCCTACTTTTCCTTTGCCATCACCTAGAACTACCAGCGCTGAAAAGCTAAATGTACGTCCACCCTTAGTAACTTTTGCTACCCTTTGGAGACTTACCAGCTTATCCTTCAAATCTGAAGTTTCTACTGCTTTTCTTTTATTTCCTCTATCGTTACGTCCAGCCATTTTTAGTGCTTCTTCGTTTCTTTAAATTTTAAAATTGTAGTCCTGCTTCTCTAGCAGCTTCTGCAAGAGCTTTCACTCTTCCATGGTATAAGTTTCCTCCTCTATCAAATACAGCTCTATCTACATTTTTGCTTTTAGCTTTTTCTGCGATTGCAGCTCCTACTTTCTTAGCAGATTCCAAATCTGAACCAGCGCTAAGTGCTTTAGAATTTGCATCAGCAATAGTTGTCCCACTGAGATCATCTATAAGCTGACAGTAGATGTATTTATTACTTCTGAAGATGGACAGTCTAGGAATTTCTGCAGTTCCGTTGACCTTCTTTCTGATTCTATACTGAATCTTACGTTTCTTAGTAATCTTTCCCATTGTTAAACTATTATGCTCCAGCTGTCTTACCAGCTTTTCTTCTAATTTGTTCTCCTTTAAATCTGATACCTTTTCCTTTA
>CAZKXO010000125.1:0-9530 GCA_964556525.1 uncultured Saprospiraceae bacterium
GTTAAAGGAATTTATAGCGACAAGAGCCATTATGCCTAATATAATAGAGGACATAAACATGAAAAGTTTACCCCGATTTTTGCGGCTGTCTCTATAAGCCGTCTTTAGAAGGTATCCAAACTGGCTCATAGCTTAAACTTTATTTTGATTGGTATCAGCCATAATACGGCCACCTTTGAGCCTAATCATTCTGTCTGTCTTTGCTGCCAGTTCTAGGTCGTGAGTGACAATTACAAGAGTGGTTGCCTTCTCCTTATTGAGATTAAATAAAAGTGTTTCTATGCTTTGGCCCGTTTCCTCATCTAGGTTTCCTGTTGGCTCATCAGCAAATAATATCGCCGGCGCATTACTGAAGGCCCTTGCGATAGAAACCCTTTGTTGTTCTCCTCCAGATAACTGACTGGGATAATGATCCAGTCTTCCTCCTAGACCTACCCTTTCCAGTAATTCTGTACTTACCGACTTGGCTGTTTTATTTCCTAGCAGTTCGAGCGGTATCATTACATTTTCCAACGCGGTCAAGGTAGGAATGAGTTGAAAATTCTGAAAGATAAAACCCACTTTCTTATTACGCAGCTTAGCTTTCTCATTCTCTGACATGTTGCTTATAGACTCTCCACAAAGAGTTATTTGGCCTGAAGAGGGACTATCTAAGCCCGCGCATAGTCCTAGCAAGGTTGTCTTACCCGACCCAGAAGGGCCTATGATACTTAGACTCTCACCCGCTCGTACCTGAAAGTCTATATCCTTCAGCACCTTTAGCTCCCTGGAACCGCTCTTATATATTTTGGATATATCCTTTGCTTCTAAAATGCTATCCATCTGTTTCTATCAAATTTAGAATGTGAAATATGTACTTTTGCCTTAAAGTAAAGTCATGAAATTTTTTAAGTATTTCATCTTATTATTGACAGGACTGTTTCTACTTACAGGCTGCAAAGATAAACAAGTGAATGAGTCAGAAGTTGTAAAAAATACTCAAGCTCAGACGAGCAACACCTCTCCATCGATAAAGGAGTCAAAAAAGACAATCCTTTGTTATGGAAATAGTCTAACAGCAGGTCATGGATTAGAGGAAAAAGATGCTTGGCCTACCTTGCTACAGCAGAGGATAGACTCCCTAGACATGAAATATATCGTCGTAAATGCTGGACTGAGTGGAGAAACAACATCAGGTGGACTCAATAGGCTAGACTGGATCCTCAAGCAAAAAATAGATGTCTTCTTTTTAGAACTTGGAGCTAATGACATGCTTAGAGGTCTGGACGTCAGTAAGACGAAAGAAAATCTGGACTCTATCATGACCAAAGTCCGCAGTAAACATCCAGGCATCCCTATTGTCCTAGCTGGCATGTTGTCTCCTACCAATATGGGAGAAGATTACCAGACAGCCTTCAACAAAATCTTTCCAGAACTAGCAGATAAACACCAAGCTAAACTGATACCTTTTTTCCTAGACAAAGTAGCTGGCATTAAAGAGCTGAATAATGCAGACGGCATCCATCCCAATGCAGCAGGATCAAAGATTATACTCGAAAGTGTCTGGACCGCAATGAATGACTTACTTTAAACTCAGCTATTGAAATCAGCTGAGTACAAAAACTTCGTCGCTCTCAATCTAGGTGTCTTGTTCATCGCCACTTCAGGTGTATTGGGCAGACCTTTAGAGATGGCTCCTGAGTTGGCTATATTTTATAGATGCCTTCTAGCCTGCCTTCTACTGGGCTGCTATGTAGTCTATAAAAAGTTTAGCCTCAAGCTTAAATCTGAAGCTCATAAAAAATACATTCTGCTCGGTGGTATTCTTATGGGTATTCACTGGATTACTTACTTCTATTCTCTCTCGCTATCTAGTGTGGCAATAGCGATTCTGACACTGCATATCTTTCCTGCTATTACTTCTATTCTAGAACCTACTTTATTGGGCACCAAGTTTAGACTCTATCACTTAGCTCTTGCAGGATTGGTAATATTAGGGATCTACGTCATATCACCGCCAATAGATCTGGGTAATGATATATTTCTGGCTATCCTTTTTGGAATTGCTTCTGCACTTACCTATGCACTTAGAAATATATTCACCAGAAAAGTTATGTCTAATTATAATGGTTCAGTGATGATGTTGTACCAGTTAGTAATTATGACAGTTCTATTGTTGCCTTATGTTTTTATAAAATCTAGTTCTCCCCTGCTTTCTCATGATTGGCCCTTTATTATTGGTTTGGCCTTACTCACAACTGCAATAGGTCATACCCTGCTTGTGCATAGTCTGAAGAATTACTCTGCCATTACTGTAAGTCTTATTAGTTCCATTATTCCTATCTATGGTATTATTATGGGCTTGGTATTCTTATCAGAGGTTCCTGACATGAAAACCTTATTGGGGGGCGGCTTAATTATGATAAGCTTTTTTGTGGAAGCTATAAACTCAAATCGACGAAAGGCTTAAACAAAGAGAAACTTTAGGTTTTAGTCAATTCTCGATTTTATTCTTGTATTTTAACTGCAATAATAATCGGCTGATAAGGTAAATTCAAAACAGACTAATCATGAAAGATATACAGAAGAATTTCAATATGAACTATACATCCAATCTTTGGAGATGCTCTCACAAGTAGAACAACCCAGAGGTAAGTCTCCTTGGGTACTAGTGGATTTCCGTTCTCCACGCAGACCACTATCTCACATCCAAGATGGCTGGAATCGCAAAGGATTACTATCTGATGATGGGCAGAAGAAGAAAGCTTATTATATACTACAGGAGTACTATTCTGAGAAGTAAGTAGTAATAATACTGGCTATGACGCTTAGCTTTCTGATAATTTACATGATGGTCTGTATAAGTTTTATTATTGCGAGGCCACTGACTACATTGACACATGAACTTGGGCATGGAATTCCCGCTCTGTTTCTCACAAAAGGAAAGGTTACGTTATATATTGGATCATACGGTAATAATGAAAACAGTATAAATTTCACTTTGGGAAGGCTAGAGATATACTTTAGATATAACCTTCTACTTTGGACAAGTGGAGTATGTATACCATCTGAAAGAACGAAATCGTTAAACCGTCATATCATTATAGTTCTTGGAGGACCTATTAGCTCATTAATAGTTGGACTTACTTCTTTTTATTTGTCTCTGAAACTTGAACTTCATGGTGGTTTAAAATGGATCTGCCTCATCTTTCTAGTTTCGGCTATTCTGGATTTTATCAATAATATAATTCCAAATAAGAGTCCCATACATTTACACGACGGCACTATTACTTATAATGATGGGCAGCAACTAACCAACTTACTGAGATATAAAAAATTACCTGACAATTATACTCTTGGAGTGGAGTTCTACAATGACTCCAAATATAAAGCGGCTGCAGAAGAATTTCAGAGCATAATAGAAAGCGGAATAATGGATAAGGAATTACTAAAGTTATTATTCAGTTGCTACTGGGAAATTCAGGAATACCAGAAAGCAGCAATAGTAATAAATATTCTTGGAAATAATTTCAGACGGGATACTAATGATTACTGTAACTCCGGTTTAGTAAAATCACATTTTGAAGATTACGAAGCTGCTTTATTTGATTTTAAAAAATCACTAGAATTAAATCCATACAATACAATAACCCTGAACAACAGAGGGTATACCTACAACCTTATAAAGCAATATGAAGCAGCCATTATGGACTTTGATTTGACGATAGAGTTAGAACCTAATTTCGCTTATTCATATAGTAATAGAGGTTTGTCAAAGATAAAATTAGGAGATATAAAGCAAGGTTTGGAAGATATTGAAACGGGACTGAAGCTCGACAAGACTAGTGGTTATGGGTTTAGAAATAAAGGTATTTACTACTATGATAGACAAGAATATGATTCAGCACTTATTGAGTTTAAGAAAGCAACACAAACAGGAAACAACATTCATTTACTAGAAGAATATATCCGACTGACTGAGGAAAAACTAAGCCTATAAAACAATTTCCTACAATTTGGTTTCAAAGGTTTTCATATCATAAGCAAGTAATTATTAACTTACAAGCTCCATAGTTATATCATGATCAGATTATATCCATTAATTATAGGCATACAGCTCTTTTGTTTGTACCACGCATATTCCCAAAGATCAGAACAGAAGTGGTTTTGGATCATAATAATTTTTCCATTTGTAGGCAGCTGTATCTACTTATACCACCACTTCTATAGCCGTAATAACATAGACAACCTCAGAGAAGGCATCAAAGAAACTTTTGTCAACAACTACACCATTAACAAGTTGGAACAAAAAGTAAAATTTGCAGACACCTATGCTAATAAAATGGAGTTGGCTCAGGAGCATATAAAAATAGGTAACAATAGGAGAGCAATAGACATATTAGAATCTTGCTATACAGATGATTACCAACATGACCTTAAGCTAAATGCCAATCTTATAACTGCACATTATGAAAACGAAGATTATAATAAAGCAATGTACTATGGAAATAAAATAGCTAGCGAAAAAGACTTTGCAAAATCTGAAGAGATGATTTCTTATGCTTGGGCTACGCAGAAAACAGGAAACACAACTGAAGCAAAAAAATTATTCCAATCTATGGATCAAAAATTTTGCAACTATATGCAGCGCTTAGAATATGCTTATTTCTTAAAGGAGGCAGAAGGCGAGGCCAGTGCTATCTCTATACTAGATGAATTACTGAATGAAATCCAAGCAATGGACAGTTATGAAAAAAGAGTCAATAAAAATGAGATAAGAAATATCAGACATTTCTACAAGCAGCTTTCAAAATCATCCTAGCTTTATTACTCCTAAGAACAAAGACAAAACTACTCCCGTTTCTTCAACAAAAGCAGCTCTGTCTTTGCTTCAACTTACTTAGACTTTTATTCTATCATCTTTATAGCCCGCCCAGGAGTATACGGTGCATCCGCATTTTCTAGTTGTCTTTCTAGTTTTTCCAAGTCAACTTTTATCATATCCTTAAGTCTGTCCAGTAAAGGCTTAAACTCTTCTTTGGCAATTGCATAACTCCTTAAATGCGTATTTGTAGGATCAGCTGATGACTTAGATTGTTCATAATTTATCCAACCTACTCTTCCAGCAGGCGTCGGTGGCTGATCTATATCCAACCTGGTTTTGATTGCATCTCCGTTGTATTCTCTGGAGAAATCTTTGACTTTTTTATCCAGACTATAGTATGAGGTCAATAAATCTGCAGATGGCTGCTCTACTCTTTCTATTGCAACCTTGATGTGTCTCATGCGATTATTCAGCTCACTCATCATATGACCAGCACCTTGTATCTTTCTACTTAGCTCTGCAACATCTTTTTGGAACGCTTCTCTTTTAGCACTATTCGTGACTGGAATAGCTTTGTTCTCCAGACTCTTGATAAAGAATTGTACAGGCTCAGCTATCTGTTGCAGTTTTCCTTCATGAAACTTAGACATAGCTATAGTATACATACCCGGTTGCACAAATGGCCCCTGATCTCTACTGGAAAATGGATTATAAAATGATGGTCGAGATAAATTTATAGGCGACTTAGAACTGTAACGCATATCCCACATTAATCTCTGGATTCCTTTTCCTGGTTTTTTGGTCAGCTTTCTTACTATATCACCATCTTCATCTGTAATGGTAAAAATTACTTGAGTCGAAACTTCTTCTTCTTCAGCCCTCAGCTCTTCATACGTCGGATAAGGGTTATCCTTTTTATCTTTAGCATCTTTTTTCGCTTGCTTTTGTCGTTTGTCCTTAAGTGACTTGAATTCTTTTCCGATGTAATAATCTATCATTGCTACAGAACCCAAATTGTCTCCTACATAAAAACCATCCCCTTGGAATGCCTTTCCAGATATTCCCAAAGGTTCCTTGTAATTATATTGTAGTGCAGTTCTTACGGGATAGATCATTGCTTCTTCTCCCATTTTGCCATCCCCTACTTTTCTGAGTGAACTGTAATCATCCAGTACATAGAAGCCCCTACCGAAGGTACCTAAGACCAAATCATTCTCTCTTTCTTGTATTGCTAGATCCCTGATTGCAACTGTAGGTACTCCAGCTTTCAGTTGTTTCCAATGTCCACCACCAGTCGGACTAAAGAAAACACCAAACTCTGTTCCGCAGAAAAGTAAGTCTTTATCTACATGATCTTCTATGATACTGTATACACTGCCTCTCTCTGGAAGATTGTTACTAATCTTATTCCAAGTCGAGCCTCTATTACTACTCTTATAAATGTAAGGCTTGAAGTCTCCATACTTATGATGATTAAAGACAGCATAAATGACATTCTCATCATGCTGCGAACAAAAAACTGCATTCACGTAACTGTTATTTGGCACACCTGAAATATTGGCTTTCTTTGTCCAACTGCTGCCTCCATCATTACTTACTTGCAGAAGACCATCATCAGTTCCCACTACCAATAAATCTTTATTCAATGGGGATTCATGGAAAGCAACGATAGTACCATAAGGCGAAGTAGATCTGTTTTTAGCAACAGCATCTATACTCCATATCCTATCCATAATTTTCAGTTCGTTCCTGTTAAGTTGCTGCGTAAGATCATCACTTATTACTTCCCAGCTATTGCCATAATCATCACTACGGAATACTTTATTAGCAGCAAAGTAAAGGCGACCTGAGACGTGATTACTTACTTGAAGAGGCGCATCCCAATTCCATCTGTAGCTATTCTCACCTTTTCTTTCTTTAGGTTGTATACCCACTTCTTCACCACTTTGTCTATCATAGCGGACAAGAACTCCGTACTGAGATTGTGCATAGACGATGTCAGGATTTTCAGGATCTACTTGTGATTCGAATCCATCACCACCGTGAGTAACAAACCAATCAGAATTCATAATACCATGACTCGTAATTGTACGTGACGGACCTCCTAGACTAAAATTGTCCTGCGTACCACCATAGATATTATAGAAAGGTGCATCATTATCTACCGCTACTTTATAGAACTGTGTTACTGGAAGATTGGCTTTAAACAACCAAGTCTTAGCTGCATCCCATGTTTCGTAGATGCCGCCATCACAACCGACTAGCCAGTGTTTATTATTCTTAGGATTGACCCAGATGCAGTGATTATCTACATGCTTGGTTTTTTCTCCTACTCTCTTAAAAGTAGCTCCACCATCGGTACTCTTACTCATCCAGGTATCCATAGAGTAGATAATATCAGCATTGACAGGATCAGCGATAATTTCCTGATAGTAATTCCCGCTGGTCACGTGGCCACCCCTTT
The DNA here is from genome assembly GCA_964556525.1 of uncultured Saprospiraceae bacterium. Taxonomy (GTDB): domain Bacteria; phylum Bacteroidota; class Bacteroidia; order Chitinophagales; family Saprospiraceae; genus RFSX01. The sequence goes on from CAZKXO010000125.1 coordinate 7,269, forward strand.
TGTGCCAACTTGCACCCCTGTTTGTAGATCTATAGAATCCACTCTTTCCTTGGGCAGCTTCTACAATAGCATAGAGTTTTTCTGGATCTGCAGGTGATACTGCCAGACCTATCCGTCCCAAGTCTACTGAAGGCAAGCCTTTGGAAGCTTTAGCCCAGTTGTCTCCTCCGTCAGTACTTTTATAAATAGCCGAGCCTGGTCCACCACCCAAATATGTATATACATGTCTTGCTCTCTGATGTGCTGCCGCGTAGAGCACATTAGGATCATCAGGATCCATAATCATGTCGGCAACTCCTGTATGTTCGTCAATCGTTAAGGTAGCATTCCATGTCTCACCACCATCTGTAGATTTGTAGACACCTCGGTCACCTCCTTTACTCCACAGTGGTCCAACAGCTGCTACCCAGATTATATCAGAATTTTCAGGATGGACGATGATATTGGAAATGTGCTCTGAATTTTTGAGTCCCATATTTTTCCAACTTGCACCGCCGTCACTTGAACGGTAAATCCCATCTCCATATGCAACAGATCTCTGGTTATTGTTTTCTCCAGTACCGACCCAGACTACATTTGGATTATTAGGATCCATAGTTACACAGCCGATAGAATAAGACCCCTGACTATCAAAGATGGGCTTGTATGTTGTCCCAGCATTCTCAGTTTTCCATACACCGCCTGAAGAAGTCGCCACATAGTAAATGTGATTGTGCTCAGGATGTACAGCAAAATCAGAAATCCTTCCTGAAGTCAGGGCAGGACCTACACTTCTAAACTTCAGAGCAGAAATACTCAACTCATCTAAAGGATGCTTAACTTCCTCTTTTTTGTCGTCTACTTTACTCTTTCTTTTCTTTCTCTGAGCACTGAGCTCAGTACTATATTGTAACAAAAGCAGTGTAGCAAGTACTAAATATCTTAATTTCATTAGTCTGGTTATTTTAGAACACTTAATGTAGGAATAAATAAGCATTTCTGATTAATTATGCGTCTGTTCTATAGAAAGACCTTGCTATTCATAGCTATCAGAACCCGCTAAAACTAAATGATATCGCTACTCTAGCCGTAAAAATCAAGAAAGCCGCAGAGGCAAAAGTCAAGGGAGGTCATCCATGGATTTTCGAAAACAGTATTATTAAACAAAACAAACCAGGTACGGCTGGTGATCTTGTCATCATTTTTGACCAGAAGGACAACAAGTTTCTGGCACTGGGTCTTTACGATCCAGATTCTCCTATTCGCATTAAAGTTCTATCCTTGGAAAATGGGATTAAGATAAACGAACAGTGGCTCACAGATAAACTGCAGGTGGCCTACTACAAACGAGAAAGCCTACTACATACAAACACCAATGCATACAGACTCTGCTTTGGCGAAAACGATGGTTTACCTGCTCTTATATGTGACGTATATGCTCAAGTGGCGGTTCTCAAAATATACTCAAGAATATGGCTGCCTTTACTAGATAAGATAAAGGCTGCTGTTGTTTCTGTCACGCGTTGCGAGGCTTTGGTATTGCGCTTTTCCAGGTTGGTGCATAGAGAGAACACTTTTTCTGACCTCACAGATGGACAGGTAATCTATGGCAGTTTAGACACTGAGGAAATACAGTTTGTAGAACATGGTGTCCGTTTTAATGCCAATGTAATCAAGGGTCATAAGACAGGATTCTTTCTTGACCATCGAAACAATAGGCTGCGCATCCAACAATTGTCCAAAGGCAAAACCGTTCTGGATGTCTTTTCATATGCAGGTGGGTTTGCAGTACATGCCTTAGTAGGTGGTGCGACCAAAGCGACAGCTCTTGACATCAGTAAGCAAGCCCTAACAGTCGCCAAGAACAACGCAAAGCTTAATGACGTAGATCTAGATGCGATAACAGGAGATGCATTTACCGAGCTAAAAAAACTGAGTACTACTGGTAATAAATATGATATAGTAATCATAGACCCGCCAGCCTTTGCCAAAGCTGCCAAAGAGATTACTATTGCTCTCAGCCAATACAAGCGTTTGGCCAAGTTGGGTATAGAATTGGTGACTTCTGGAGGCCTATTGGTCCTGGCCTCTTGCTCGTCAAGAGTGATGGCTGAGGACTTTATTAATACAGTAGAATCTGCAATGTCCGAGTCCCATAAGTCCTTCATAATGCTAGAACGAAGCTTCCATGACACAGACCATCCGATAGGTTTTCCTGAAGGTGCTTATCTAAAAACAGCTTATTATAAGCTTACATCTTAGATAGAAGTCTAATACTTACTT
>CAZKXO010000126.1:0-9503 GCA_964556525.1 uncultured Saprospiraceae bacterium
TAACAGTTGAAAATTAATATCAAAATAATATTGCGAATCAACTACATATTTTCGCAGCAAAAATAACAAACTCTCAACATGGCAGTAAAACGTACTAGAAAAGCAGCAAAGCCTGCAATAAAATCGAAACTTGAATACATCTGGTTGGATGGTTATAAGCCAACTCAAAACATGAGATCTAAGACTAAAGTTCTAAGCAACTTTAGCGGTAAACTAAAAGATTGTCCTGTATGGTCATTTGATGGATCATCTACAAGACAAGCTGAAGGTGGGTCATCTGATTGTTTACTTAAGCCGGTAGCTATTTATCCTGACCCTGCAAGAGAACATGGCTATCTGGTCATGACCGAAGTTATGAATCCAGATGGCAGTCCACACGAATCTAATGGCAGAGCAACTATAGATGATGATGATAATGACTACTGGTTTGGGTTTGAGCAAGAATATTTTATCATGGATAGTTCTACTCAGCTTCCACTTGGATTCCCAGTCGGAGGTTATCCTGGTCCACAAGGTCTATACTATTGTTCTGTAGGAGGAAAAAATACTCATGGAAGAGATTTCGTAGAAGAACATGCGGATTTGTGTATAGCAGCTGGCCTTACCTTTGAGGGCATCAACCAAGAAGTTGCTTCAGGACAGTGGGAATTCCAACTTTTCGCAAAAGGTGCGAAGCAAGCTGGTGATGAGATCTGGATCGCAAGATACCTACTGGATAGACTTACTGAACAATATGGATATTACATAGAATATCATCCTAAGCCGATAAAGGGTGACTGGAATGGGTCAGGAATGCATGCTAACTTTTCAAATAGGAAATTGCGTACTTCCGGTAAGAAAAAGGACTTTGAAACGATCTGTGAGAAATTTGCTCCAAAGGATAGAATCAAGCAGGCAATCTCAGTTTATGGTGCTTACAACGATCAAAGGTTAACAGGAGACCATGAAACACAATCGATAAACAAGTTTTCATATGGAGTATCTGATAGAGGTGCATCTATAAGAATCCCTATTGCCGCTGTAGAGAATAAGTGGAAAGGATGGTTAGAAGACAGAAGGCCTGCCTCAAATGCAGATCCATACAAAGTAGCAGGTTCTATTATCGCTACAGTAAAAGGAAAACAATACAAATACTAAGGCTCAATAAGGTGCTGATCAATTAGTATGGCTGCCATTCCCGAATGGCGGCCTTTTTTTTAATTGTAATCTGTAGATTTGCTTAAATACAGAATTATCATGCCTACAAAGATCATAAGCAGCTTGACGACTAAGCCAAAAGTCCTTCCTATATTGTCCAGAAAGGCCAAAAAACTAAGCTTTAGGCCCACCAAACTAAGTATCAGTGATAAGACTCCTAAGAAAAAGATGATGAAACCTATGAGAGATAAATGGCTTTTCTTCATGGAGCAAAAATAATGGCTTATACAGAAAATTAATGTTTCTCGAGACCAAGATGAGAATTCTTTATTTTATATAAAGTTTCTAGTAAACAATAGTTTAAATTCACCTCAGTTAAATTAGTTCAGTTACAAGCAGCAGTTGTTATTTAAAGACAAAATAACTTTCAAGGAGGTGTTTATGGGTCATTACGTGCCTTTATGTAACTATGCAAACTCCTTTCTGAATGACAGCACAATCGCTGAGGACCTTGTACAAGATGTCTTCCTCCATCTATGGAAAAACAATGAATCATTAGAGCTCAAAGGGCCAGTTCAAAACTTTCTTTTCAGCTCTGTGAAGAACAAAGTCTACGAATACGCTAGAAACAGGAAAGCCTATCAAAAAGTCATAAAAGACATGGCAGAATTGAGGGATTCTGAAGATTACATGTCGTCAGAAAGTAGTAAATACATGAATTTGGAACGGCTGAGTAGTTTACTGCGACATTTGCCGCCTAAATGCAGAAACGTGTTTGCTTTGAACAAATTTAATGGACTAACTTACGCCGAAATTGCTGAAAAGGAGGGCATCTCTGTGAAAACAGTTGAGAACCATATGATGAAGGCGCTAAGAATTTTGAGAACGCAATACGCAAAAGGCACACAGGACTAGAACATGGACATAGATAAAATTTTACTGAAGATCATGAATGACCAAGCTAGCAAAGCGGAATATGAAGCTTTGGAGGCATGGAAAAATGAATCTCAAGAAAATATAGCCCAATTACAGCAGATTATTCAATCTAAGAATAATAACAGCTCTCCTTATAGGGATTATAATAAGCATAAGGCTTGGAAGAAAATAGAGGTGCAGATGGAACCTTTACAACCTGTCAAAGCACAGAAAACTTCAGTCCCAAAAATCCCTATCCTGCTTTTCCTAATAACATTAATTGCTGGCGTTGCTTACATGTTCCTAAAAGAAGATGCTATCAAAGTGCCTACTCTCTATCAAGCACATCAAGAACAACAGAACTTTGCTCTTCAAGATGACTCACAAATTTGGTTACGGCAAGGTGGTACTAATTTGGAAATACTTTCAAAATTCGACAGTGACGAAGAAAGACGTGTAAGCTTAGAAGGAGAAGCCTTTTTTGATATAGCTAAAAATCCTTCTAAACCATTCATCATTGAATTAGGAAATGAAGAATACATCAAAGTATTAGGCACAAGTTTTAATGTCATTAATAAAGGTAAAGAGCTCAATATATCTGTCTATTCAGGTACTGTTATACTTCATACTTTGGGCAGAGAACTGACCTTGAAAAAAGGAGATAAAGCCTCCAGAGTAATGGATGCAATTGTACTTAATAAGAATATAGACTCTAACGAAACAAGTTGGAAGACTAAAGAGTTGACCTTTGATGACACAGCCTTGTCACAGGTTTTCGAAGCCATATCAAGACATTACAAGATGGATATTGAGTTGGATAAAGAAAATACCAACCTTGCTAACTGTAGAGTAAGAGAAAGATTTACAGATCAGACTATAGATTCTGTTATGTCAGATCTGTCCAAAAATCTTGATTTCAAATACGAGTTAAATGCTCAGAAAATCACCATCTCAAATTTGAGTTGTAGATAAAAACCACTTGCTATATGCAGAGAGCTGTAGCTATTACAATAGTCTCATTGGCTGTATGGACCTCAGTCCTTGCACAGAGCAGCGAGTTGTATGTTATTACCCTTCAAAATAAAAGCACCACTCTCAACAAGCTCATTACTAAGATAGAAGAGCAGACACCATTATTTATATCTTATAACCCTAACCATTTAGAGCTGGATAAAAGCCTAGAATTCAGCAAGTCTGAACTACGACTAGAAACTATTTTGCTAGAGCTCACCCAACAATCAGACCTTGATTTCGAATGGGATGAAAGCCAAGAAAAAATAAGAATTTTTGTTCCACTAAAAACAACAATCTATGGCTTTGTCAAAGACAGTCTCACAAGAGAGTCATTGCAGTCGGTTGCTATTATTCTAGGAGATTCTTCAGGAGGTGCATTTACAAATGAGGAAGGTTATTTCTACCTCACTTTAGAACCTAATATAGACAGTATTTATTTTAGCTATATAGGCTATAATACCATGGCTGTTCCCATACGAAAAGATCCAAAACAAAAAATAGATGTTCTCTTAGTTTCTGACGCTAGACTAAAAACCGTAATCATCAAAAGTGATTCTGTAGCAGAGATAAACATTAGACACGATCCTGAAATAGTAGATATAAATTATAATAGTCCAGTCATAGGAATCAATGGAGGTGTAGACATCCTGAACGAAATCAAACAGCTACCTGGAGTATCCATAGGTTCAGAAGCGCAGAATGGCTTTACCGTCAGAGGAGGAAGTCCAGACCAGAATATGGTTTTATTAGATGGAATACCAATCTATGCCACCAGCCATCTAGGTGGACTCTCTTCAGTATTTATTCAAAAGACCATAAAGAATGTAAATCTCTATAAGGGTTCTGTACCGGCAAGATTTGGAGGCAAACTAAGTTCCGTCCTGGATGTCAGACTTAAAGATGGTAACAGGCAAAAAACTCAAAGAGCAATTTCACTAAACTTAGAAAACATCAATGGATTTATAGAAGGACCAATCAACAGAAATACTTCTATAGTTGTAAATGCTAGAGCCAGTATTATTGATTTCTTTGTCAATAATTTGATTCCAGAAGATTCAGAATTTGTCAATTCGGACTTGAAATACAATGACCTTTATGCCAAGCTATCGCATTGGTTCTCTCCATCAAACAGGCTCAGCTTCAGTGTCTATAGAGGTACGGACAAGATACTTATAGAAAGAGAAGAGCAGGAATCAAGTTTTTCATTTGTAGAGCACAATAGAATTGAGTGGGATAACACTATGGCAGCTGGCCACTGGAATGTTTCTCTATCGGATAAAGTATTTTTTCATAGTAAGGTTGGCGTTTCAAATTTTGGTTTTAGGTCTAGAACCGCAAACGCAGCTAATGAAACAGATCCAGAATTACAGATCAGAAGACGATCCAGTCTTGATATCCGAACTGAATCAGCCCAAAATGATCTTGTTGCTACTGCCAATATTGATTATTATGTTTCTCCGTCATTCAAACTAAAAATAGGTCTTGGCAACATTAGACATAGGTCCAGACCATCGATATTAGAGCAACAATCCTTCCTGGCTGATGAAGACACAGTCCCTGATTCTCTTTATATCACAGATGAGCAATATGTCTTTGTAGAATCTAATTGGAATTTTGCATCTCACTGGACCTTGAACACAGGACTAAGATTCAATAATTTTGCTGGGGCCAATTCCAATGATTTGATTCTAGAACCAAGAGTTAACCTACAGTTCAGTAAAGACAAATCGGCCATTAATCTGAGCTACTCTAAGATGAGTCAGTTCTTACACCTATTGGTCAATCCAAGTTCAGGTCTGCCCAATGATTTGTGGGTACCAAGTACTAGTAATATTGCGCCGGAAATTTCTAACCTGTTTTCTGTCTCTTATGGTTATAACAGTAAAAAATGGGACTTTGGGATATCTGGATTTTATTCAAGCTATAAAAATCTAATCGAATACAGCAACCCTTACGAACTCATCCAAGTCATAGTACTGGACCATGCTCCATTCAACTGGGACTTGGAAACAAGGAGTTGGGAAGAAAGGGTCAATACTGGGACTGGTAGAGCCTATGGATTAGAATTCAATTTGAGTTATAAAAGAGAAAGAATATCAGCTGAAGTTGCCTATACATTAAGTCGATCCGAACGTACTTTTAACTTTGGAGAATTCTCCAGGAATGAATTCCAAACTTTTCTTCACAAGTATGATCGCCCTCACAATATTGCTAGTTCCTTTCAATATAAGTTAGATGAAAATAACCAGAGATTTCTAAGCGTTTCATGGGTATACGGTACTGGTAATCTGTGGACACTAGATGAGTTTGCAGAACCTGACATCAATGGCAATCCAATTTTTGTTGCCAGAGATAGAAACAATCAAAGACTTTCGGCTTATCACAGATTGGGAATATCCTATAAAAAAAATCAAAATCTTGCTGTAGGTGGTCGTTTAGAATATACATTTGGAATCTATAATGTTTACAATAATCGGAATCCTTTCTACAGCTATTTGGAAGAAACATCACCTGAGCGAGCTGAAGCATTTACAATAAAAGAAATATCACTATATCCAGTATTTCCGCAAATAAATTTCTCATATATGTGGTAGATCATTACAAGATTTGTTAATGCAGTGTAAAAACTATAACTTACGGGTGATATTTTGAAACGATTAACTTACATAGCTCTGCTGCTCTTTACACTTTACAGTTGTGAAAAGGAGATTTCGTTGCCAGAATCAGATTTAGAGAAATATGTTGTCGTCAATTCAATTATATCCACAGATTCAAGCTGGGTAGTGAAACTACATTATGCCAAATCCATTTTCGACAGAGGTGACTTCCAACCTGTAGATAATGCCAAAGTACATATCCGAGTAAATGATGAAGTAGGAGAAGGAGCTGAAAGAATACAAGACTTCTTCCTTGATGACAACGGAAATGGAGTTTATACCTTTAGTAATAACCCAGTAGAAGGTCGTAACTACAAAATGTCAATAGAAGTAGATGATCATGAAATTTGTGCTGAAACTTATGTACCCAAAGTTTTGGAAGCCGAGATATCGGCAACTTCATCAACACTTGACGCAGATAATAACACTATTTCATACTCTATTGCAATTAGTGTAAAACAAGATAATCCAGTAGATAACTACTTCGCTTGGGAATTGATACCAATAGAGAATAAAGACACAGAAGTAGATAGGCTAACTCAAACTTTTTCTTTAGAAGGAAATGGATCTCAAAATGGTGAAACCGAAGATTCTAGAACAAGTACAGAAGGAGATCCAATCGGTACTTTAGAAATAGATAATCAAGGTGGGGTTACATCAGATGAAATAAGTGACCCTCTACCAAGTGGTCCTGTAATAAGGTTTTTAGGCAACAGTTCTGGTATCAAAGCGGCTAACCCGAATTTTGATAACGGGGAGGGTCAGATTATAGCAAATGTTTCTACTGGACTTACGGATGACCAAAAAGAGCGACTGATTCTTGCAGCTGCCAATCCTTCCCAACTGAATACAGCAAAGCAGAAATACAAGTTGAAAGTCTGGGCAGTTTCAGTTGATTACTACAGATACCTTTTGAGCTTAGAAAACAATGATGTCCCTACAAGTGAATCTACCTACATTAATTCTTATTCTAACATAGAGAATGGAGGTGGAATCTTTGCAGGATATAATCTAAAAGAATTCGAAGTAGAACTTTAGCACATTACTATAATAAACAAAAAGAGCTTTCATATTATCGATGAAAGCTCTTTTTGTTTATACCCAAGAGAAACACTACAAGTGTATCACCTCTCCATATGCCGCAGCTGATGCTTCCATTACGGCTTCGCTCATCGTCGGATGTGGATGGACAGCTTTTATAATTTCATGTCCAGTTGTTTCAAGATTCATTGCAGCAACTATTTCAGCAATCATCTCAGTAACATTGTTTCCTATCATATGAGCACCAAGTAACTCTCCATACTTTGCATCATAGATCATCTTTACAAAGCCATCTTTTGCTCCAGATGCGCTGGCTTTACCAGAAGCTGAAAAAGGAAATTTTCCAACTTTGACTTCATGTCCTTCTTCTTTAGCCTGAGCTTCTGTCATACCGACACTGGCCACCTCAGGAACACAATACGTACAAGAAGGGATAATCTTGTAATTGATAGGGTGAACTTCTATGCCTGCTATCTTCTCTACACAAGCAATAGCTTCGGCAGTTGCTACATGTGCCAATGCTGGTGTTGCCAGAACATCTCCAATAGCATATATGCCTGGAACGCTTGTCGCGTAGTATTCATCCACTTCTATTCTTCCGCCCTTATCCTTTTTGATACCCATTGCCTCTAGACCTATGTCTTCAGTATTGGGCATAATACCTGTAGCACTCAATACTACATCACATTCTATTATGGATTCTTTTTCTGACTTTCTATCAAGCACTTTGACCTTGATAGTTTTTCCTGAAGTATCTACCTCTTGCACTGCAGTATTCCCAAGAACATTGATTCCAGATTTCTTAAATACTTTGCCCAGTTCCTTGGATACATCTGCATCTTCTCTAGGTAAGAGTCCTTGTTCCAGATATTCTACAATAGAAACTTCTGTGCCAACGGAGTTATAGAAATAAGCGAATTCTACACCTATGGCACCGGCACCTATTACAACCATTCTCTTTGGCTGATCGGGAAGAGTCATAGCTTTTCTGTAACCAATTACTTTCTCACCATCGATAGGAATGTTAGGAAGAGAACGTGATCTTGCTCCTGTAGCAATAATAATATTGTCAGGAGAGTATTCTTTTCTATTACCTTCCTTATCGGTCACAATAACCTTCTTACCTCTGGCGATCTTTCCTTCACCTTCAAGAACAGTTATCTTATTCTTTTTCATTAGGAACTGAATACCTTTACTCATACCATCTGCTACACCTCGGCTTCTATTTATCATCTTATTGAAATCAGGCTTGGCATCTTTGATTGTGATACCATAATCTTCAGCATGATTAATATAATTATAGACCTGGGCTGATTTTAGTAAGGCTTTGGTAGGAATACAACCCCAATTAAGACAGATTCCACCAAGATTTTCTCTTTCTACGACAGCAACTTTCTTACCCAATTGAGAAGCTCTTATAGCTGCTGGGTAACCTCCTGGACCACTCCCAATAACAATTATGTCAAAACTCATCTATTTTATTTTTCGTGCAAATATAATGTTATAGAAGAACAACAAGCCGAATATTGCAATGTTGTCAGAAGGTTTGAAATCTTGCAACTCCTGATTTAAAATCGCGAACTTCCAGAAACTTATCATCCACTGTCATTCTGCCATTTTTATTAACAAAACCTACACCACGTCTGTCTATGACACGGGCAAGTCCATCTTTAAAGTCCCAAGCCAGGACATATCGGGGTCTTATCCTTTCATTACCCATCTTATCTAAGTAGCCCCACTTATCAGCTATACTGAAAGCAAGCATGTCATCAGAAAATCTATTCAGTAAATCATACTTTGGTGGGGTGAGAGTAGTCCCATCATTAGCAAGCAGGCCCCAGGAGCCATTGCGCTTGTAAGACCATTTGTTATTACCCACATATGACACCTTGTCAGCATCCAAAATCTTTACAACCTTGAAAGACTTGTTTACAACTTGGTAGATATCATCCTGAATCACTGTATGACCCTGATAAAAATCCAGTGCTTTATCAAATGTGGATGAACCAAAAGGTTTGTATGTATCTTCATCAATATATGAATAACGATTATCCATTTTTACCCTGAAAACACCATCACTTGGCGGGTAAATCTTATTATATTCTGCAGCCAAGAGTACCTGATTATCAGCAGCTATAACGCCGTAACCATTACCAGTTTTTACAATAAAACGATTCTTGCTTATCGCAGTTATACTGGGATATGACAATGGGACAACCAGTTTTCCTGACTTGTCTATGATTCCTTTGTTATGACTGTCACCTACTATAGCATAACCGTCCACAAAGTCAGCAAAACTTAGGTAATGTAATGAATCAATGATAGCTCCAGTCTTATCTATTAACAACCACTCATTCCTAAAATTCTGAACAAAGGCTCTGCTATCAGAGAAGTTATAACCTTGCTTATAAATAAATGGAATCGCCTCTTCACCTGCTGGATTAATATAACCCCATCTACCTTCATAATTTACAGCCATGAGTCCATTCCATGCATCTTTTGCATCATCATACTTAGGCTCAATAGAAACAGTACCTGTTCTGTCCACGAAACCCCATTTGTGCTTAGGAGGCTCATAATCCTCGAAATAGTTAGCCTCTATTTCGTTGGCGAATTTCGGTTTTGTTCCCTCATTATCCTCTCTACAAGCTGATACAAATACACCAAAGATCAGTACTAAGAAGAGGGTTCTTAAGAATGACATCTAATTATTAATTCAGTTTAATAAGTGGTATGGAT
>CAZKXO010000127.1:0-9496 GCA_964556525.1 uncultured Saprospiraceae bacterium
AGTAAGAATAACTTAGTAATGATGAAATACTGAAGACTGCTATACAAAGAAGAAGCACATACGGACCGAAGCCAGGCATGGCATCATTAAAGGCTTGCGCTGTCAATGTTACGCCATTACTCTCGGTCAGCTTCCAAACATCCGTTACCAAAATGGCGAGGGCCGTTAAAGTGCAAACGATTATGGTATCTATAAAAGGACCTAGCATGGCAACCAATCCTTCTCTGACTGGCTCCGAAGTTCTTGCAGCGCCATGAGCCATAGGTGCTGTTCCTATTCCAGCTTCATTGGAGAATGCTCCTCTTTTTATACCAGTTATAATCAAGGCACCTAAGACACCTCCTAGCATAGGATCACCCTTGTAATTTGCTGCAGCAAATGCATCAGTAACTATTAGTCCAAGGTAATGAGGGAGCTCATTAAAATTTGAAACCAAAATTATTGTGACTGCTATAAAGTAAAAACATACCATAAAGGGTACCATTCTGGATGCAGCTTTACTGATCCTTTTGAGTCCTCCTATGATGACTATCCCAGCAAAAGCTACTAATAACAACCCCGTGACCAAGTCTGTCGTAAATCCTGTAGTTACACCATTAGGAATAAGCAATATATCTCTGACAGCTTGCGTAAGTTGGTTGACGTTAAAAGCAGGTAAAGCGCCTACCAAACCAGCTGTAGCAAACAAAACAGCTAATGGTTTCCAACGGCGACCTAAACCCTCTACTATAAAATACATCGGTCCTCCTTGAATATCACCTCGGGAGTCTTTCCCTCTATAAAGAATTGCCAGAGTACAGGTAAAGAATTTTGTTGCCATTCCAATTACCCCACTGACCCACATCCAAAACACGGCGCCTGGACCGCCGACTGTAATCGCCACTGCCACACCTGCAATGTTGCCCATTCCTACCGTGGCAGCTAAGGCTGTTGATAAAGCTTCGAAATGAGATATCTCGCCAGGGTCATTGGGATCATCATATTTCCCTCGAAGAACACTTATAGCATGAATGAAATATCTAAATGGCAGGAACCTGGAATAAATAAGAAAGAAAAAGCCACCACCTACTAGTAAGAACAACAAAGGATATCCCCACATAAAGGAAGAATAAGCCGAAGCCCAACGACCTATGGCGTTTACAATACGTTCTAGCATCTTGAGTTTGTGGAATGATCGATTTTCATATCTTGCCGAATATATCTATTTGCATTGATAATCGCAGTAAATACTAGACTCTTATTAGCTCATCGTATGGAGGGTATCGCAAGATATATCTATGAGACCACCAGGAGAATGGTAGCCGATCACCCAGAAGATGAGTTTCATTTCTTCTTTGATAGACCATACGACGAGCAATTTATTTTTGGAGATAATGTTACTGGTCATGTACTCTCACCACAAGCTAGGCATCCTATACTATGGTACCTCTGGTTTGAGTGGGCAGTTCCTTCCCGATTAAAAAAAATAAATGCAGATGTCTTCTTATCTGGAGACATGTACCTGAGTCTCAAAACCAAAGTGCCGACAGTCATGGTGAGTCATGATCTTAATTACGAACATTACCCCCAGTTTTTAAAATGGTCGCACAGAAAATACATGCTCCACTACTCCCCTACTTTTCATAAAGCGGCCAATAAGCTAATTGCTGTTTCGGAATCCACCAAGATAGACATTACAAAAACTTATCAAATAGATCCTGCTAAAATATCTGTAGCTCACAATGCTACTCCAGGCGGATTTCTGCCAATAGAGGAAAATCAAAAAGAACAGATAAGAACAAGATTTACCAATGGCTGCCCTTACTTCATTTATGTAGGTTCATTACATCCAAGAAAAAATGTAGCTAAGTTGCTTTCAGCTTTTGACAAATTTAAAGATACCGACACCAAAAATATGAAACTGGTAGTCTATGGGCGAGCTGCCTTTAAGACCAGTGACATTTATAGTATATACGAAAAAATGAAAGCTAAGAAAGACGTCATTTTTCTGAATGATAATATGGTTACTCCTACAAAGATTGTAGCTGCTGCTGATGGTCTGTGTTATGTATCACTATATGAAGGTTTTGGCATTCCTATCTTAGAAGCATTTTCTGCCCAAGTCCCTGTCATCACCTCTAATGTATCTTCCATGCCTGAAGTAGCCACTGATGCAGCCATATTAGTAGATCCCACCAGCAGTTCTGAAATAGCAGAAGCAATGCATAAAATCACTAACGATAAAGAGCTAAAACAACAACTTATAATCAAAGGACTAGAACAAAAGAAAAAATTTGATTGGAACAAAAGTGCTGAAACCATTTATAGCAATTTAAGTCAGGTTGCTAATATTGATACTACGATTACGTAAATGGGATAAGTTCTTATATGATTTAGGTTCGTCGAAAGCTAGTTCCTCTAAGTACTTAGTATGAAAGTCCAATACTATTCATCTTCACAGAGAGATTTTCGGTCCATTTCTCAGATTAGTTCTGAAGCAAAGACAATTGTCATACAGCCTTAAATTTTTCAGCTTGATATATAAGACATAATTGAACTTACCTTAAGTGCTATTAAATGCTTTGATTAATGGCGATGATAATTGGATTTGACATGAATGGAAACTTAGTACCTAAATGCAAACGATACTTAATGAATAGAGTCAAAATACGGGGTAAAATCAAGCAACACTGCTCATTACTTTATCTTATTCATTTACCAAAAATGTAATCTCTACCATCATAATCTGAAAAAAACATATTTTCGGCTAAAGAACATACTTATCAATAATATAGCAGGTAATAGAAAACTCAGAATCACTTTATGGTCATTGGTAACAATAATATTCTCTACTTACCAATCTGCCCTTTCTCAAAACATCTCCTATGTAGGTCACATAGGTTCTGAAGACGGCCTCACGAGCCAGTTGTGTCAAGAAATAGTGGAAGATAAGTATGGGAACCTGTGGATAGGTACCTACCAGTCTCTTGAAAAGTATAATGGCATAAACACTACTTCATTTAGCTTGAACAAGCAAAACAATATCCAAACACCGATTAAAAATTTGTTTGTAGATAAAAAAGGAAACATCTGGGTTCTACAAGTGAAAGCTAAACACAAACGCATCAAAGGGATATCACTATTTAGATTCCAATACAATATTACAATTATAGAGCCCTTATCCGGCACAAAGCTGAGTTTTAGGGATTACGTAAATAGTGATCTTATTCAAGAGGATGAAATACGTTATGTTCAACAAATAGATGAGGTACTTTACTTCATAATGGAAGACAATAAAATCTACACTTACGGAAATAATCTAGAGCTACATGCAAACACTTCAGACACAGATGCCTTCCTCTATGTCAGAAAAAGAAACGAAATATATAGCATAAAAGAAAAAAATGTAGAATTACTAGACAAGAAAGGCAAGCAGCTGCACGTAGTTAATGACAGTCTATTTACATCTTTTGACGGTTATTCCATAACTAACACAGGGGAACTTTTTTTTTATGAAAAAAACCAGGATACCATTTACTTTTATGAATACAATCATCCTGATCTGCAGGGTCCAATTGCTGTACCTACTGCTAACTATTCACAAAATCAATTAAAATATTTCTTAATTAGCAAAACAGCTGATGGACATGTAATGATAAATAAGAGACTCTACCATATAAAGGGAAGACAGAACTCGTCTATAACAGATTATATTTCCGATAGGAATACTTTTGACTATCATATAAGCAATAGTGGACTCATTTATGTCACGACCAATCTTGGCGTTTATATTTTTGAAAACAGAAAGCAAAAATTTAAAGTTCTACATAAATCCGAAAATGAAGCATACACAAATAGTGTTCGTGCAATTATGATAAGCAAGGACCTAGAGGCTTTCATGAAGGACAAAAAAGAAAGAGTAACCTCACCCTCGGGATTATATGACTTGTCTTTTCTTAACAATCAAAACTTGGGCAGCCTCGCAACAATGCATTACATGGACCCCCTAGACAAATCAGTACTATGGTCTACCGGACATATAGGAATTGGCGTCAGGTCTATAAATCTAAACAACAAGAAAGTAACTAGTTATCCATATTACAAAAGCTATCCCGATAGATCTAATTTCATTCTTCGATCTTCTTTCGATAATAATATATATATAGCAGGTAGAAATGGGCTATACACAATTATAGATAATCACCATGCGGAAGGAATAAAAACTAACGATACCGAAAACCTAATTATAAATCAAATTATAGATAAAAATCCACAACTCTGGTTATCAACCTCATCCGGACTACTTGTATACGACTTGGAACATGATACGATATACAATAATACATTTTGCTCAAATAATTATTCTCTACAATTCATTCACCAAGATAAAAACAACAAGGAAATCTACTGGTTAGGCACAAATAATAGAGGTCTCATCAGATGGAATATCATAACAGACCAGTGCGAAATCTATGATGAAAAAAATGGCTTGTCCAACAATAACGTGCATGCAATTCTAGAAGACAATAGCGGTAGGCTTTGGATCTCCACTAACAGATATCTGAACTGCCTAGACAAAAAAACAAGGGCTATTTCTATTTTTTCGGAACAAGATGGTATCTCACATTCAGAGTTCAACAAACACAGCTATTGCATAGACACGACCAACAATATATTCTATTTCGGTGGCTTGGATGGCTATACCTATTTCTGCCCCGACAGCATTACAACCAACAGTAGTGAAAACAATATCCAAATAAGAATTGTAGGTGCTAATAAAATTAAAGAAAACGCAACCTATGAAAACATCTATACGCAAGTAATGAAAAACAAATGTATAGAGATTCTAGACGATGACATTTCAGTACTTATTGATCTAAGCAGCAATTATTACGCAAACAGGAAGAACAGGGAGTTCTACTACAGAATCCCAAGCATAAACCCTAACTGGACAAAAATATTAGGCAACACATTGACACTTAGTAGATTGCCTTACGGCACATATGACATAGAGTTAGTTTCAGACATAAACAAACCAGCTTTCAAGTCCAAGGTAATAACCATACCTGCAAACATAGTAAAACCTTTCAGAAAGACATGGACTTACTTTATTCTTATGAGTATGGCTGGAATACTTGCCCTATGGTTTCTTGTTAAACGCTATTTAAAAAATGTAAATGATCGTAATATTAGATTGGAAAAATTAGTAAATGAAAGAACCAAGGAACTCAGCGAACTAAATGACACCAAAAACAAAATTTTCACAATACTTGCGCATGACTTAAAGAATCCAATACTTGGCATGAGTGACCTCGCGGAAAAAATAAAATTCCTCATAAGAAAAAACAGATTAGAAGAAATAGAAATTCTAGCTGGCCAAACCAAATCCAGGGTCAATGCACTCAATGACAACCTAAATAATGTTCTAGCCTGGGCCATGAGCGAAAACAACATACAATCAGGCAGAAAAGAAATGTACTCAGTTCATCTTGAAATTAAAAAGATACTTGCCATCTACTCAACAGAAATAGAACATAAAAATCTTGTAACCGAAAATAATATTGACGTAATAGACCAAGTATATCTTAACATCAATGTGTTACAAACTATCTTGAGAAATTACATTCATAATGCGGTTAAGTTTTCATACCCAGGGGGTATAATTACATTTAACCGAAAGAGTATTTCACAAAAGAGAATCATTTTAGAAATAAAGGACAATGGAATAGGTATGTCTGCATCTAACTCTAGTGTTATAGATGAAGCTGCAAATAAAATAAAACAGAAGGGTCAAGGATTTGGACTTGGCCTTAGGGTATCTCGCGGTCTCGCAGAAAAAGCTGGGATTAATATAATTTCAGAATCTAATCTAGGAGTTGGCACTTCTGTTTGTATAGACATGCCAAGAAACGAAGCGCAGGAATAACCTAAGCGGCATCCTTTCCTAGTGAAAAGCAGTTCTTACAGAATTTCTAAACTTATTACCTAAATCCAACTCAGTACCACACTTCATAACTATCTTGTTCCTATTGAGATCAATTCTTTCTATATGCTCGATATTAACTATTGTAGATCTGTGAGATCTGATAAATAAGTCAGGATTGAGTTGTACTTGCAGTCTTTTGAGAGATATTTTTATAACATACCTTTTACCACTAATCAAGAAGATAGAAGCATAATTGCCTTCTATTAGAATACGAGAAATCTCATCAAAAGGAATTTTCAATAAGTTCTTCTTGTCTTTGATTTTAAGTACGGAATTTTGAGTATTAGTAGTCTCTAATTTTCTTTTTAACTTTTTCACTTGAAAGGTGAATGCTGCTTTATCAATAGGTTTGGTCATAAAGGCATGCACACCGAAATCTAAGGCTTGATCCATATAACTTTGCTCGGGGTAACCAGTGCAAATGATAGTAGGAATAAAAAAATCTTTAATCTGATTAATAAATTCTAGACCTTTCTCATTATTATCTAAAAATAAGTCCACAATCATAAAATCTGGCAACTTCTTCTTTATCTCTGGCAGTGCGATACTCCAATTCTTATAGACGCCGCAAACATCTACTTCTAAGCTCTCTAGAATCATTTCATAATCCCAAGAATAGGAAATATTGTCCTCTAATATTATAGCTTTAAGCATACTGGGTAAAGTGGACTACAATAAACGAACTTGTAGCGTAAGGTTAAAGTCAGCAAATTTTCTTTGGTGATTAAAGCTCGTAACTTGGTTACAAAGAGGCACAAATTTATTTTTAACTCATTGCAACTAAGATAATGTTGATTTTTCTTTTATCAATTTAACTTCATTCTAAGATTCTAATTAAATTCTGACAGAAAATACTAACATATTTGGATTAGGCCAAACGTTTTAACCTTTAGTTGTACTGCATTATAATAGAAACTAAGCCCCCTTATCCCCAAGGTCAGGGATGGTATAATCGGGCTTGCCTTTTGGGGAGCCTGAAGACCCACTACCCTTTCTAACTACAATCATACCAATGATACCTACAAGCAGAAGAATTACGGATATCCATTGTGCCTGTGACCAGTCTAGCCCAAAATAGTCATAACGTGGATTGACCCTGATGGATTCTACCCAGAATCTCGCAAAGGAACTGAGAACTAGATATAGGAAGAAAATAAAACCGGGTGACTTAAACCGTTTTCTCAACATCCAAAGAAACGAGAATAAGAATATGGCAATTGTTATTTCATATATAGGAGTTGGGTATACAGGTGGATCTAAATGTGTACAGAACTTGCCTACACAATCCTTCATCTTCACTCCATTCTGGTAGAAGTCTGCCACGTTTCGAGGATAGTCATAGGCCCATACCCAGTCCGGAAAAATAAACCAGTCGGGTTTTGCCGCTTCATTTACTATACCCCAGTCGCCATCTCCTGACAACTGACAACCCATTCTTCCTACACCATAACCACCAGCCACAGCCAGTGCTGCCGTGTCCATCATTTCTCTTGGAGGGATTCCTAGTCGCTTGATATACTGATAGACACAAAAAGTTGCGAGCAACAAGCCTCCATAGATGGTCAGTCCACTACCAGAAATCAACTGTCCTATTGGATCTTCCCAAAACGCATCCAGATTTTCTAAAATAGAAAACAACCTGGAACCTAAAACTCCTGAGACTGCTGCTATAAGAATGATATCTGCAGTTTTGTCTGAGGGGTTAATGCCTATAACACCTGACTTTGTTGGTGGCCTGTTAGCTGCCATAAAATAAGCATATAGAGCAAAGATAACTCCAGCAGCAAGTCCTATGAATGTATGCCCCATCGATGACATTATTATAGAAGGCGGATCATCTTTGAATGCCTCCCAATTGGAGGCGATAATAGGCAATTTAAATCCTAAGATAAATCCAATAAATCCATTTATCAGCGCTTCTTTTAGAGGAGAGGAAGAAGCAACTTTGACTTGTAACGCAGGTATGATGCCTGCTTTATGCTTTCTTCGTAATTCGGAACGGACTACATAAAAAGCAAAAACAAAGGTTAGTGCCAGAAAAAGGCCAAATGTTTTCAAAATGCTCAGCCAGTTATCTACAGGTGTCCCTAAGAGATCATGGAAAAAATAGGATAAATCTGGATACATACTCTGATACTTGAAAGATTAAGACCAATCAACTCGACTGCCAGCCAAAGGTAATTAACTCACCTTGATATTCTAACTAAGATTATTTTACAGAACTAGATAACTTCAGTTTTACCTCATACAGTTGTCCATTCCTGTCATAGGAAATTGTAATCATATCTCCTGGCTGGTACTTATCCAAGGTTTCGATGAGTGAGACATTGGACTCTATTTTATTGTCGTCTATGGCTTTTATCAGGTCACCTGCTATAATGGACCCATTTGTACTTCTTGCTATCCCCTTCAGACCAGCCTTCATAGCTGGACCGTCTTCTGACACTTTGTTGATCATAGCACCTGACTCCCTTACATAAGATTGGTTTACCAGTTCTATACCTATCAGTGGTCTATTTACTTTGCCGTATTTAATGAGATCAGGAATTACCAAATTAACTATATCTACAGGAATAGAGAAGCCTATACCTGAATAAACTCCAGAAGGGGAATATATCGCAGTATTGACTCCAATAAGTCTACCAGAGGAATCTAGTAATGGCCCACCTGAATTACCTGGATTAATTGCCGCATCAGTCTGTATCACATCGTATATCTTGGTTCCAGTTACTGAGGTAATTTCACGACCTAAGGCACTGATCACACCTGTTGTTAAGGTCTGGTCGAAACCGAATGGATTTCCTATAGCATAGGCAAACTGCCCCACCTTTAAGTTATTGGAACTACCTACAGGCAAGGCTTTTATCATCTTTTCCGGCGCTTCTATTTTTAGTACAGCCAAATCTTTATTGGGTGCTACCCCAACAAGAACAGCCTGATAACTTGACTGGTCATTGAGCATTACCGAAAACTGATTACCGCCTTCCAAAACATGAAAATTTGTAACAATATGGCCTTGATTATCCCACATAAAGCCTGTTCCGGTGCCTTTGGGAATCTCAGTGATATCCATAGTCCACCTGGATTTGCTACGGGCAGTAGAACTTATAAATACTACAGAAGCTGCGGCCCCTTCAAATAGGTCTATTACTGCTTGTTCGTGTCTTCCAAAGCCATTAAAATCGTCTACTTCACGTTTTGAAACTACATCTAAATTCTTAGTTTCTTCTACTTGGGGCTCTGAGTAAGTTTTTGCATAAGTCTGATTATCAGACACTTGAATGAAATTATCGTCTTCTTTCTGGTCAGCCAGCTTATTACCCAGCAGTATTCCAGCCAAAAGCAAACAGAGACCTATAGTTAATTGTGTAATTTTCATGATTCCATCTTTCCAACAAAGATAAATGGTAGATACCTAACTATCAGCATTCGGTAGAATTTCTTCTTAGCAACTGATAGCAGGCTCACTACACATTATAATAATAAATATATAACAATGTGAGTATTTTGTCTTTGTCAAAACTCTAGTTC
>CAZKXO010000128.1:0-9478 GCA_964556525.1 uncultured Saprospiraceae bacterium
CTATTATTCGGTCACATATTTTCTCAAGAAATTTTTGATTATGGGTTATAAACAGCACAGTCAAACCTCTTTCAGAAACTATTTTCTTAATTAAATCCAAAATGTCATGTGCCACTAATGTGTCTAATGAAGAAAGAATCTCATCGCAAACAACAAAGCTTGCCTCCATAAACAGTGCTCTAGCTATGAGCACTCTTTGTCTTTGACCACCAGAAAGCTTAGCTGGCAATCGGTCTAATAACTCAGAAGATAGGTTTACTAAATCCAACAGAGAAATCACCAATTTATCCTTAAAGTCCTTGCCTACAACTCTCGAGGCATCTTGAAAATGCTGTCTTACTGTTCTATGTGGTGTCATAGAACTAAAAGGATCTTGGAAGATGATCTGACATTCCTGTCTGAAGTTATGGAGTTCTATACCAGTGAGATGGGCAAGATTCCTACCCTTATAGAGAATTTCGCCAGCATCCATGGATTCTAACTGCAAGAGTATTCTCCCTAAGGTAGACTTTCCTGATCCCGATGGACCTGCCAATCCCAATATTTCACCTTCATAAATATCTAGGTCATAATCTGACAGTACGGATACAGATACATCTTGAGAACCAGAAAAAATATTCTCTGATACATAGTTTTTTGTAACAGCTGACAGACGAAAAAGAGGTTTCTTTATAGAGACAGGTTTATTAATTTCTTTAAAACTTTGGTCCTGAATGGTCGCAATATGCTGTTTGACTAATTCAGTTGCAGGATTGGAAAAAATCTCTTCTGTTGGACCTTGTTCTATGATTTGACCAGCATCTATAAAAACCAATCTGTCACAAAAAGATCTAACTATATCCAAATCATGTGAAATAATCAATATTGAAGTCTTGTATTTTTCTTTGAGCTTAGATAACAATTCTAAGACTTCATTTCTGGTAGAGGTATCCAAAGCAGACAGGGGCTCATCTGCAATAATGAGCTTGGGGTCATTGATGACCGCCATAGCTATCAGAACCCTTTGTATCTGACCTCCTGACAACTGGTGCGGAAATGCGTCATAAAATCTCTGAGCTGGCGATAGTTCTACTTCTTCCAGCAACTCCATTATCTTTGTTTGCTCTTCAACAGAGACTTTTTTCCTGAGTCTTTCTGCAAGTTGATTCCCTATCTTATGTATTGGATTCAATACCTTAGTCGATTGCTGAAATACTATCCCGATATGCTTTGCAGCTGTTAAGTAACCCTCAGGAGTAAGTAGATTGAATTGCTGGTCAGCTATGGTTAATTCCAGACTCCCTTCTTCTCTTATTTCACCCAAGGTATGATGCAGTCTCAAGATAGATTTGGCGGTCATACTTTTGCCACTTCCTGAGATACCAATCAACCCTACTACTTCGTCATGGTTTACTGAGAAGTCGAGTCCCCTTAGGATAGGTAGGTCCATAGTTCTTTGGACTATGCTAAGACTGTAATTATTGAGTTGAAGTTTTAGTCGCACGGTAGAACTAAGCTATTACTTTCTAACAAAATTCCGAGTATACTCTCAGCTATTTGGTAAGGGTTTATACCAAAATCAATTAACAAAATCATAAATTGAAGACCTTATTGTAAAACTTTGGCATCAAACTCGTTTTACATTCCAAACAAAACAAAGAAGTCATGAAAAAGGTGTTAAGTATATTGCTATGGCTATTTATAGGACTTATCATAGCATTGGCCTTACTCCCTTTTGTTTTTAAGGGAAAAATACAAGAAGCCATTAAAACAGAAATAAATGAAAATGTAAACGCGACTGTAGATTTTTCGGACGCCAGCATTTCATTATTCAAAGATTTTCCTTCTCTATCTGTAAAACTTAATGACCTTAAGATATCGGGGATCAACAACTTTGAGGGAACTGATTTACTAAAAGCAAAGAACATTTACCTTCAGACAGATTTGACCTCCATTATAAAATCCGATGCAGGAATAAACATCTATGCATTGACCATAGATAGACCTGAGCTAATGATTCTTGTCAATGAGTCGGGGGAGGCAAATTATGACCTTGCTAAACAGAAAGAAAAAGAGGATACAGCACAACCTTCAGTGTTTGGTAAAATTGAATCTTACCAGATTAAGGATGGTTCACTTAGTTATATAGATTTATCATCAGGACATAGAGCTAGCCTAGAAAATGTCGACCATGAGGGTTCTGGGAAATTTAAACAAATCAAATTTGACTTAACAACTACGACGCAGATAGAAGAGATAACCTTTTCTTCAGATGGTATCTCCTATCTTAATAAGGCAAAGTTGGATTCCGATATGACTCTAGGAATAGACTTAGAGAATCAAAAATATACCTTCAATGAAAATGTCAGCAGTATCAATGATTTGGATTTGACCTTTACTGGTGATGTCCAATTGAAAGATGAAGATATAGTCTTAGATCTAGAAGTAGCTGCACCTAACAATAAGGTAAGTTCTATTATATCTCTTATCCTACAAGCTTATAGCAAAGACTTTGCGGCTGTTCAATCTTCTGGCAACAGTTATCTGAAAGGAGAAGTAAAAGGCAACTATAATGCAGAGAAGAACTTATACCCTAAGGTGAATCTGAAAATAAACATAGACAATGGACGTCTCAAGTATCCTGACTTGTCTTTACCGATAGAAGAAATAAATCTAGCTGTACTGGTAAACAGTACTAAATCAGATCTGAGTGACCTTAGTGCAAACTTAGACAAGTTTACTTTCCTTCTTAATGATGACAGAGTGGTAGGAAAAATGAAAGTAACTGAAGCTTTTACCAATCCACATATTACTGGACTCATAGATGGCAATCTAGATCTTGCTAGTTTACAAACGGCTTTCCCAATAGAAGACACTAACTTTAAGTCTGGCAAGGTAAAGGCCAATGTAACTATAGATGCAAAAGCAGATGACATAATCAATGAAAACTATCGAGCAATAACTTTTAGTGGTGATATTCTAGCCACTAATCTAGACCTGGTCTATGGCAACTACCCTATCAGCTCCGAAAAAATATCCATAAATCTGAATCCAGACAAAATAGAATCTCAGTTAATAGAAACAAAAATTGGTCAGTCAGATTTTAACGCCACTGCCGATGTTTCTAATCCTCTAGCCTTTGTAACCGAAGATGCCATAGCAACCACTGAACTCTCAGGTCACTCAAAGTTAGTGGACCTAGATGAACTGAATTCATTTTCAGATGCAGAGGCTGAAACAGTTGATACCCTTCAAGATCTAAGTCTCTACAAAACCCAAAACATCGCCTTGGATTACGAAATAGACAGACTAAAATATGAGGAATACAAAATCGAAAATCTAAATCTAGTTGGCAACTACAACGACGACAACCTGACCCTTCAGAACACAACTATGAGATTGGATGACCAAGACCTAGCATTCAGAGGTGAAGCGAAAGGAGTAAGCGAATATATCTTCAATGAGGAAACAATTTCTGGCAAATTCTACTTTGATGCAAATGAATTCAATGCCAACAAATACATGTCTGAAGATTCCAGTGCAGCTGATGATATAACCGAACCATTTATTGTTCCTGAAAATCTAGACATAGCCATCTACCCTGAAATCAACAGTCTGATATATGATGATTATATCATCAAGAACACCGAAGCTAAAATTGCTCTGAAAGATGGGATGGCTGAAATTACAGATGGTACAGCATCCTTATTGGGAGGAAAAGTAATGATAGAAGGACTCTATGATAGCACCAATCCGGATGAACCTCTATTTAACTTAAAATACAATATGTCAAACATGGATTTTGGTAAAGTTGCAGCTACTTCAAAATCTTTCAAGATTCTGGCTCCTATAGTCAGTTATATTGATGGCATTTTCAATTCCACTCTCGTCATGTCAGGTCCTCTTAAGAAAGATATGATGCCCGATTTTACCAAAGTAGATGCTGCTGGTTTTCTCGAAACTCTAGAAGGAGAAATAAATGGTTTCGAGCCACTTGAAAAGGTAGGCAATGCTATAGGAGTAAGCAAAATAAAAGACTGGACCTTAAAAGGCACAAAAAACTGGTTTGACCTAAAAGATGGCAAAGTGATTCTGAAACCTCATGACCATCAAGTAGATGATATGATATTCACTGTAGCCGGCACGCATAGTATCAGCCAAGACCTTGACTATGTTATAAATGCTAAGATTCCTAGAGAAAAACTAAAAAAGGATAAGCTGGCTAAGAATGTTGAGTATGGAATGGACTACTTAGAAAAAGAAGCGAAATCGAGAGGCGTTAATATAGATCTTGGTGAGATGATCTATCTTGACATATTCCTAACTGGAACCCTTAAGAATCCAAAAGTTAAGGTTTTACCTGTCGGTTCTGGTGGCAGAACTTTGAACGAAGTTGTAAAAGATGAAATAACAAAACAAGTAAATGTTTTAAAAGACACCATTACCAAAGAGCTTGAAAATAGAACTGAGGTTATTAAGGATACAGTCACTAAAGTTGTGGAAGCCAAAGTAGATACAGTCGCAAGTCAGATAAAAGACAAAGTAAATCAGGAGGTCGAGAAACAAAAAGTAGTTCTAAAGGAAAAATTAAAAACCAAGCTTGACACAGCTATCACTCAAGTTCTTACTGACACATTACAATCAAAATTAGAAAGTAAAGCAGAGGAAGTTTTGGGCGCTGAAGTCAAAGAAAGCATAGACTCTCTTAAGTCAAAAATAAAAGACTGGAATCCATTTAAGAAAAAGAAAAATTAGGTGGTAATCAATGTTTAGAAAGATTGTTTTACTAGCCCTACTCTTAGTTTTGGTCATATGTATATACTTCTATGTCAAAATCTTACCTCAAGTGGAAATAGCCACGAGCTATGCAGCAAAAAATGCTTGCTCGTATTACTTCCAAGGCAGAGAGCTTGAGGATATAAAAAACATAGATCTCGAAGAATTTCCACTGAACTTAGTCAAGCTAGATGCTGATACCTTACAAGCAAAAATTACAGCTTCCCTACTAGGCCTGAAACCTAAAACTGCCATATACCGACGCGGACTAGGTTGTGCATTGCTAAAGGGTGCTGACGATTTTCATATAGAAAGACATTCCTTTTCGCAGGATAATAAAAGCGCGCCAAGCACTAAATTTCCTATTAGCTCTCTAGCCAAAAGCAATGCTGAGAAACTCAATGATATACGAAAACTGGCAATGGACTCTGAAGGAGAATGGGATAAGAAAACAACAGCACTACTTGTGGTACACAAAGACTCATTAATAGCTGAATACTATGCTCAAGACTTCGATAGTGAGACAGAAATACTAGGCTGGTCCATGACTAAAAGCATCTGCAGTCTTGTGGCTGGGATTATGATCCAAGAGGGGATTTTGGATACTCTAGAAAAGAACTTATTTCCAAGATGGGAAAACGACGAAAGAGCTAATATTTCATTAGCCAATTTGCTTAAGATGAATAGCGGTCTGAGCTGGCAAGAGGAATATACTACCGTTAGTGATATTGTCCAAGGGTTATTTCTAGAAGAAGACATGGTCTCATTTGTAATGAAGAAGTCATTGAAAAAAGACATCGGTCAAGAATGGAAGTACTCCAGCGGCACCACCAATCTTATCAGTGGATATATGCGTACCAAATTTGAAGACTATCAGGATTATCTCGACTACCCTCACCAAAAACTATTTGGCCCACTAGGGATACAGCATGGGACTATTGAAACCGATGAAGCTGGCAACTATATCTACTCTTCATATATGTATGCCAAGGCCAGAGATTGGGCCAAGTTAGGACTATTGTGCCTTAACCATGGTAAGTGGAACGGACAACAACTTATCGACTCCAGCTACATGGATTGGGCACTAAAGCCAAGTACAGCTGACCAAAATTATGGTGCACAATTTTGGCTTAACAAAAATCATAAAGACTATCCTTCAGCTCCAGAAGACAGTTACAAGTTTAGTGGTTACAATGGACAGAATGTTATTGTTATTCCTTCTAAAGAATTGGTTGTTGTCAGAACAGGGCTTAGCAAAGAAGCTCCATTTGACATGGATGCAATTATCAACAAGCTAATAGAACTAGTAGAATAGAACTATTCCACCACCATCAGTTTCAGCGTATCCAGATTGTATTTACTAATGATAAATTGCCGGAGTTTTTCACGATCTGCAGCTTTGGATTTAGGCCATTTGGCAACAACAAGAGGTAAGTTTCTGGTAGTACTAGTGAAGTCAGACGTATTGGCTATGGCTACATTAATTTCTTCTATCTCAGGGATAAACACATTTATATCAGCACATACTTTTCTAAAGTAACTGGAATCCTGACCTAGAATATCTGACTGCCTGTTCAGCTGAGAAAACATCGTGAGGCGTTCTTCTCTTTCTCTTTGGAGGCTCTCTATTTGGTTATTTATTCTATTACCTACTTCAGATAATTCACTTTCTATTTGTTGTACTTTGGTCAGATTTATTTCGGAAGTTGGAATAATCTCTATAGTGGTGTTCTCCATATTAGTCTTAGCCAGTCCCTGCTGATAATAAGACAACTTTTGCTTGCTGATACTATCTCCATAAACTTTAAGAATAAGTTTCTGGCTTCCATCATCCAGACTAATCAATTGGTGATCATCTAAAAAGATAGAGTTCTTTCCTATGTATTCATTGATAAAAGAAGTTACCTTCTGCTCTTGTTTGTACTGCTTAAATACGTTTCTGAATATGATAAAACTTGGAATAGTCATAATCAGACTGACAAAACTGACTATCATTATATTCTTTCTTCTTTCTTGCTTGGAGCTATACTTCTTATACGGGAATCTCAAGTAACGTACGATTACATAAGTCGCAAATGCTACAAAGAAGGAGTTGAGAAAAAATAGATAGAAAGATTTAGAAGCTATATCCAGTGATCCATTAGCTAGTCCATAACCTGTCACACAAAGTGGAGGCATCAATGCAGTTGCAATGGCTACACCAGGTAAAGTAGTAGATATATCTTTCCGAGCTATAGACACAATTCCGGCTATCCCACCAAAGATGGCTATCAGCACATCCAAAAAAGTTGGCTCTGTTCTCGCCTGTATCTGCTCAGTAAATTCATTAAGAGGTGTCATCCAAAAGTATAGGGTAGAAGAAACCAGCGCGATTATAATGGCGGAAGAAAAATGCATAAGTGCATTGTACAAAGCATCCTTGTCATTTATTCCCACAGAAACACCTATACCTAAAATAGGTGACATAAGTGGTGAGATAAGCATGGCCCCTATAATTACTGCCTGAGAATTAAGATTGAGTCCAATGGAGGCAATCATAATACTACACATCAGCATCCAAGCATTAGCGCCAGACATAGACTGCTTAGATTTCACCTCATTTATAGTTCCTCTTTTGTCTACGCCATGATCTAGGTCTAAGATTTCTTTAAAGAGGGTCGTAAAATACTCTAAGACATCTTTGCCTTTTATAGTTTGCTTAGGAGTCTGTGGTGTAGGTATGTTGCTCATAAGGTTGTACTCATCTAGATCCGTCCCACATTAAGAATGCTTTTAAAAATCCTTCTAGGTCACCGGCTAGTACTGCATCCGTGTTTCTGTTTTCGTGATTTGTTCTGTGATCTTTTACTCTTCGGTCATCTAGTACATAGGATCTTATCTGGGAGCCCCATTCGTTTTTCATCTTTCCAGCTTCGGTTGCAGATTTTGCTGCTCGCTTTTCTTCTAGGGCCTTTTCATAAAGTCGGGACTTCAGCATCTCTATTGCCTTTTCCCTGTTCATGTGCTGACTTCTTTCGGCCTGACATTCTACTACGATTCCTGATGGTAGATGTCTGCACCTTACAGCTGATTCAGTTTTATTGACATGCTGTCCACCAGCACCACTTGCCCTGAAAGTATCCCATTCTAGGTCGGAAGGATCTACTTTTATTTCTATTCTGTTGTCTACAACTGGATGTACAAATACTGAAGCAAAAGAGGTCATCCGCTTTCCTTGTGCATTGAAAGGGCTGACTCGGACCAGTCTATGCACACCATTTTCTCCTTTAAGCATGCCATAGGCATATTCTCCAGAAATTTCTATCTCTGCGGATTTTATGCCAGCGACATCACCGTGTACTCTATTTAGTTCTTTTAATTTATAACCGGTTTTTTCACCGTACATCAGATACATCCTGTAGAGCATTTCAGCCCAGTCACAAGCCTCTGTTCCTCCTGCGCCTGCATTGATTTCCAGAAGACAGGATAATTCGTCCTCTTCCTGGTCAAGTGTAGATCTAAACTCGACATCTTCCACAATAGCTAAGCTCTTTTGGTATTGTGTAGTGACTTCAACCTCTGTTGCTTCGCCTTCTTTTTGAAATTCGTAGAGGACTTCCAGTTCGTCAATAGACTCCTGAATACTATTGAATTTATTGACCCAAAGTTTGTTGATTTTGATTTCCTTCATTACCAATTCGGCCTTCTTAGGGTCGTTCCAGAACTCAGGATCTGCGGACTGCTGTTCTTTATCTTCTATTTCATGAAGTCGGTTATCGACGTCAAAGAAAGCTCCTTAACGACTCCAAACGACTATGCAATTCTTTGTATTGCTCTAAGGTCATTTTGTCCCTGGTTTATCTAGTCCCAACTTTGTCACTCAGACGAGTACCTTCAGATGGTTCTATTGATTATTTATTTTTTCTACGGTAATGAAGAACACTAAATCTGACTGAGCAGGTATTACAGGAGGATTACCTCTCTCACCATAACCAAGCTCATAAGGAATGTCTAATATGGCTTTGGCACCTCTTGGCACTTCAGGTATGCCAAGGTCCCATCCTTTTATCGCCATACCTTGTCCAATTTTAAAAGTAAAAGGTCTTCCTGCTCTATAAGAATTATCAAAGCTTTCACCATCTTTAAAGAAGCCAAAATACTGCACTGCTACAAAATCACCATTAACAGCCTTAGGACCATCAGAATCTTCAATGATGGCTATCTTAAGTCCGTTGTCCAGTGTTCGTGTTGTAGATTTATAGCCGCCTGCCATATAGGTATCAAAGTATTCCTTTATTTCATCTCTTTTAGCCTCTTCTTTAAACTTTGCTGCTGCACGATTTTCTAATTGTTCTTGTTGTATTCTTTCTTTATAAGTTGCTTCATCTTCTATGGTTCTCAGTTTAACCACATAATTGATAAACTTGTTTTGTTTTAAATCATCTGGTGGGTTAGGTAATGAGTCTACGGGTACTATTACCGTTGCACTATCCCCTACAGCCATATACTTTACCAAAGCTAGAAGTGGGTTTCTCCTCATAGCTGGTGTTAGCTCAGAAGGAATCTTAATAGATGGCGTATTGTCATTGACCATTCTAGAGTCATCCAGCACCTCTCCAGTCTCACTTATCAGCTGAAAATCTAAGGTTACGACTTCCCCTTCTACTGGTTTTGGTCCAGGTTTGTTTGTATGCATGGTATACTCATAACCATTGGACAACTTATTACCGCCTAAATTTTGGCA
>CAZKXO010000129.1:0-9473 GCA_964556525.1 uncultured Saprospiraceae bacterium
CAACTGTCTATCAGGGAGATAATAGATTCTCACTAAGAAACATAAGATTCTTTCAACATTCTGCCGAACTAAGTAAACCAAATAATTATTTCCTGAGAGTCTATGCAACTCATGAAAATGCAGGTGATTCCTATGATCCGTTCTTTACAGCCTTACAATTGCAAGATGCATCTGCGGACGCCTCAGAATGGAATACTGCATATCTTAACTACTGGAGTCTCAATATAATAGACAGAATAGAAAACTTGGAAGGGTTCCCTAGAATATCACAATTTCCTGGTGACCCGGATGGCTTTAATGCAGCAAGGAATGACTTTCTATCACAAATAGGAGATTCCTTGACAGTATGGCATCAAGAGACACTTGAGAGTACACTTGTCGGAAATCAAGTTGTAGGAACATCGGACTTTCTCCAACCAGGCACACCAGAATTCCAAGCAGAATTTGATAGGATAACTAGTTTGTTGGCTAATTCCGAAGGTGGTACGAGGTTCTTTTCTAAATCTGCTTTGATACACTTACAAGGAGAAAAGGAGCTTAACGACCTTTATGAAGGAGACAATATTTCTGACCTTGATGTCAAACTCGGAGTAAGTGGCAGACTTTACTTGCCTGACTCGCGAGGGTCCATCTTATTAGACACCAATGGAGTAAATATCAACACCTATGAGTTTGGTGTTTATGGAGGCTCGACGTTGGGATTGTATGACGATAAATTGAGGCTGAGTGGAACGATAAGATTGGACAAACATGAGAATTTCGAATATCTGGTTTCCCCAGCTGCATCAGCAGTATGGACACCTTCTGAAAACAATTTCCTTAGATTATCATTTTCGTCGGCAATCAGAAACCCAAGACTTGTAGACCAATATCTAAATTATAATGTAGGGCCTGCAATCCTTCTAG
This sequence comes from uncultured Saprospiraceae bacterium, assembly GCA_964556525.1. Taxonomy (GTDB): domain Bacteria; phylum Bacteroidota; class Bacteroidia; order Chitinophagales; family Saprospiraceae; genus RFSX01. Next base: position 907 of record CAZKXO010000129.1, read on the forward strand.
GTAATCTCAATGGAATAAATGATTTGGTCACAGTAGAATCATTTGTTGATTTTCTTAACACCGGAAGCAGGGATGCACTTGATTTTTTTGATATAGCTCCCATCCGTCCTGAAAAAGTAAGAACCTTTGAGTTAGGGTATAGAACTACCCTGTTTGATGCCCTTTTTGTAGACATGAGTTATTATTTTTCTCGATACACAGACTTTATAGGGTTTCAGTTAGGTATAGACCAGTTTATTCCAGAAGGAAGTACCATACCTGCTTTTGTCCAAGCCTTCAGAGTATCTGCCAATGCTTCAGATATTGTTACAACACAAGGTTATTCGGTAGGCTTAAGTTACTACTTTGCTAAGTATTTCTTAGCCAAAGGAAATCTGTCATGGAACAGACTGAATACTGCAACTGATGACCCCATAATACCTGCCTTCAATACACCAGAATATAAGTTTAATGTGAGTATATCTGGAAGAGATTTAGAAATAGGAAATACGCCTTTTGGATTTAATGTTAACTACAAATGGATAAAAGGTTTTATCTTTGAGGGTTCCCCACAGTTTACCGGTTTCATTCCTACCTATGATCTTATTGATGCTCAGATTAATTTCCCTATTAAGTCTATCAGCACGACAATTAAGATAGGTGCTTCAAATATTTTGAATACTTTGAATTTCCAAACCTTTGGAGGACCTAGGATAGGAAGAATGGCTTATATCAGCGCGACATATGATTGGCAAAAGAAATAACTAATTAATTGGACTAATAAATATTTAATATGACAAGAATTTACACTTTTCTATTCCTAATGGTAGCAATAGGATTAGGTGCTCAAGAAAGATTTCTTGATCCTCAATTCGGGGTTGAGCTTCAGCAGGACATTGTTTATGGAAATAACATCTCTATCATTACTGGAACACCTGCACCAATGGACTTATTGATGAATGTTTATCTTCCTGTAGGTGATGACAATGTAGAAAGACCTGTTATGTTAGTTGCTCATACAGGTAGTTTTCTACCTCCTTTAATTAATGGGCAGGTAACAGGTGCCAGATCGGATAGTACTGTAACTTTTCTCTGTACAGAATTAGCAAGAAGAGGTTACGTGGCTGTAGCATATACATATAGAGCTGGCTGGTTACCTATCTCGCCAGATCAAAATGTCAGAACTGGTACACTACTCCAAGCAGCATATAGAGGCATACAAGATACAAGGACTTGTATCAGAAACATGAGAAGAACTGTATCAGAGGAAAATAACCCTTATGGTATCGATCCTGATAATATAGGTGTTGTAGGTATTGGAACAGGAGGCTATCTTGCCCTTGGTGCAGGATCATTCTTCGAATACGAAGAAATTGTTATTGACAAATTCATTGATACAGAAACAGCATTACCTTTTATAGATACGCTAATTCTAGGAAATCCATTTGCTGATGCTCCAGCAGCAATTTGTCTTCCAAATCACGTAGGCTACAGTTCTGACATTAACTTTGCATTTAACTTAGGTGGTGCTTTGGGCGATAGAACATGGCTAGATGGAGAAGATAGAGAGCCTATGTTTGCTGGTGTACATGCAACCAATGATATTTTCGCTCCATTTACAGATGGTCCAGTAATTGTACCAACGACCGACGAATTTGTTGTAAACGTAGCAGGAACTTGGGCAGCAATTTCTCAAGCAAATGCCAATGGTAATAATGATGCTCTTAATGGCTTGCTTTATGACCCTCTCAGCGATCTAATAGATGCACAGAAAGAAAGAACTTTTGTTTCGCCATTTAGTGCAGGTATGCAAATCCCTCTAGGTGCAGATAATTTCTATGCATTTGAGACACCTTTCCCTGAAGGATCACCATGGGACTGGTGGGATAAAGCAACTTTAGATATTGTCGTTGAACAAACAAATATGATGTTGGGAACAGATTTCAATTCAGATACCCTACATCTCAATGGCCTAGCAACCAATAGAGACATGTCACCGGAGAAAGGAAGGACTTACATGGATACTATAATGAATCTAATGTTACCTCGAGCTTGTGTTGCATTGAACTTGGCATGTACAGGTGTTCTATCTGCAGAAGATCTAGTACAGCACGAAGTAAGTACTTTCCCTAATCCATCTTCTGACCAGATAACTTTCAGAGTCGGTGATGCAGTGATAAGACATCTACAGATCTTAGATCTAAATGGTAGACTGGTAAGTACACATAACAACATAGATGTTAGTCAATATACCATAGACAGAAAAGATTTGCAGACTGGCGTTTATATAGCCAATCTCATCTTCGATGATGGACTACAGTCTATTAAGATTGTGTTCGACTAAAGGAATAAAATGAAATAATTTTAAGGGAGCTGTCAATGACCGCTCCCTTTTTTTATGTTCCTATATTGGTAAACTGGTTTACATTTTAAGAATTGAATGAGAACTCTTTACCCCATTTGTAAAATATCTGTCACAGTTTTTAACTCGACCCAAAGCTCCTGAGAAGCCTAAGAATAGTTATTGCTATAGCTTTATAAGTCTTAATAGAATTAGTTAAAATGGGAGTTACAAGTCGTCTATTAGGGGTCATTTTTATGGGCTTATCATGCCTTCAGCTTTTTGCAACAAATGATTCCAATTCAAAAAACCTCAATGTGTCTGATCTTCACCTTGATGAAATCAAGGAGGCAGAGGTCGTCTCAAACAGATTGAGAGATTCATTAGCTTTAGTAGATTTTCATACCCAAGCGGGAGGCGCTAATTGGTTCCTTAAGTGGGATCTTACTGCACCTATGTGGCAATGGGCTGGTGTTACCTTAGATGCTAGTGGTTGTGTAACCTGCCTTGACCTAGATGGGCAAGGTGGCTGTTCTCCATTAGGTGCTGGAAATGGTCTGACTGGAAATATAAGTCCTCGTCTGGGTGAACTTTCTAATTTAGAACACCTCTACTTAGGTAACAATAGGATGACAGGACCATTACCAAGGGGGATCTTTGACCTACCTAATCTTTTAGAAGTGGACTTAATGGGTAATGAACTCATAGGTCCTTTACCAGCTAATATTGGGAATGCGTCTAATATAACAGACCTTATGTTGTCAGGTAATGATATGACTGGACCACTCCCAGCTTCATTAGGTCAGCTGAAAAACTTAGAACACTTATACCTTGATAATAACAGATTTACTGGACCACTACCTGCAACTATAGGTGAGGCAACAAACCTGATCAATGTCAGACTGAACAACAATGAGATGACAGGTCCGCTTCCAGCTTCCATCGGTAATTTACAAGTCCTAGAAAGCTTTAATATGGCAGAAAATGATCTCACTGGACCTTTACCGAGTGCAATAGGCCAACTGCAAGAACTAGAAGTACTCATTCTTACTAACAACAAACTTTCAGAAGTACTCCCTGAAGAATTAGGGGATTGTTCAAGCCTGAAAGTATTGAGAATAGGTCTTAATGAATTCACAGGTCCGTTACCAGCAAGAATGTGCGATCTTACAAATCTGGAAGAATTTTGGGCAAACAGTAATCAGTTCATTGGACCACTTCCTGCAGAGTTTGGAGATCTAGAATCCCTTATAAGCGTAAATCTTAGTCAAAATCATTTCATAGGACCTCTGCCGTCTGATCTTGTAAAGCTAGATGAGCTGCAAGAGCTTATTATCAATAACAATGAATTCAATGGTCCACTACCATCGGCAATATCACAACTGGTATCGATAGAAATTATCAGGGCTCAAAACAATAACATAATAGGTCCTCTACCGTCTCTAATATCAGAACTAAATGGACTAACTGAGATGAATCTTTCTAATAATAAGATAGATGGGAATATACCAGAGACTTATGGCATGGTGGAATCTATGGACATATTGAATCTGAGTAATAATAACTTAAGTGGTTGTTTCCCTGAAAGTTTGAGAGATAAATGCGATCGTGATTACAGCTTCGACAATAATACACGATTACCATGGGAAGGCGACTTCAGCAGGTTCTGTGCTGGTCTGAACCAAAAAGGCGCAGACTGTTCTTCAGATCCAAATATCCAAGGAGAGACGATACAAGATGATTGTAACTGCGCCGCTTTCTCTTGCGCACCAGTAAATCAAACGCAAGACCTATATATCTGCGGAAGCAATTCCGTAACTATAGGTGGCATAGAATATTTTGAACCCCAAGTGGTAAAAGAAAACTTAGTCACGGCAATAGGTTGTGACAGTGTTATGACAACTAACTTACTCAGGCTAGATTACAACTTGACGACGCGTAACGCAACTTGTGAGCAAGGCACTGACGGTGCTGTCCAAGTAACGTTTTCCTTACCAGGCCAATATAACTACATCGTGTACGATGTCGACAACACTATAGTTACCCAAGGTACTCAGGTGAGTGAATTAGCAAACCGTAATCAAGGGCTCGCTGCAGGTAGTTACCGAATAGAAATTTCCGAAAGTCAGTTTGCATGTAATATTGTAGAAGAATTTGAAATAAGAGCTGAGAACTACGTTGCACCAGTAACTCAAGTAAATAGAATCATCTGCCAGAATGAAAGTATTGTTATCAATGGAACTACTTATGATGCTAGCAACACAGAAGGGACTGAGCACATGGTAACAGAGACAGGTTGCGATAGTATCCTAACTGTCAGTGTAAAAGAAATAGCCTACTTAGTAAACGTTACGGATGCTGGTTGCGGTAGCGATCCATTAGGTCAAATAAATGTAGAGACCAATCTTCTCAACTTCTCTCATGACTATACCCTACTGGATGGTCAAGGACAGGTTATACAAGAAGTGAAAAATGGAGGCCCTGCTTTCCTTTCAGAAAGAAATCTAGCCGTAGGTGACTATACCTTGATTGTGGATACTCCTCAGTTCGAATGTAATTACGAAGTAGCATTATCAGTTGCCGACGCAGTGGAAATCGCTCCTACAGTAGAAGAGTATGAATTGTGCTCTGATGAAGAAATCGAAGTCTATGGCACGAGCTATTCTATAGATAATGCTTCAGGACAACACATCTTTCAAGCAAGAAATGGTTGTGATAGTATCGTGTATATAAATCTGAGTTTCTTTGCCAGCCCAGAAGCTGTAGATGATTTGTTTCAAAGGGACAAAGAGAAAGTACTAATACTAGACATACTAGAAAATGATATAGTCAACGAACAAGGAGATTTTGATATAACTATCACAGAGATGGAACAAGTCACTGATGCCTTCCTCAATGAAGATTTCAAACTAGTCGTAGAAATAGACGAGAACTATGAAGGCATATCGACTGTCACTTATGAGATCTGCAACTTAGATTGTAATGATTCTTGTGTTTCGGCTATAGCAACTATTTCAAAGGGAGATGGCTATGATGAAGCAGTGCTAACGCCTAATCAAGATGGATATAATGATGTCTTAGTAGTAATTGGATATTCTGAATACCAAGAGATAGCAGGAAGTACGATCAATGTTGTAAATAGATGGGGCCAGATTGTATATAGTGCAGAAAACTATAAAAATGATTGGACTGGTGATCTGGATGGAAATCCAAGCAAGCCTCTTCCAGAAGGTGTCTATTACTATCACCTCATCCTAGACTCTGGGCAATCTGTCATAGGTAGTCGCTCGCTTATTAGATAATATGTAAGTTGCCCGTCACAAATGGAAATGAAAAAAGAATGCTAACACATTGGCACTCTTTTTTCATTTTCAAAACCACGAAGAATATCAAAGAAAAAATAGTTGTCAAAGTCAATAAAATACCTGCTATTAGTCCTACTAGTTGGGTTAGGTTATAGCCTATCAGCCCAACAGTTGCCTATATTCACTCAATACAGTGAGTATGGAGGACTCATTAATCCTAGCTATATCCACTTCGATAGTTATCATTTGGATTACGAGACTAGCGCAGGCGTTTCCTATCGTGACCAATGGTCTCAGATTCAAGATAGACCAAGGACTTTTATTGCTAGATATGAAAAGAGCAATACCAAGCATGATGGCGCTAATATCAACTTGGGAGGTTTTCTCATCAGTGACAAAATAGGTGTATTCAATACAACTGAACTTAGAACCAGAGTTGCTGTGTTCTTTAAAACCAAAGATGCGAGAAAGCAAGGATTCGGCGGTTTCTCCTTGGGACTCAACTTGGGTATCAGCCAGTATACAGTAGATTTGAGGGAATTATCACAGATAGATATAGATCCTTTATTATTTGAAGGTAGGTCCGCTGTATTTACACCAGATCTAGGAGTAGGATTATCTTACATCAATGAATTTAGAAATAATGATTACCTACAAGTAGGTTTTTCTGTACCACAAATATTCAGTCTGAACCCTACTTTTAGAAATGAAAGTCAGCGTTTTGAAATCCAAAAAGTGCCACACTTTTATTTGACAGGCTCTTATTATAAGATACTGAAAGACAAGAGATACCTAGAATTCTCGACTTGGATAAAACGTGTAGAAAATATTCCTCTTAATATCGATGCCTTAGTTAGATACAGATTCAACCAGTATCTCTGGGTAGGTGCAGGAGCCAATAGTGCAGGCATCATACATACAGAAGTAGGTCTAGTATACCTTACTAACAGTAAAAAACAATTTAAAGTAAGCTATGCTTTCAATCCGTCTTTTATAAGCCACACCGCTCTCCTTGGAAATATACACGAGCTAAATATTACCTACCTTCTTAAATCAAGAAAAAGATAGAGATTTTGTTCTTAGCCTTACAAAGATAGAATCCTATTAATCCTATCTTTGATTACATTTTAATACTGAAGTCATTATGCTAAGATGTACTGTTCTCCTTTGTATCCTGCTTACAAATACTATTTCAGGACAAGTCATAAGATTGGATGAATCTGTAGATGAATGGACTTCTGATATCCCAAGTTACCAAGATGCCAATGACAATAACGGTCTCGATATTCTCAGTCTTGCAATAGCTGATGACGAGGAGGCCTTGTATCTCAAAATAGAATTAAATCAAGATATCCTTATTCAAGGAGAAGAAGGCATCAACATAAGCATTTTCCACAATGGTAATATATTGAGCTACAATCTTGGAGATACAGGTGGTAGATTCAGAGAAACAGAGTTGGTAGAAGTGTCCCATGATGACATAGGCTTGGTTGTTTCTCCTACTGTCCGCTCCAGTGTTTTTGAAATCAAAATCAATAAAAGATGGCAGTTCGATAATTCTGCATACCAAATAGACGACCTGATAGAGATAGGCATTTTCAATTCTGAACCCGGTGGCGACAACTTGCCTGACAATGGTTCGATACTCTATACGCTTTCTAATGATGAAGTGGCAGAAATACCGAAATACTCCCTGGAGAAAGCAGCTGAGACAGATTTCAGGTTGTGCAGCTACAATGTCCGCTTTGACAGAATATTCGAATCAGAAACCAGAACAGAATACAGCCAAATCTTAAGAACTATAGATCCAGACATCATTTGTTTTCAGGAAATCTTTGATAACACAGCCTCCCAGACACAGAATAGATTGCTTAATGTCTTTGGCGCTCTGGACAGGACCCAGACCTGGTATAATTCCAAAAGAGGTGCAGACAATATTATCATCTCCAGGTTTCCTATAATCTTTGAAAGAGAAATCGCTGGCAACGGTGTCTTTGTAGTTACAGTAGACAATCAGGAAGTGATGATAGTCAATATCCATCTCCCCTGCTGCGAAAGAGATGACGACAGGGAAGATGAGATAGATGCTCTCCTGGCCTTTATCAGAGACAGTAAAAATGGGACTACCAATTATTTACTTAAGGAAAATACGCCTATAGTTATCACTGGCGATGCAAATTTTGTCGGCAATGCTAACCAAGTAGATGCGCTGACCTACGGAAGAATTTTCAACAATGCAGTCTCAGGTGATGACTTCCAGCTGGACTGGGACGACGATGGTCTCACTGACCTAAAGCCCTTTGCAACTGGCTTCAATACCTTACATACTTTCTTCAACCCCTTCGGTAGATTTGCTAAGGGAAGACTGGATTACACGTTCTACTCAGACTTTGCTCTTACTGCATTGAATGCCTATTCATTTGACACAGATGGACTCAGTGAAGATGAACTCCAGCAATACAATCTAGAGAGATATTACTCTAACTTCGCTTCTGACCACTATCCAACTGTCGTGGATTTCAAAATCAATGGTGTCGTAGATACTGAAGAAGAACTCAGCTCTACTCCACTCATCTGGCCTAATCCCACTTCAGATTTCGTGCAAATAGCTGTGGAGCAAGCAGGCCTTAAAGAAACGACGCTTTATGATAGTGAGGCACGGAAACTGTTTGTGACAAAGAGCTCTATAATTGACCTAAGAACTTTAGCTGCAGGAGTATACTATATCAGAGTGGAAACGAATGATGAAGCATTTGTTAGGAAGGTGGTGAAGTTGTAATTAGAGATACCCCATTTAGTGCATTCTCGAGGTTAAAATGTAAAATTCTCTGTTCGTTCAGAAACAAAAAAGACCATCAATTATTGAGTAAGCTCATGTTGATGGTCTATTTTTTTGTCAGATCGTGGATCTTGTTACATTCTTTTGTGGAGCCGCAGAGATT
>CAZKXO010000130.1:0-9341 GCA_964556525.1 uncultured Saprospiraceae bacterium
CTTTTATTTCTGATCTCTTCACACCTCGAAGATATGTAAATAATTATAAGTAGACAAGTCTGTCTATATTTGGCAAATTGTACATACTGATAATCAGCAACTTGTCATATTTTGATAAACCATTGCCAATTAGTTGTTGCATGTGTATACAAATGATTAGTACTAAATGATTCAGTCTACGATAACAGATACAAGTCATTAGATCCGAGGACAGCGGAGCTGTTTCTGAAGTAGGAATTAGTGGGTACAGTAAGGTTCTAATAAACCTTCCCCAAACTAAACTGTTATTAGCTAAGTAACTTTAATCTTTCTAAAACAAACCCAATGCTCAGATTATGCTTGTTCCTGCTGACTACCTTCATTTTACTATTTGCCTGCAATACCAATAAAGAATTAATTCTCCAGTCATCCGCAAGCAGCCCTGAAGCTGTAGCCTTGCTGAAAAGCTCTATAGCAGCCCATGGCGGCAGCAAGTACGAAACAGCACATTATGCGTTTGTATTTAGGAAGAAGACCTACACCTTTCACAATGATAAGGGTGCATATAAATATACGGTAAGTTATGATAGCGGTGGAGCAACGTACAATGACCAGATGACAAATACAGATTTTTCCAGAAGACTGAATGGTGTAGAGACTCAGCTTTCTGAGAAACAAAGAAACGGTAGTCGCCAAGGACTGAATTCAGTTATCTACTTTGCGACCTTACCCCACAAACTGAATGACCCCGCGGTCAATCTTAGCCATAAAGGCAGTACTCAGATAAAGGATAAGTCCTATCAAGTACTGGAAGTCACCTTTGATAAAGAAGGAGGTGGAAAAGATTATGAAGACACTTACTACTACTGGATAAATGACACTACCAAGCTCATTGATTTTCTTGCCTATAATTACAAAGTGAATGGAGGCGGTGTCCGATTCAGATCGGCGTATAATCCTAGAAGGATAGAGGGCATCCTCTTTCAGGATTATATCAACTATAAAGCAGCTGTAGGTACGCCATTGGCTGATTTGCCTAAACTATGGGAGCGGTCAGAATTAAAAGAGTTATCGAGAATAGAGACGGAGAAAGTGAAGGCATTGTAGTTTTACAACTTCAGAATGTATCTGTCTTATGTCTAACAAAGGAAAATCCATCTACGACCAGTGGGACTTGGCCATAAAAGAAAGAGACATCGCAGTAATGTCTCAGTTACTCGGGCAATACCCCAAACTTGTCGACCAAGGCATCATCCACTATAGGGGCGATGGCACAACTTTCCAGACCCTGCCACTTAATATGGTAAACGATACGTTAGCTGCAGTCACATTGCTAATAGAGTATGGTGCTGACCCTAACGCTTATGGAGATGGCAATGTGCTGGCTTTGCATAATGCAGCTCCTGAAGTCACCAGGTACTTAATTGCACAAGGTGCAGAGGTCAATCGTGTCGGCTATGAAGACTTTTCGCCGCTGATGTATGAGGTTTATATGGAAAACCATGAAAATGTGGAAATTTTAATTCGCCATGGTGCAGAGGTCAATTTCCAAACTGCTCATGAGGGTTATACTTGCTTGCATTGGGCAGCGAGAAAAGGATATTTGGCAATTGCGGAACTATTGTTGCAGCATGGTGCAAAGCAAGGTGCATTAAATAAAGAAAACCAGACCGCAAAGGATCTGGCGATTGAAAAGGGCATAGCACAGTTGCTGAGTATCTGAAGAAAAAGAGGGCTGAGTCATAATAATGCACAGACTCCCAGCCCATCTTTATTCTATGGACCGAGAGAAAGTGCAGTTACATCCTTATTATATTTTCACAAAATTATCTACTAGTAAGGTGCTGCCAGTGCCCGACACAACTCTAAACAAGTATCGCCCGGAATCACAACGAGAGAGATTCATAGTAATGGTGTTGACACCAGATACTGTAGAGACGTTCTTATTCTTTACCAACCTTCCTAAGTTGTCATAAATCATAATTTGGGCTTCGCCAAACTCAGGAGACTCAAAGCGGATAGTGGCGCTAGCTGTAACAGGATTAGGATGGATAGATGGCGTTACAACTAGTTGTTCTAGGTCCTCGTTACTCGTCGTGCTTTGCTGTCCAAAGGCTAGATCAGACAGTTCTAGCTCGTAGCTTTGTTTACTGCCATTTTCGTTCATAATTGTAAATACTATCATCACAAGGTCGTCCCAGCTATTAGTTTGATTGGTTCCAAACTGGCTGTAGGACAGCTGATGAGTTTGGTCACCTTCTATTCTGAGACGAACTCTTGGCTGGTCTTTCCACTCTACAATAGATTCTTTGAGCAGCGTCACATCGATAAGTCCTGTCCCACTAGACTTAAAGCTGAAAGCATTGTACTCACTGAGATTTACCGCCTGATATTTAGGATCGAGTGCACGATAGATATTCAGGTAGTCTGTGATTTCGGCTTTCAGTTCTATACCTCTTTCTACTTGATGTGTATTGTCTTCAGCAAGCTCCTGCTGAGCGGTGATATTATAATGACTAACAGTCGCACCTGCATACTCAGTATCTACAGTCCACCTGCCATCCGCTAGAAAGATTTCATCGCTGATAGCACTTTCAGAATTCAGCGATGAACCAAAGTCGTAAAGGTAGCCTACAGGTACAGATATAATTTCCGATGCGGTACCATAGAGTGAGAGATCTAGTTCTAGTTCTTCCCAGTCACTGGTTTCGGTTCTTCTTACCATAGCATCGAAATTTAGTTTTCTGGCGCCTATTTTATTTCTTATCTGCAATTTTAAGTTGCCGTTTTTGTACTGTCCATGGGTTACAAATACACCTGGTAGCTTGGAGTTGTTTATCTGTCCTATTTTGTCAGTCTCTTTTATTTTATCAGTAGTCGCAGTAAGCAGTTCTATTAGTTGCGTATAATCGCTGGCCCAAATCTGAAAGTTATAGTATTCCTTGCCTGACGGATATGTATGCAGATTCCAGTGATTTTCTATGACAAAACCTTCTACGTCATCATGGTACATGGAAAAACTAAGGGCATATTCTACTTTGGATTGTGGATTGAGCAATTCATAAGATAAGAAGAGACCTCCATTGTGAAAGAGTTGAGATACGTCTATAAGTCTGGAGCCACCTAGTCTGTCGCAAATGTATTTAGTATGCTCATAGACTTCATTAGACTCTATGGCCAGAATGCTGGCTACCCTCTGGTCGCCCAAGTAATAATCTGCTGCGACGACATCTTCAGCATTGGTAATTCCGATCAGATCCTCAGGAGTACTTTCAGAAATAAAAGCAGACGAAAATTCTTGAGGAATAAAGTTAGAAAGGTCAAAGGCACCTCTGTTCATTCTTTGCGTGAATGGAATAATCCCTTCTTGTTTCATCTGCACATCCTCGTCATTTTCCATAATCAGTTTGATATTTCTCTTAGAGATTCTGTCTGCCAATGATCCATTAGATTCCAGACCACCAGTAACACCAGGAGGTGTATTGCATTGTGGGTCCTCACTGTCTACTAGGCCATCGCCATTATCATCTATGCCGTTGTCACAAATTTCTACACAGAAAGTCAGATTAAAACATTCTGTATCGCTACAATCTATCCATCCGTCGCCGTCGTCATCTATGCCATTGTCACAGATTTCTAGAGTACATTCGTTACTGGTAAAGCAATCTCCATCCTCACAGTCTATAAGGCCATCACCGTCATCGTCTATGCCATTGTTACATTTGGACTCAAAAGGTGGTGGTGCCAGTACACAGTTAAATCCATCATTGATAGAGAGGTTGCCAGTACCATTCAGTACTTGTGTCGCTGTAAGTGTCTGCACATCTACGGCGTAGATTTTTCCTGAGCTGTTGTTGTAAGCAAAGAACGAACCATCATTAGATGACCAGGCCGCACCATAGCCACCCGAATCAGTATTTATAGATCCAGCCAGATCGTAAGTATTTACAACTAAAGTTGTCGGGTCAAACACTTTGAGCTTAGCCCCACCAGTAATTCCATAGAATAATTCTCTCGTGAGATCCAATGCGAAATCGGCAACACCAGGATTAGAGACTCCTGTGCTCACGGCCTCTAGGATGGGAGCATTCAGTTCTATAGAGTAGATGCCACCAGCATTGCTCACATACATCGTGCCATCAGAAGCTATGGATCCTACATAGAAGATACTTGATCCAGGAAGCAGGAGTCCGGTTTCTCTTACCTCACCTGTCTCTAGTAGCATACCTAACTGATGTACACCATCTTTCATTATGGGCGCATATACATGTCCGTCTATTTGATTGAACTGGGCACCATTGATCTGGTCTGCGCCAGTGATATTGCCTAGATTAGTATAAGTTCCAGTCATCGGATCTAAAGCTACTAAGTAATCATTGCTGTGCACCTGATAAAACTCGGTGATACAATCCCAGCAAGTCTCGTTTCCACTACAGTCAGGGTCCAGACAATCTATCAGTCCATCTCCATCATCATCTATTCTGTTGTCGCATATTTCGACTGAATTGATTCGAAGGACGGTGTTTGCTGCTTCATCATCTATTGGGCCATGTTCTGTATCATCTTTTAAATGTGCTATGCCTTCAGAACAGATATAAGAAAGTGCCGATATGGACTGATTGTAGACTGCTGTATTGCCGTAGTTGCATTGTGAGTAAGATTCATTCCAGATGGAAAGCATAAACAATATAAGTAAAAGGACGTGTCCTAAGTTGGGCAGTTGAGGTGTAAAATTTTGGTTTGTTGTAAAAATTGCTTGATTCATCTCTCTTTATTTTTTCTCAAAGGTGATTTGAAATCAAGCTTGGATTGAGAATCTTCGGTGAGATGCTGGAATCGATAGATGAATTGTTTTTAGTGCCCGTTCAATACTTGTAAGCCACTAATAATCAGCAGTATAAGTGGAAAGTATTTGCTAGTATCAGGACTTAGATTAAGGACGGAATTAGGTCGTATTACCATTCGTCGACAGTTGACTGCCATTGACCGACAGTTATTGTCTAGTAGACCTAAGATAGCTGAGCTATAGCCTTATAGGTCTTAAATTTGCTATATATTGAAGATTAAACGAATCAAGCTGCAAAACTCCATTAAATGAACTTCGAACTCCTGCTTATAGAGGATGATCTCATAGAGAAAATGAAATTTGAAAGAGTGCTGAATAACTTAGGTTATAAGGTAGAGCTGGTTACCAAAGATAATGGGCAAGCAGGACTGGATTACTTGCAGAGTGGTCAGCGACCCCAACTCATACTTCTGGATCTCAATATGCCTGAGATGAACGGCATCGAGTTTCTAAGTTATATGTACAATAGCGAAGAGCTCAGACATATACCCATCGTGATTCTTACAACCTCAGCCAATACACAGGATCTCAAAAAATGTTACGCCTTGGGGATAGCTGGTTACTTGCTAAAGCCACTGAAGTACGAAGACTACGAACAAACGATAAAAAAAATGATGGATTACTGGATGGTTAATCAGATTATTGGATAAATTAAGATATGAAAGGGATAGTATTTACGGAATTTTTGGAGTTGGTAGAAGATAAGTTTGGTCTGGAAATGGTAGACCGAATCATAGAAAATGCAGACTTGCCTTCTAAGGGGGTATACACAGCAATAGGCACCTACGACTTTGCAGAAATGCTGAGTCTGGTTACCAATCTAAGTTCTTACACAGATATAGATGTGGATGATTTATTGCTTGTCTATGGAGAACATTTTTTTAGTGTGATAGAGAGAAGTTACAGTTCTATGTTGGATATGTATGATGATCCGATAGAGTTTCTAGCTTCAATAGAAAATCACATACACGTAGAAGTAAGAAAAATTTATCAAGATGCGGAACTCCCTACTTTTAGAGTAGTAGAAAAAACACAAGACAAACTTGTTACGATCTATACCTCGAGTAGAGCCCTACACAGTTTCGGTCAAGGACTGATGAATAGTAGTCTTAAGTATTACAAAACCAAAGCTGAGGTCGTAAAAGAACTTATCAAAGAAGACGGTACCGAGGTCAAGTTTGTCATAACAAAGCTAGCTAAGTAAGCTGCATGGGTGATGAGAAGGCTATATACGAACGTGCCTTAAGAAGGGAAAAAGCAGCGCGGAAGGCAGCGGAGAAAATTCTAGAGCAGAAATCCGCAGAGCTGTACCAACTCAATCAAGAGCTCAATGCTAAGAATCTCATTCTTCAGCAGAACTTTACAACCAAAGAAAAGGAGCTACAGGATCTGGCCAAAAATCTCGTAGAAGGTTATGTCATAGCCAATCTGGATGGTTTTGTCTTGAAGATGAATGACAGTGCCAAAGATATATTCGAGTTGGAACCTTCAGGCAGTTTCAATCTTCAATCCCTTGTTGCCAATGATCAACAAGAACATCTAAGTTCAGGTATCAAAATATTGCTCGAAAACAAAGCACTGTCAAATTTTGAACTTAGAATTGTTACCCCCTCAGAAATGGCAAAGACGATTCTCATAAATGCCTCTGCTATAAAAGATGCCAAAGGGACGGTCGTTGCTCTCCAGGCCCTTTTCCGTGATGTAACAGAAATCAGAAAACTGGAATCAGACAGAGAGTTATTACTACAAAAACTCAAACTTCAGAATCAAGAACTGGAAGAGTATGCCCACGTTATTTCCCATGACCTAAAGTCGCCGCTGCGGAATCTGTATACCTTAAACACTTGGATAAAGGAGAAGACCGAAAAGGGCAAAGACCCGCAGGTCACCGAATATTTCGATATGATATTTTCGACCTTGGAACGCATGGACAACATGATAATCGAAATTCTGAATTTCAGTAAGTCTGACAAGGATGCAATGTACTTTGAGCCAGTAGATCTCAATGTCTTACTAGCAGAAATCCGTCAGCAATATATCGGCAAGTCCAATATTGAAATAGAAATATCTCCCGATTTCCCCACTGTATATGGTGTCAAGATAAAGCTCTTCCAAGTATTTCAGAATCTGATAGATAATGCCATAAAATTTAACAACAAGGAAAAGGGGCAGGTCAGAATTTCTCATAAGAAGACTGATCAAGCTAGAACAGGTATAACTGTATGGGATAACGGAAAAGGTATCTCAAATCGCCAGCAAGCCAAAGTATTCAAATTATTTGAAACCACAGAAAAGAGTCATTCCTCTAGTGGCGTAGGACTAGCTATAGTGAAAAAGATCTTAGATGCCCATCAGTCAGTGATCCGATTGGAGAGTAGCGTAGATGAGTATACCCAGTTTAGTTTTGATTTAAAAATATCGAAATGACAAAAGAAGCGAGTTGGGTGCATCTAAAGATGATCTGTCAGGACGATGCAGCTTGTGTCGAAAAATTCAGAGCGGTTATGCAAAAGGAGTTGCCCACCGAGCTTGCTGGATTAAAAGCAGCACTAACAGCACAAGACTTAACAGTGGCCGCTGAGTTGGTCCATAAGATAAAACATAAGTTTTCTCTGGTGAAGATGCATTCTGCTTATGCTTATGCGGTAGGGTATGAAGAGGCGCTACGTAGTGGAGACAATAGTGGGGAAGGTGGCTTTGAGGATTATTTGGAGGAGTTGGTGGGGTTTTTGGAAATGAAGGTTTGAGCCAAAAAAAGACGGAAAACCATAGAAGATAGACGACTATCGGCTAAGTTTCTATTATTTGGATACCACTCTTGGTACAAGCTTTGAGATTACTCTAATAGGTACTAACTTTATAAGCTATGAAGTGCATAATTGTAGATGATGAAGCTACCTCCAGAATGGTCATAGAGCAGTTGTTGAAGGCGCATCCTTCTATACAGCTAACGGAATCGATGGACACAGCAGTGGAAGCCTTGAAATATCTCAACCAGCAGGAGGTGGATCTTATCTTTCTGGATATCCATATGCCGACATTTTCTGGGATGGACTTTATTCAGACATTGAAGAACCCGCCATTTATAATTATGATTACTTCTGATGCACAGTATGCACTACGGGCTTACGAGTACGACTTTATCGTAGACTACTTGCAGAAACCTGTAACACCACAACGAATGGCAAAAGCCATAGCGAAACTCCAAAGGTTAGCAGCCTCCGGCCCAGTTGGCACTGCCCCAGCTTCTGCCGCTATTGTTACTAAATCTCACTCAACTGCTGAAGAATTATTTGTCAATATAGACAGACGACTCATCAAGATAGAGATGGAAAAAATTCTCCTTATAGAGGCCAAAGGGGATTACATACAGATAAAGACCACAGAAAAGAACTACACCGTCCATACGACACTAAAGAAAATAGAAGGGAAGCTCCCTACACATACTTTCCTCAAGGTACACCGCTCTTACATCATAAATCTTACAAAGATCATCGACATAGAGGACAACAGTATCCTTATAGAGAAGGATGTCATACCAGTATCGAGGTCAAAGCGACCCGCTCTTATGGAACGACTCAATTTGCTGTAGTATCCTTTTCAAAATATTAGCTAGCACGATAAAGATTTGGTTTTTATAACTGCATGTGACAACTACTTGTCAGTTCCTATTCTCGACAGAAAGCCTCTCTAAAACCATTCATCTACACTAAAGTCCCTTCTGCCGAAGGCAAGCAACAAGGCAACGATTTATGTCTACCTGAACCTTCATTCAGGCCTAAGTTTGTCATAGAATTTATAACCAAAATAACAGAAACTATGAAAACTGGAATCATAATCCCCTGCTACAACGAGGCAAATAGATTAAACATAACTGCCTTTACTCATTTCATTCTGGCAGAAGAAGACTATCATTTATGCTTTGTCAATGATGGCAGCAAAGACGAAACACTATTGGTGCTGGAAATTATCCAGCGCCAATGCCCTGAGAGAATTAGCGTCATAGATGTCAAGCAGAACGCAGGTAAAGCATCAGCTGTAAGATCGGGCGCAAGATATCTTTACAACAAGTCTGACATAGACTACATAGGATTTGTAGATGCGGACCTGTCTACTGATTTTGAAGATTTCAAAAAACTGGTGCAATCCCTAAAAGAAGACAACAAACTTCAGCTGGTCTATGGATCGAGAAGAAAGGGAGGAGAAATAAAAAGAGATTTTTTTCGCAACCTACTCTCTAATATCGTCAAGTCTATAATCTATCTCATACTTGGGTTGCCTATAGAAGATACGCAGTGTGGAGCTAAGGTTTTCCGGAAAGCAATTATACCTGTCGCTTATGACCAAGCGTTCATGACGCGATGGTTGTTTGATGTTGAGATTTTTATCAGGCTCAAAAAGCAGTTTGGCAAAAATAAAGTAATGGAACTTATAAAGGAGCAAGCACTGGACAGATGGGTCCATGTAGAAGATTCTAAATTAGGTGTGAGAGATTCCTTGCTTATTCCCTACAGAC
>CAZKXO010000131.1:0-9300 GCA_964556525.1 uncultured Saprospiraceae bacterium
GGATCTCGCATGAGCATATTAGGTGCGGCCATGTCAATTTTGGCTCTTAGCACCATGGCGCCGTCTGGGTGCTTGCCAGCCCTCATAGCTCTAAATTTCTCCAGATTCTCCTCTGTCGAGGTATCTCTGTATGGACTATTTTGTCCCGGCCTTGTCGGTGTTCCTTTCTGAGCTGCAATATCTTCTGAAGATTGCTCGTCGATGTAGGCGGCACCTTTTTTTATAAGATCTTCTGCGTACTGATAAAGTTTCTCGAAATAATCTGAAGTATACAGTGCCTCACCTTCCCATTGATATCCAAGCCAATTGATATCTCGCTTTATTGCTTCTACATATTCTACATCCTCTTTAACAGGATTGGTATCATCGAATCTAAGATTTGTTTTCCCGCCGTATTTTTTAGCCGTCTCGAAATTTATCCATATGGCTTTAGCATGTCCAACATGGAGGTAGCCATTAGGCTCAGGTGGGAATCGCATATGCACTCTCCCACTATGTGTCCCTTCGGCAAGATCTTTCTCAATGATCTCTTGAATAAAATTCTTTTTTTCTATCTCTGTCTTTTCGCTCATAATTCTTACATGTAGGCTGGCATTT
Organism: uncultured Saprospiraceae bacterium; assembly: GCA_964556525.1. GTDB lineage: Bacteria > Bacteroidota > Bacteroidia > Chitinophagales > Saprospiraceae > RFSX01. Next base: position 598 of record CAZKXO010000131.1, read on the forward strand.
CTATGCCTAATAATTTCATTGCTTTTTCTAAGATCTGCCCTACGGCGTCACTCAATATTAATCTTATACTCTTTGTAGACGCTTGATCTGCTCCGAGGATACGGCATTCGTGGTAAAACTTGTGAAAAGTCTTTGCAAGGCTGTAGCAGTAATTTGCCACATGACTAGGATCATATTTGCTAAATGCTTCCTGGACAATCTGTGGATAGGCCATCAACTGCACAAGCAACTCTTTCTCCAACTCATGCAATGGCTCTGCCAATAGTTCCGGAAAATCAGTTTCCTTCCCACCAGCATTTCTAAAAACAGACTGAATACGAACAAATGCATTCTGTATATAAGGTCCAGTCTGACCTTGCATATCTACAGATTCCTTGGGATCAAAGGTCATACGTTTCTTAGGATTGACCTTTATTATGAAATATTTCAAAGCAGCCAAACCAACTTTTCTAAAGATTTCATCTTGCTCTTCCTTAGAAAGTCCTTCTATACCGCCTCTTTGAGCAGCTGAACTCTTGGCTTCAGCGATCACTTCAGCAACAAGGTCATCAGCATCCACTACGGTGCCCTCTCTAGATTTCATTTTTCCAGTAGGTAAATCTACCATACCGTAAGAGAGGTGATGTAAATTCTCAGCATATGGCTCTCCAAGTCTTTTTAGTATTTCAAATAAGACCTTGAAGTGATAATCTTGCTCATCTGCCACAACATAGACCAAATGGTCCATCTTATATTGCTCATAACGCATATGCGCAGTGCCTAAATCCTGTGTTACATATACAGATGTACCGTCACTACGTAGGACAATTTTATGATCCATCTTCGCGTCTTCCAGGTCAGCCCATACACTACCATCTTCCTTGCTGTAGAACGTACCATCAGCAAGTCCTTGCTGAACAAACTCCTTCCCTAACAGATAAGTCTCTGACTCGTAATTGTTATAGTCAAAGTCAACACCTAGTGCTGCATAAGTCGCATCAAAGCCATCATAGACCCATCCATTCATCATTTTCCATAGATCTATAGTCTCTTTGTCACCAGCTTCCCATCGCAGCAACATCTCCTTAGTTTCGCTCCCTAAGACACTGTGTTCATTGAAATATTTATTCTTGAAGCCTTTGAAAAACACTTCTTTAGAATCTCCTTCTTTGGCCAATTCTGAAAACACTTTTTCTCCTGCAGTCGAGTTTTGCCAAGCACTATACTCCTTTTGGAATTCCTGTTCGAACCTTACATAGTAGGCGCCTACAAAATGATCCCCTTTGGTACTGGTAGATACTGGTGTTGCACCCTTACCAAATTTTTGCCAAGAAATCATAGACTTGCAAACTGCGATACCACGATCATTTATGACTTGTGTTTTTATAAGTTCATAGCCATTTGCAGCAGCAATCTGTCCCATAGACCAGCCGAGTAAGATGTTTCTTATGTGTCCCAGGTGTAAGGGTTTGTTTGTATTAGGAGAAGCATATTCTACCATAAACTTTTGTCCATTGGCAAGTAGTTGTCCATGTGATATGGAACCTACTTCCTTCAGTATTTCTAACCAATAGGTATCATCCAGAGAGAGGTTTAGGAATCCTTTGACCACATTGTAATCTACAATAGAGGCTGCATTTTCTTTTAGATGATCACCTAACTTAGCTGCAATCTCGGCTGGATTAGATTTGAGCGCCTTCACAAGAGGAAAAACAACAAAAGTATATTCTCCATCAAATTCCTTCTTCGTTGGGCTTACAATAATCTGACTGTCAGGGACTTCATAGTCAAAGACAGCTTTAATTCCAGACTTAATGACTTGCTGCAAATTTGTCAGCATTGCGTATTTTTTTTATTAGAGTGCGAAAATAACGAAAATCAGCCTCTGATGAGTTGCACAACCTTTACTCTACTCGACCGGCTCCGAGCCGAAAAAACTGAAAATTGTCTGACCATAGTTTCGTTGATCCATCAGATGGGGATGCCCTTTCATGTCTACATTGGGATTGTGTTCCAGTACCAGAAGACCATTATCAGCAATCATGTTCTTTTCTAAAATTAAATCAGGAATTTCAGGAATATTTCTAAGTGGATAAGGAGGACCAGCAAAAATATAATCGAATTGCTTTTCACACTTCTTGATAAAAGTAAAGACATTCATCTTTCTAATGTCCAGATACTCTTCTATCTCCAACTTCTCCGCCATCGTTTTTACAAAAGCTACACAGCCAGGAAATTTATCTACGTAGGTTGCATCTTGACATCCTCTAGAGATACATTCATAGCAATGGTTACCTGTCCCTCCAAACAAATCCAAAAATCTTATCTCTTCGAAATCTATCTTGTTGGCTAAGATATTATAGAGGCCTTCTTTAGAAATGTCTGTAGTGGGTCTGGTAGGCCAGTTCTTAGCTGGAGGTGTAAATCTGTGGCCTTTAAAGCGACCGCCAATTATACGCATGTCTTACATAGATATAGATCACAGTATCTATTACTGGAAATCTTAGGCTGACGGAAATTGATGACTTGAGGTAAAAGCTCAGTGAGGTGAAAATGACTTTTTATCTGCTGGAAAAGAGAAGATAATTCTTGTATATCCCCTCCTATTTTTAGCGCCTGATTATGTCTGTCAAAGCCGAACTTGTCTACTACAAGCATAAGGTAGTAGAAGTAATCTGATTCGTAGCTGCAATGAAACTGATTGTAGAATCTAAATCCATTTTCGTCCTGTACCGTGACATGCAACTTATGATTTGCTATGTGACAGATTAAATCAGAATTGGCATCTGAAAGGTGATTGGCCATAGCAGTCGAGATATGTGCAACACTGGTATGAGACATATCCTTTATCAATTCCAAAGTCTTGTTTTCCAAGTAGTGCAGAGTAGTAACCTCTTCATAGGCAAGCACATCTGATTGCGGAGACTTGTTGTGAATCCTGTCCAGATTATAGAGCCCATTAAAATATAAATTGAAGTCTGACTCTTCGTATAGCTCAGATGGTAGATGCGCAAAAGGCAACTGAGCAGACATTACATTAGAAGAAGTTAGATCATAATAATAATCCCAAATAGCAGAAACACTGTCTATATTATACAAAGGGTGATACCCTGTCTTGAGCAGATTGTTCTCACTTCCCCAAAGTCCATAAAAAAAACTGTCTGCATACAATACTACAGACAGTTCCGATATTTCTTTTGTATCAGTTATATGATCGAATGCTAGTTCTATCTTTCCCAATTTCCGGCCAAATTAGGTGCACTCATGTCACCGAATTTTAGCATTCTATTCGGATCGTATGAATTGTCATACTTAGAATAATTTGGAGAAGCATATTTACCCATAAAGTTCTTCCATCTAGTTCCTACCTCGACGATATTAACCAGAGTGGACTGATAAGTCATAGTGTCTGCAGCTATTTCGAAAGTTTTACCTTCAGTGTAAGGGACATAACGTAGAGAATCCAAATTAAATGATGCTTTTGATCTGAGGGAATCTAGAGCACTTTTGTAAGTAATAACTTCTCTGAACTCTTCAGTACTCTTCTTATCATCTTTATCACCAAAAATGGTCACTATTTTTATGCTATCTGTTCTTATAACATGAGCCAAGGTGTCGAAATTATTAGAAAACTTACCAGTTACTGCTCTATAAATCTCTTGAGCAGTACGTATATTTTTCAGCTGATCTACTACAACTGCCTTTCTTTCGTTCTTAACTTCCTGAAAGGCTATAGGTTCCTTTATATTAAGAATAAGTGTATATGTAAGTCCTAGAACGATAAGTGCAAGGATAAGAGTGATTACTGTCTTCATTTTTTTTGTTTCGTCTTTAACTAACTACTTGGTTTTCATTATATGAAAGACCAACTGTGAAATAAGCAAATTTTATTAACAATTTTAATATCGAACTCCCAAAATAGCAATCATAGCACGAAAAAAAGGTTCGAACAAAGTGTACATAACATAAATGATGCACCTAAAACCATAAGTGGTGTACAATACCCTAATTTTGTGCCCAGATGAGAGAAGAAAAAAACTACATTCTTGCTATAGAATCCTCCTGTGATGATACTTCAGCTGCAGTAATCTGTGATGGGAAGGTGCTCAGCAACATAGTTTCTATACAGACTGCACATGCAGAGTACGGTGGTGTGGTTCCAGAATTGGCCTCACGTGAACATCAGTTACACATAGTTCCTGTGGTAGACACAGCTCTCAAAGAAGCTGGTATAGATAAATCTATGCTCAATGCAGTCGCATTTACCAAGGGTCCTGGGCTGCTAGGCAGCCTGATAGTTGGAGTTACTTTCGCTAAGTCTTTAGCCCTTAGCCTGGACATACCTATGATAGATGTTCATCATATGCATGCGCATGTTCTAGCCCACTATGCCGAGGAACCATTCCCTAAGTTTCCTTTTCTATGTCTTACTGTATCAGGTGGACATACTCAGATAATTAGGGTAAAAGCTCCACTAGAGATGAAAATCCTTGGAGAGACCATAGATGATGCAGCTGGTGAAGCCTTTGATAAAGCTGGTAAAATGCTTGGCTTGCCGTATCCAGCTGGTCCTCTCGTAGATAAACATGCGCAGCAAGGCGAGGCCATTTACTCATTTACAAGATCTAAAGTTGGAGATCTAAATTTCAGTTTTTCAGGACTCAAAACATCCATACTATATTTCTTAAGGGCCCAAGTAAAGAATCAGCCTGATTTTGTAGCCAAAGAACTAAATAACATCTGCGCTTCTGTACAGGCTGCTGTTATCGATATGCTGATGCACAAATTAGAACAAGCGGTGATGCAAACCGGCATAAAGGAAATAGCTATTGCTGGTGGAGTTTCTGCCAACTCAGGGTTACGTTCAGCCTTAAAAACTAGAGCAGCAGAATTGGGATGGCAAGCGTATATACCTGCCTTCCAGTATTGCAGAGATAATGCTGCAATGATTGGCATCGCAGGATATTTCAAATTTCTAAAAGGAGAATTTGTAGATCAAAATGTGATTGCTCAGGCCAGACTACCCTTCTAATATTCTAGATTTTTCTGCGCCAGACTTGATTACGGCCCAAAGCTTCTATTCCTATATATCCTCTAACTTTCAAAGTATTAGAACCTTCCGCAGTTATCTTACACTTATAGGTCTTACCATTATTCGGATCTAAAATAGTACCTCCTGATAGATACTTACCGTTGTCTTCCATTTCTTCTATGATGACCATACCAGTTACCAGTTGGTTTTTCTTATCTCCTTTGCATTCTTTACATACGGTAGAAGGATCCTTAAGGAGTAGTTGAGTTACCTTTCCATAGTATTGTCCATTGGACTCATAGATTTCTACATAAGATTTTTCTTCTCCGGTCTCATCATCTTTTGTGATCCATGTACCGACAGCACTGTGTTGTGCTATCAACCCAAATGCAAAAAGCGAGAATATATAAGTTGTAAAAAGACTCTTGTAATTCATAATTATAGCTTTGACAACAATTTAGACAATCTACGAAAGAGATACAGTCGTGCACACTGCTTTAACATCAAGCTAACGCATGAAGCCGCTTGGCAAGATAGACTCCCATACTTGCACAAGCTTGGATCAAGTAACCGCCGGTGGGTGCTGTCCAATTTATCATTTCTCCTATACAGTAGCTTCCTGGGCGCTTCTTTAATTCGAAATCATCTGTTAGTTCCGATACAGCTATACCCCCTGCACTGGAAATAGCCTCATCTATAGGTGCAGCAGAAGTGATTATCATAGGTACAGTTTTGAGGAACTCAGCCATATAGTTCCTATTAATGAATTGCTCCTTGGTCGTTCTTTCTTTAACCAATTGTATCTGGACCTTAGTAAGTTTTAAATCCATACGCAAAGACTGAGTCATGTTTGACCTGGAACTTTTAAGTTTGGTTAAAATAGTCTCAGAGCTTAAAGTTGGTTTGAGATCTAATAACACCTGTGCTTCCGAGTCTTTTGCTAACAGACTCTGAATAGCAGAGCTCAGTGCATAAATAGCACTTCCTTCGAGACCAAATTTGGTAATGACAAGTTCTCCTTTATGGGTCTCCCCAGCTAGACTAAGAGCAATATTTTTCAAAGGCTGACCTTCAAAACGAACAAGAAAATTTTCAGACCAATCAACACCAAAAGCACAATTGTGGGACTGAAAAGGAATCAGCTGAACACCACTATCATTAAAGATATTTGACCAGAGTCCATCAGAACCGGTCACCTTCCAACTTGCACCACCAAGTGCAAAAACATTAAGAGACTTAATATGCTCTGTATCATTGAAGATGAGCTCAGTATCAGTGAGTCCTGTTAAGGTCATCCCATATCGAAATTGTACTCGTTTGGATTCTAATTCTCTCATTATAGCCTGTAGTACTTGAATGGGTTTTATCTGCTTTTCTGGAAAAATACGCTTACTGCTGCCGATAAAAGTGGGTACCCCAATTGATTCCAACCACTTTCTCATGTCTTCATTTGTAAAGGAAGAAAGCGCTGCGTCCAACCAACCATATGGTCTGTACCTCAACTTGAGCTTATACATGTCTTCTGAATGTGTAAGATTAAAGCCACCGTCACCAGCTACAAGAAATTTCCTCCCCAAGTTTTTCTTTTGCTCATAAATAGTTACTTCATAGATTGCAGTATCTATAAACGCTGCTAAGAATAAGGCTGCTGTTCCTCCTCCAACTATGGATAACTTCTTCCTCATAAAGCAAAAGTCGCAATTTCTAGGAAGCCAACTGTATTATGTAATTGGATTTCATGAACTATCCCACTTAGAGTTTATTTAAAAACTAGAATGAAAAAGAAAGTAAAATATTTATTACCCTCAGCCCCTATAAATATGGGTGGTATTATCGTGAAACAAGCTCTACCAACGATGAAAGTCGAACAGGTAGATCCATTTCTATTGATACATCATGCAAATTTCAAATTTAGAAATGATGCCCCTGCTAAGCATCAAGGGATAGGTCCGCATCCTCATCGCGGCTTCTCACCGGTAACCTTTGTCATAGAAGGCGAGTTGCACCATCAAGACAGCAGAGGCAACAATCAGATAGCAAAAAAGGGTGAGGTACAATGGATGCATGCAGGTGCAGGAATAATACATAGTGAGCGCCCTTCCCAAGCGCTTGTAGATGCTCAAGGAAATCAAGAGATCATTCAGCTATGGATTAATACTCCAGCAGCCAACAAAATGAAAGTCCCACACTATCAATATCTCCCAGAAAAAGACATACCTTCTTGGTCTTCGAATGGCATCACAAACAAACTAATAGCTGGCAGTTACCAAGGATATCGTGGAAAAATACAGACAGAGAGTGAGTTGCTAATTATCTGGAGTGAAAGTGGAGCTGAGGGCACTGATACATTCATAATTCCTACTAACTTCAATTGTGCACTTTATGTTATCCGGGGAGAACTTACTATATCCGGCTATGGTATAGTATCCAAAGAAGACTTTATAGTCTTTGAAAGTGGTATAGAAAACGAAATCACTATATCTACTGGACCAGATACACAGTTACTGATACTATCAGGCGCACCACTCAATGAAAAACTAGCCCAACAAGGACCCTTTGTAATGAACTCACAAACGGAAATCCTCGAAGCTATGCGTGATTATCAAATGGGCAAAATGGGGGTTCTTATAGAAGAATAAGTTCTGGCTAGGCGTTCTGAGCATCTAAGATCTTTTTCTTAAGAATGGTGAATTCTTCTTCAGTAAGAAGACCATCCCGCTTCATCTGTGTTATGGATTCCAATTGCTTTACAAAATCCTTTATCGGAGGTGCAGTTGTTGCTGTAGACTCTGTGATCTTATCTGCTACTTCTTCAGCCACATCATGCTTGACCTTTTCCTTTTTCTCCATTTCTTTGGCCATCTGCTTGCCTTTCTCGAATTTTTCGTCGTAGAACTTTTTTAATCTTTCTGGGTCAAAATCCAAAAAGGTTCCTCCTTTCTCAAAGTGGGTTTTGAATACCTCACCAATTGCATATGTGGAAGCTCCTGAAAGAACGGCCAAGGTAACACCACCTATCATGGTTCCGACAACTGGAATAAACTTTACAGCTCTAGCCCCTAATCTTGCAAGACCAGACCCAGCTAAGGCAGTAATAACCGCTTTACCTTCAGTTTCTTTAAAATCTACTTCATATACCTTACACAATTGTCTTATCATATCTAATTGTATAGCACCTACTGCAAAGAGGTCTGCTACAGGTACAGGAATAAAGCCTGCCCCCATGGACCAGATCATATGATTCTTGATTACTGAATTAGCATGAGCTGTTTTTCCTTTGTCTTTATTGTTGTCTGACATGTATTCTGTTTAATATTCTATAAGTAGCAACGATAATTAACTAATTGCAGTTCTGAAATTATGCCATAATCGATAAAAGAAGAAAAAAAATCTATAAACCTTCAGCCTAGTTTCTCTTTGTAGGTTGCCAGATTCCGCTCTTTACACCTCTCAAGCTTCTTAGAAAGCCTATAAATAGGGCATAATTCATCAAATTGAAATAGCTGATATTCCTAATTGCAGAGAAATGAATCTTCAGAAAACCCAACAACTTATCTAAGATAGGAATACCCAAATACCATACGAATTGCAGCAATATTAAGATTCTAAAAAAGTAAGATCCTTGAAAAGCTAAAAAGGCAGAACAGGTAAATATTGCCATCATAAAGAAAGGGCCTATCCATCTAAGTACC
>CAZKXO010000132.1:0-9284 GCA_964556525.1 uncultured Saprospiraceae bacterium
GTATTTCATCATTACTAAGTTATTCTTACTATGGTTCTAAGTGCATGTCCTTCCTATTTGGAGCTGAAAACAAGCATATCTATAATTATATATATCTATTGAGCATTCTAGCAGGGGCGACTTTATCTTTAGATATTATACTGAATATTATCGATGGAACCTTTGCAGTTATGGCTATTCCTACTATGATAGGCACAATTTTACTTGCACCAAAAGTGATGGAAGCCAGTCGTAAGTACTTTTCTAGTAAGGTATAATATTCAGAAAGTCAGCTGATTATATATAGTAAAAGGTAAATGTTGCCTTGTATCTTACACAACCGAGATCTAATTGCTCCGTGGCATCGTTATTGTTTTTTATTTAGCACCTCAAACCGTAGAAAATCCTCTTATTTTAATATCACCCTTTATAAATATTCGACTAGTTAGTTCTTTAACAGAATTAAAACAACATTTTCAAGTAAAATGCCGTTTGTTCTAATTACAACCAGCTATCTACTGAGTAGAAGACCTTGACGAAGGTCATGGAGAAGATCAATAAGCCACTTTAGCATTTCTATCTAAATTTTGCAACGATCTTAAAATTACGTGTGATGAGAAATTGGATAACTGTTCTTACTTTAACTGCCATCTTGGGTGGATCAGTAATTTCTGAGGTTGAGAATCATAAGTCTCCCTCAAACAAAGTTTTCAAAGAGTTTCCAGTAATGAATGTCAATGTCTATATGATGGGCAGAGAGGAAGTAGACCCTTCGATTACTGTCAAAATTTTCGAGAATATAGAATACCTCAATGAAGCATTTGAAGGCGAAATAAGCTTCAAGTTCAATGAACTGTTTATGGACCCTAATCATGCTTACTTGCCAGATATCTATGGCGAATTTAAAACAGGCAAGGATGAAGTGATAGAACCGATAGTAAAACCTATCGAGAAGAAAGGTGCAATAAATGTTTTCCTCTTCGATACTTACAGCGAAAATGGAACGTCTACTGCACTGATGGGTTTCACACCACTACTTAAGCAAAGACAAGAATCGTACTCTGCAAATAGTCCTAGATTCGATAGAATTCTCATGGCTTATGAAGGACTAGAGGAGAACAAAACTCTTGTACATGAAATGGGCCACTTCTTCGGACTGAAGCATCCATGGGAGATTACCACCTTTGCTAAGCACCAACTGGGTATAAAGAATACTACGGAGGAAGCAAAGAATCATATGTCTTACGGGGAAGAAGTAGAACGTTTTACACCAGAGCAATTGGAATCCATGAGAAACTATGCGCTTAACTACAGAAAGTATCTGATGGAGAGGGTGGTGAGAGTATATGCTGGGGCATAACTAAGAGAAAAAACAGAAAAGGGCTAGCTGTCGATCACGATTGCTAGCCCTTTTTTTTATTTTAACTAGGATCATAGTTTTATTATTTTCTTTGAGACCAACCCTTGTTCTGTGTTAATCCTCATAATGTAACACCCATTAGGATAACTTGATAAGTCAATAGGCTCTGCATCATTTTGATATATAAGTAGCTTTCCTTCTGAGTTGTAAAACTTATTGTCCACGTTTCATATTTTTTACTTCTGACACCTAGATTTTAAACGGGTATGTTGTGGCTAATTGAAATTGTTTAGGGACTTATTTTAACTAGTCCGATTCTCAGGTACTGTCCCAAACTTAAAATTGATGATTTAACAGGTTTGTCACACATAAGTTAGAACCATTGGTAAAATCGCCTGATGGCTCGGTTCATTCACTTCGTAGTGACACATATGGCTGTGCTGGGACAAGCTTATAGTCACAATGATTTAGCTAGAAGCAAAAACTATTACTCCGCCTCAAAGGCGAACTTTACAATATTGGCTCCCATACGCAAAGACATGATTCTTTTTTCTTGTGGGTTCTTATGTACAACCTGATCTTCCCAGCCATCACCTAAATCAGTTTCGTAGCTATAATAACAAACCAAACGACCTTCCCAAATAAGCCCAAAACCTTGAGCTGGCTTATCATCATGCTTGTGTATCTTCGGCAGACCATTGTCGAAGGGGAAAGCTGTTTTGTATATAGGATGATCAAAAGGCAATTCTTTGAACTCCAACTCTGGAAACACTTTTTTCATTGCCGGTCTTACAAACGGATCCATCCCATAATTGTCATCTATGTGCAGAAAGCCACCTGCTATAAGATAGTTGCGTAAGTTTTCTGCTTCTGCGTCAGAGAATACCACATTGCCATGTCCTGTCATATGGAAGAAAGGATAGTTGTATAATTCTATACTACCTACTTCTACTGTTGCATAATTTACATCCAAGTTGGTGCCCAACTGATCATTGCAAAAAGCAGCTAGATTGGGAAGAGCAGTAGGATTAGCATACCAGTCTCCACCACCACTATACTTCAGTAGGCCCAATTTTAATGAGGGTTCGTTATTAAAAGAAGAACACAGAAGAAAAACTATAACACAGCTTAATATTAATCTCATAATCTTTATTGTAGTCTTAGTATCGATTGAAAAATGACTTTTTACCATTAATCATTCCTATAACCTTTCCCGTTAAAGTTTGATTCCAGAAAGGAGAATTTTTTGATTTAGAAGTATTGGTTTTATCTCCTAGAGTCCATTCTGACTCAGGGTCAAATAAGGTGATTTCTGCTTTAGCACCTTTTTTTAATTTCACAGCTTCTAAGCCTAATATTTTTCTAGGATTGACAGCAAGACAGTTCACAATTTTATCAGCCGCAATATCTTTGGCAAAAGTATTTATGGCGCTATAACAAGTTTGCAAACCAGTTGTTCCAGCCTTCGCATAAACGTATTCCATTTTCTTTACCTCTTCCTCCAGCGGCTGATGATTGGAGGTGATAATCTGGATGGTCGCTTTGTTTACTCCTGCTATCAAGGCTTCTTGATCCTTCTTTGACCGGACAGGAGGAATAGCCTTAAGATTAGTATCGAAAGTGTACAACGCTTCATCAGTACGGCACAAATTCAGATAACTTACAGACGAATAGATGTTTTCTTTGGCCAAGCCCTTTAGCTTCGGAACGGCTTCTTTAGTAGAGATATTATAGGCGAGCAACTTGGAGTTGGTATATTTGGTTAGCTGGATATCTCTTTCCAGGGTCAGTATTTCTGAGATGTTGGGATTGCCTTTTAGTCCGAGTTCTATACTGACCAGTCCTTCGTGAATCTGATTGCCATTAGAGAGGCTTTTGTCCTCAGGGTGGTGTATGATAACGGCGTCTATACCTTTTGCATAATCCAGAGCTCTCATCATAAGGCCACTAGAATTTATAGAGGATAAGCCATCTGAAAAGGCAACAGCTCCGTTGGCTTTCATGTCTATCATCTCAGTAATTTCCTTTCCATCTCCTGATTTGCTTATAGCACCGATAGGATGGAAATCGACCAACTCATCTTCAGTGTTATTGATGATATATTTTACAGCAGATTTATTGTCTATTACTGGTTGGGTATTGGGAAAGATAGCAAGCTTGGTGTAACCACCTGAAGCCGCACATTCTGACAGCGTCACCAAAGTCTCTCTGTGCTCATAACCTGGTTCCCCACTGGCTGCACCGATATCCATCCATCCTGGTGAGACATGGAGTTGCTTTGATTCTATGACTTTGGCCTTGGCTGCTGTTATTCTATTGGCGATTTTTTCAATAAGGCCATTATTGATAAGCAGATCTTTTTTTGTGTTGTGCAACTCATGACCTGGATAGATGATGGTTGCGTTTTTTACCAAGATAGACATAGATTATAATTTCCAGAATCTTAATAACAAGGTTTCTATAGCTAAAAATATGAGCGCTAAAATAAGACACCATCTCCAAAGGGTAACGCCTTGATCTTTCTCTTTTATTACTGAGGTAAGATCAGCATTCAAGGTGTTGTCCATGATATTGGCTTGTGCACCATATTTGTTATTCAGTTCTGCCTTTGTGAGATGATCCAGATTGGATTCTACTCTGTCATAGTTGAAAGCTAGTCCTTTGACTATCTCATCTTGCAAGGTCAGATTGTAGAAGCCTGATTCTTTCACCATATTATTGAACGTTATTCTGGTGCTTTTGCCTTGGTTGGTCTGACCAGGAATAAATTCTTGTTCACCTTTTACCTTATAGATAATGTCACTCCCACCACTATTAGAATTGACCTCAGTCATGTTGTCCTTTCCTATTGTGTAACCCAGTTTTTCGTTTTGACTGGTTGAGAATGCAACCTTGTACAGCAGGGGTACAAAAATTTCTGCATTTATGGTAAGGTCGTTATAGGTCTTGTCTAGTGGTGCCGCACTGATGTAGACTTTTCCTTTGCCAAGATTATACTTACTGATATAGTTTTGCCCGTCTCTGTACTGTAGCAGATATTCGCCTCCTCTTGCACTGAAGTTTGTAAACTCAAAATTACCCTTGGTTGCAGGTAGTTTCAGGTTGTTGCCAGTAGACTGGTATACATTACTGAACACAAATTCAGCTGTATTTATTTTGTGCACTTTTCTTTCTTCTTTGGACCAAGCAGTTATGGTATTACTATTGAGCCTGCTAAGTAAATCATTGTAGCTAGTAAGGTCGCTGTCTGCAGAAGGAAAGACTAAAATATTGCCTCCGTTTTCAGCGTAAGTCTTTAGTTCAGAAGTCAGACCTGTACTTATCTTTTTGATATCTGATAAAATAATCAAGTCGTGGTTCTTAAACTCATCATACTGCAGATTAGAGACCCTGCTATTTGTTAGAGCAAATTGACTCATCCCTTTAAATAGGGCCGTCATATATCTATTAGGATTCAGCTCGTGGATAGAAAGCACTTTGACTTGTTCCTTGACATTGAAATTGATAAAGTAATTATCATCAAACTGGATAGGGTAGTCATCGATTTTAATCTTCATCTCCTGCCAACCAGGTGTGGTAACCAAAAGATTCACTGTGTCTATGATGCTGCTGTTGGCTGGTATATTCATTGTGCCTTCAGGTCTGGTCTGTCCATTGTGCTCTATACTCAGACGAACATCCTCCTTTTTCTCTGGGCTGTGGTTTTTGACTCTGATGTAGAGCTTATTGTTTTGGTTGATAGAAGGCACTACTGCTTCGAACCAAGCACTGTCTATGGCGACATTGTTTTCTTTTACTGCCTGGAAAGGAAGTAAGTTTATCTCCATGGTTGTGTCACCTTCCAAGGTCATGTCGGTTATAGATCGCTGGAAGTCAGAAAGGATATAACTCAGATGGTTGCCTTCATTGGGTGCCGCTTGTTTCTGTTTGAATAAGACCTTTGATAATAAAGTCACTTTAGGATTGACAGATATGTCATCGATAGCAGCAATAGCGTTCTCCTGACTCAGCCATCGTTGCTGTGCGCCTTTCATTTCATGAGAGATGACCTGAAACTGGTCTGAAGGTCCATAAGCTTGTACGATTTGTTCAGCCTTCTTTTTGACTTTGTCGAGTAATGGCACATCTTCTGAGGCTGCCATCATACTATTGGAATTATCTATGAAGATGCTTACATAGTTTTTGCCTGTCTTAGCAGTGTCATTCTTAGATAGGAAAGGTTGTGCAAAGGCAAAGACTAAAAATGCCAATACTGCCAGCCTAGATAGCAGTACCAATAGATTCCGTACCTTATTCCGAGTACTCTTCTCCTCTTTAATCTCCTTTAGGAATTTAACATTCGTAAAGTAAACTTTTTTGAATCTTCTGAAGTGGAACAAGTGAATGATGATAGGAATGGCAAGAGCCAATAGCACCCATAAAAGTGAAGGGGATAAAAACTGCATATATATCTGTCAAATCTATACTGAAACGACCGCTATAGCCCTTTCATTCTCCAAGATTAAAATTCTCAGGACAAAAATAGGTTTTTATAGGATAAGGTAGCAGTTAATCTTTCTTACTCATTTTGGAGGCCTATTATAATTAACCTCGACTATTTTGATGTTCACAAGTTTGATCTAAATGTTGGACTTTGTTTGGATACAACATTTGCAATCCCTTGTTTTTGGCTTATTCGATCGGCTTTATATTAAGAAGGTCTATACCTATAGGCACTCCTTGTGGGAAACGACAGAATCTATTGATGAGTTCTGGATGATCGACATCCATAAGTAGAGGATCTTCCATAGAATGTTTTATACTATACTCCCTCTTTTCTGCCCTGTTCAGTGAACTAGGAACAATTAAGTTAGGAATGATGGTTATGACACTAAACCACCCGTGCGACAATGAAATATAACCTAGCTTCATCCATTTTTTGTAGTACCTCTTTGACCTAGCAAATTTTAGATTATACTCTGAAATAACACTTATAGGTACTGTAATGAGTCTATTGGGATTGGATACAGAAAGCAAATACACCATACCATCTGCCTGAGCTATCAATTCACCTTTATACTTTTGGCCACCCTTGCATTTCAATACCGCCAAAGATCCATATGGGCTAGAATTAATATCATTATAGAGAGGTAGAAAAAGATCCTGTCTTTTGCAACTGCTACAGCAAAGGATAAGAATGAGAAGCACAAGAAGATTATTCTGTTTCATAACTAAAGTTGTCTGTGTCTATTTTTGAATTCCAAAACTGTTCTTCCATTTCTGCCTCGTAGAGCTTGTAATTCTGAGCTTCAGATTTTAAGTATTTCTTGGGTTGCTCTATCATCTGCCAGAGCTTTATCAGATTTTTGTCTTTTATCCAATTAGAGCGCATCCACTCTAAATAATAACCCCTTGATTTCAAGAAAAGCTCATAGTCTTTTTCTGACTCCGGAAATTTGTATTTGAAAGTAAATTCATCGCCAGGCATGGAGATGACATAATTGTCTTCAGAGCGGAGTTCATCTAAAAGTTTATTCTCCTTCATTGAATTTTTGACAAGTTCATGAGCTAGTATTTCTATCGGTTGAACTTCTTTGACAAGATTGACTAGAGAAATTTGATCTATACGCCAGAGTCCTTTATTCAGCACGATTTTGACTTTTAGCTGGCCATCTTTTGCATAGCACTTGAGTTTTATTATTTCTTTATTTATAGCGATAGGCCCAGTTTCGTAAAAGCCATTCTCGAACTTCCATGCTTCTTCAACCTCATCCCAGGTGAAAATATCTATTTCTCCGAGTTCTGCTTTGATACCATTGTTGAGCTTGTCTGCGGCCTCTTTATTTCTCTCTAACTTGGCAAACATGTCTCCTACTTCATCTCCCATGTAACCCATAGCACTGTAAATGAAGTAGGTCGTCATCATGCTCTGTCTAAAAGCTATAGAGAGTCCAAGCTCTGAGTCGTTGGCCACCTGATCAAAGTCTATAATCAATTCTTCTTTACTAGACAGATTGTTCGTATCCGAGGGGCTGAATCTTTCGTTTTTATCATTATCTATAATCGTCGCTAAGAGATCTCCTTCTGGTCCTGTAGCTGATTTTGGCGCATAGCTCTGATTACTCAGATAGAATCGATCATGGGTAGACTGATATACACGTTCGCCTTTATTAATAGGATAAGCCAAAAGATTAGCTTTTTTGACACAATGTGTTTCTAGTGCTTCGTTTTTCATCGTTAGTGAAAGCGGCTGCTCATCTATATATCTAGTCTGCAAGGCATCTATATCTGTATATTCTAGTGAAGGGGCTATAGCGTTAGAGAAGCCTTCTGCCTCAGCAAAATGAAAGTCGTTAGTATCATCCAAGTAGAAAGTTGGACAAGAGCCAAAACAAGCCTTTGGTATCGAAAGACACAATATGCCCAGCAAGGCGTCTACAGCAGTCAGGACCGTCAATTGATCAACTCTTTTGACTTCGTTACTTTTAATAGGAGCATTGGTTTCAAAGATTGCAACCTCGTCTATAGGAATGGAAGCTATGCCTTTGCTTTTAATCTCTCTTTGGAAATCATAATGACTGGACTCGGCGATAATCTTCTCTTCCTCAGCATCTAGTTCCCATAAGTCTTTTATTATATACACATCACCATTTTTCATGTGAGCTTTCAGAAAAGTAGCAACGGTTACACTGTCCTGATGGTGCAACACTTCGTTGACTGATTTATAGTTCTGTTTAAAATTATAACTATTTACAAAGGATTTACAAGCGGAAGCCAGCAATACAATGCCTATAGCGATCGCTAATAATTTTTTGGAAATCAGTGATATCATCTGCTTAGTTAAGTTGTCTGATAGTATATGATTATTGCAAGTTTAGTACAGGTCCTCGACCTGTAGCTTACACTAAACAAAATAGCTATAAGTATTTAGAAGAATCATGAATTAGTGGCCAATTTCGATAAGTTGATACTTCCTTTGAGTAATTAAGACGATTGGAAATAGATAATCGAGTAGTACTGGCTGGAAGATAACACTGTTATCAGTAGTTAGGGTTGCTTCCTAAACGGCCGCATGCATCTAAAACCAACCCCAAATTGGTAGATGAACTTTCCACTAAGCTGCTCTTGGAAGAGGCTGCCACCAAAAGAAAGATCAATAGGGCTATCCGTTCTTATAAAAATACCAAAATTGCCACCACGTAAAAATTCATTAGTCTCCATATACGCTGTAATGTATTGCGGTTCGACAAAAATGGAGAATACTTTGGTAGGGTGATAAGAAAGAATGGTAGAGTAGTTTACTTGTGTAGTTGACCCATCACCATCAAAGCGTAAATCATGTCCTATACCTATGGCAGGATTGAGTGCAAGTGCAAACTTAGAGTCTTGATTACCCAGAATCTGAAACTTGGGAATCAGCGCAAGGTTGACCAATCCAAGTTTAAATTGAATATCAAAATTGTTTGTGAGGCCATAGGCGGTAAAGATTGAAGGATCTGGATATATATCATCTACTACTTCTTCAGAATCAGATTTGCCTTGTAACAATAAAGTGCCCCCAGCTGTAAAATTCCCCTTTCCTATGGTCTTTGCATCTTGGTACAAACTCAAGTGACTACAAGAACTAAGCAGACAAAGAAAAAGTACTAAAAGATATAGTTGTTTCTTCATGTCGTGTGCCCTGAATGTCTATTGGATACAGTTGTAAGATAAGGATTTTGGATGAAAATGAGTAGACAATGCTGTGTTTGAGATGAGAGACTTGTGAAAGTTTGGACTGATCTAAGACTCAGATGACCAAAAAGGTTGCTGAAACCAGAACGTGATGGACAAATGGAAACAAGATAAAGGCCTCTCGGCAGGAAGTGATTAGGCATACTTGCAAATCAAGGGATGTGCTTAGCGTTGTGAGAAAGGTGTCGGTGTTCATTTTTTAGGACGGATGGTATCAGGTATTATCTAGGTA
>CAZKXO010000133.1:0-9255 GCA_964556525.1 uncultured Saprospiraceae bacterium
CTCAGAGATGTCGGCAGGGTTATGCAAGTACCACTGGGCGAAGTAGACAGAGTCGCAAAGGCTTTCCCTCAGCAGCTCGGAGCTAGTCTGAAAGGCGTCCTCGCAGACGGCGACATCAGTTCTAAGCTGAAGGAAGCCATGAACAAGGAGGACATAGACAGAGCCTACCAGTTTAGAAAAATGGCTGAGAAAAAGGATGATATCGGTGAGATGATCCGCTCGGCAAAAAGACTGGAAGGGTCTATAAGAAATACCGGTATTCATGCTTGTGGTGTTATCATAACGCCGGATGATATTACCAATTATGTTCCTGTAAAAACTGCCAAAGATTCTGACCTCTTAGTCAGCCAGTTTGATAACAGTGTAGCAGAAGACGCAGGGCTGCTCAAGATGGATTTTCTGGGTCTGAAGACGCTGACAATCTTACGTGATGCCGTCCGCTTTGTAAAAGAGAATAAACAGATAGAACTAGATTTGGATAATTTTCCTCTGGAAGATCAGGAGACTTACAAGCTGTTCCAAAGAGGGGAGACCATCGGCATATTCCAATATGAGTCCGGAGGTATGCAGAAGCACCTCATAGATCTGAAACCTAATAAGTTTGAAGATCTTATTGCGATGAATGCCTTGTACCGACCAGGTCCGATGCAGTACATTCCTGATTTTGTTGCACGGAAGCATGGTAAGCAAAAGATCAGCTACGACCTCCCTGATATGGAGGAGTATCTGGAAGAAACTTATGGTATTACAGTATATCAGGAGCAGGTCATGTTGCTGTCACAAAAACTTGCAGGCTTCTCCAAAGGTCAGGCTGATGCCTTACGTAAAGCCATGGGTAAGAAAAAGCGGAAGCTGATAGACGAGATGTGGCCTAAGTTTTTAGAAGGCTGCCAGACCAATGGGCATCCAGAAAAAGTGATAGAAAAAATATGGAAGGACTGGGAGAAATTTGCTTCGTATGCCTTCAACAAGTCTCACTCTACCTGCTATGCTTTTATCGCTTTTCAGACGGCTTATCTTAAGACGCATTATCCTGCAGAATTTATGACGGCTGTACTTAATCACAATAAGTCAGATACCTCCAAGCTCAATTTCTTCTTGCGAGAATGCAAGCGTATGAAGGTTCCTGTTTTTGGTCCCGATGTCAATCTTAGTGGGATCAATTTTACGGTGAGTCAGAAAGGGGAGATTCGCTTTGGGCTGTCTGCGCTAAAGGGCATGGGAGTCGGTCCTTCAGAAGAACTTATCAGAGAAAGAGAGAATGGTCCTTTTGTCAATCTGGTAGATCTGGTAAAAAGAGTCAGTCTCAGATCTATCAATAAGAAGTCTCTAGAAAGTCTGGCTTATGCCGGGGGCTTTGACCTCTTTGGTCTGAAGAGATCACAATATTTCTCTCCTTCTGAGAAGTATGATACCTTCATAGAACATGCCACGAAATTTGGTTCTGCCTATCAGAATCAGAAAGACTCTGCGCAAGTATCGCTCTTCGGAGACATGAGCGATCAGATGCTCAATGAACCCAAGCCGCCACTAGCAACAGAATGGCTAAAGAATTATAGGCTCGAAAAAGAAAAGGAAGTTTCTGGTATTTACATCAGTGGCCATCCGCTGGATGAATACAGAATGGAGCTGGAAAACTACATCACCTTCGGTCTGGAATATGCTAATCAGATCAAAGGAAAGACCATCAAGCTTGGTGGTATTATATCTAGTTGTATGCATGGCATCTCTCAGAAAAACAATATGGGATATGCCAGACTGACCATGCAGGATTATACAGGCAGTTTTGAGTTTGGTGTCTATAGAGAAGAATATTTGAGGTTCAAAGACTTGTTGGTAACGGGTAATGTTATCTACATGGAAGGCATCTGGAAGAAAGGCTATTCTGGAGACAGACATTTCTTTACCATCAATGATATCAGGCTGATGGCTTCTCTCAGCCAAGACCTGACTAAGTCCCTGACGATTAGAGTGCCTCTAGATAGAATCAATCAGGAATTTATTGTAGCATTCAGGGAAATCTGTGACAATCACGAAGGCAATCATGCGCTGAAACTGCAAGTCATGCATGAGAGGGAAGACCTGATGGTGGACTTTGATTTGCCCGAGCATAAGGTGGATGTAGATTCTCAGTTGATAGAGGAGATAAGAGCATTGGGTCTGGGCTATAAATTGAACTAGTGATAGGCGATGTCTCTCTTGTTACTGAATCTGAAGCGAACCATTGTTACTCGATCAGAATTTTGGAATAAAATATGTTGCGGTGTTTAAGATAGATTATTATTCTCTGTTCGAAAGGAGTCCGCAGAAAATGTCAATATGAAAAAACATAGAGTATGCCTACTGCTATTTCTATATTCTATTAGCTTGAATTTAAATGGGCAAGAACCTATAGCAATTATAGAAACATCATTTGATTTCTTGGATAAGAACATGAGCTTCAGTTTTACTATTAATGGGGTAGATGTAAGTAGGACAGACCAAAACTATCCGATTATAATCAACAAAATTGGTTTTGATACTATAGCGTTTAGTTTCAATAACAATCCTAAGACCATTGCACTTATGAAGCTGCGCCAAAATAGCATCTATCAGCTCGATTCTAATATTTGCGGTATGTATATATTCAAGCCAAAAGAAGAAGCGAAACAAGGTATGGTGCAATTCAGAATAGAAGGTGAAGATTCTACAAAGTACACAGTAGGAGTAGGTGGAATGAGCCATCGCACAATCAGTAGAGAAACAATAGATGAATTTTATTATGCGCCTCCATCAGTTATATGTCCTTTTGCGGCACGAGTTATAGAAATAGATTCTAATGAAGGAGAACCCATACAAAGAATTCCTTTTCACTTTTTGCATGGTGAATTAATAGGTGTTGTCTATAATGCAAAAGCTGATAGCGCTGAGCTCAGTTTGTATGGTCACATCCGAACCGAAGAGGATTATAGATATCTTGGCTGTGAAAGTAATGACTTGGAGGAGTCAAAATAAAAGAGGCCATCCCATAATGAGATAGCCTCTTCACATATCTTGATCTCCAATTCTTTTTTGGATGCGTTTTTCTAGTTACACATTACCGAGTAATCAAAGATAAAGGCTTCAAATTCTGACCACTTTGGAGAATCTTTATACTTGCCTAAAACTTCTGAGCACTCAGAAAAAAGTGTTTCTATATCTTTTTTGTATTCCTTTTTCTTAATCTTCTTAGCTACTTGCTCACCCTGTTTTTTGATATAGTAAGATTTGGCCAATCCTCCTGCAACTTTTAGTGAACCTATGCCTATGCTCGCTGATTCTTTTGCGAAGGGATCATTATAGACTTTTATCTTTCCACTGAAACTAGGATTCATCACTTGGAGCATACAGTATTGCGTCTTCTTTTTCTTAATTTGCACTTCTGAAGATTCCATATACATATAGCCATCATCCAAGTGTCCTGAGTCCAATTCTCCATCCTGAATCTTGGTCAAATCTGTAGCAGCATCCATAGCTTGTCCTAACTTGGCCAAACCACTAGGCGCAACATACATGTGCGAAATGTTCTCTGGTTTTAATTTGATTTTTTTGCCGCCATCTACACCTTCTACTTTGATCTCATCTATCAGACCTTTCTTAAATTTTAATTTCTTGATATAAACTGTGTATTCCTGTCCATCACTCATTGTTATAAATGTGGGCTTCTTTTTGCTCCACCCCTGAAAAGCAGGAGAAAATTTTTGAGCAGATAGAGATAGACTTAGCATGCCGATCAGGGCAACTAATAGGTACTTGTGTTTCATATTGAAGTCTTCTTTAGTTGGTAAAAAATTAATATACTCGCAAAATAACGATTTTGACTAAGCTTTCCCTATAAGTTTATGCACAAGCTGTAGTTAAAAACTTCAAGGGTCGAGCTACGGTTTTTGTATTTAGCTTAGGTATGTTGATTAAATTTAATAGCGTAATCCTAGCAATAGATTTTAGAAAAACAGTCAATGGTAAGGTGAGACCAATATCAATGGAGGTGATGAGAAATTTCAGAGCTTCATGAGCTAACTTTTTCATCATAGACGACATAAAAAAGAAATGTTGTCAATGAGATTTGCAGCAATATTGATCCTGCTAATAATTTTAGGTTGTGCTGAGGACAGTTCTGAAATGGAAGGACCAAGTGCCAGAATATTTGACGAATCAGCGTATCTTAATCTTCATAATATTAATTCACCTCCACCTGATAGATTGAGAGAAATTGTATTTGCAGATTTTGGAGTAGAGCTGAATGACAGCTTACTCAATTTTACTTTCGAAGCTGCAGACGAATTTGTATATACTTTAAATATGGCGCTGTCCAGAGACTCACTTGATCAGGAAAAAGCTCACGCCTCACAGTTTAGTGTATGGCAGTCTAATAGTCTGAGTGGTGGTTTTTTGTGGAGAGGAGAGATGGAAGTTACATTGGTTACCGTCCAGCTTTACTAAGGCGGTAAAGTGTCTGGGAGCTATGGATCTATGCCAGATGTTAAGTTCGTACAAGGCGCATTCGAAGTAGCCATAGATACTCTTCTATGATGATCGACAATACGCAATAGAATGCGAACTACTTGAACTTTCTAAGTGCATAAGAGAACTTAACACCAAAGTTAATATCCAGAGTTGCAAAAGTTCCAGATCTACTGTCATTGGGTTCAAAATCAAAGTTGAGAAGGGAGTCTTCTGGAAAGCAGTTTTGCTGAGTAAGTCCGTCTACATTATAATGTTGTATGTTGTTTCTTCTTACACCTGTGCCTGTATAAATTTCTCCTTCAAAATTATTCGCAATTAGTTTAAATCCCAGTTCAAGACGTAAGCCATTTACAGTCCTCAATATCTCAGCAGATTGATAACAAAAGTTGAAATCATCTATTTCTATGTCTCCAGACCTTCTGATATAATTGTCATAGACACCAAAATATTCAAGGCCAACGAAGACTATTCCCTTTTTGTCCAACACAGATATTTTGGGTATCTGTCTGATGGCCAGTCTATACTCATGCTGACTTAGACGTTGTTTGTCTCTACTAAATGCACCCGCCAATACAGGAATTCCATAAGTTAATTCTACTGTCTTAGTTTTACCGATATTGGTTTCTACAGCAACATTGAGGGTAGGTGTAGAGATATCACTGATACTCAATGGTGCAATGCCTATACTGAGATATCTAAAGCTGGACACTTCCTGATCTTGGCCATAACAAAAACTAACATTTAGGAAGATGAAGATGAAAGCGATCGTTCTATAACTAATCATAATGAGTAACTTCTTAAAGTTTTGGTAAGATAAGTCCTATAATTGATATTAGACGAAGATAAATCGAACTTCGCCGCAAAATTGTGGATATGCTTTTAAGGCTTATGTTTCTACTTGCTCTATGTGGATCGACGAGTTTATTTAGCCAAGACTGGACGAGGGATGACCTTACCATCTATGAGACCTTTGATGAGATGGCACCCGTCTTACATCCAGAAAACGATACGACCTATCTTATAAACTTTTGGGCAACTTGGTGTGGACCCTGTGTAAAAGAACTTCCCTATTTTGAGCAGGTCACAGAAACACTGAAAGGAAGACCGTTCAAGACTGTGCTAATAAGTCTTGATATGGAACGGAAAATAGACTCCAAAGTCCTTCCCTTTCTTAATAAAAGTGAAATTCAGTCTGATGTAGTCATTCTTCTGGATGGCAAAGCCAATAAATGGATAGATAAAGTAGATCCTCAGTGGTCAGGAGCTATTCCTATCACAATCGTCCGTAGAGGAGAGGAATATGCATTTTATGAGAAAGAATTTCATTCTGAACAAGAGATATTAGATATTGTTAACCCAATTTTGAATCATAAATAATTTTAAGAAATGAAAAATATACTAGTACTACTTCTAAGCCTGCTAGTGACTTCTGCTATAGGTCAGGGGTATAGTGTAGGAGATACTGCATCGGATTTCAGATTACTTAATGTAGACGGCAAAGAGGTTTCTTTGGCTGATTATGATGGTGCAGATGGCTACATCGTTGTATTTACTTGCAATCACTGTCCATATGCAGTTATGTATGAAGACAGACTGATAGAGTTACACAACAAGTATGCACCACAAGGTTACCCTGTTGTTGCTATCATGCCCAATGATCCAGAAGTAAAGCCTGCAGATAGTTTTGATAACATGAAAGTCAGAGCCAAAGAGAAAGGATTTCCTTTTGCCTACTTATATGATGATGGACAAAAAGTATTTCCACAATGGGGTGCGACTAAGACTCCTCATGTATACTTGTTGGATAAGAAAAGAACTATACAATACATAGGTGCTATCGATGATAGTCCAAGAGATGCAAGTGGTGTAGAGGAGACCTTCCTATCTGATGCAATAGAAGCAGTAAAGATGGGTAAGCAGCCAGATCCTTCTGTTACTAAAGCGATAGGTTGTTCTATAAAAACTAAGAGTTGAGAAAACTAAGCTATATATTATTAATCACTGTTGCAGCTCTAATTGTAGGCTGTAAAGCTGATTCTACGAGCAGTACTGGTTTGGTGACGACAGATCTGATGAAGTATGGTATGCCCATCAAGGTCAATGCCCCTGCTGAATCAAAGATAGAGTCTTCGGACCTGGGTATAATGAAAGATGTTACTGTCAAGGGAGAAGGCAACTATTCTTTACAGATTTCTAGTGGAGTAGCTATGACTACAGATATCTCGAGTATCAAAGCTGACCAGCTTAGAGATGTAAAGAATGCCTTGTATTTTGATGAGCTTGTCCAGGAGGATGAGCATGGTTTTATCTACAGAAAAAAGATCTCTGAAGATCGGATTAATCATGATTTCAGATTTATAAAAATACAAGCGGATCAGGAGTATATATTTCAGACTGGACTACTCGGTAGCTATACCTTAGAGGATGTCCAAAGAATGTATAACTCTGTAAAGGGCTGAGTCGAGACAAGGCAAAGAAGCAGTCTATGAAATAACAAAAAGGGAGTCCAAAAATTTTGGACTCCCTTTACTTTTTGTGTTTTCTTGCTTAAAAGTCTTTAAGCTTCTTGCAAGAGGCGACCGCTGTGTATCAACAAAACGATCACTGCAATACTAAATATGATCATGGGTAAGGATTTTCTAAAGGTATAATGGGTATTTCCTATTGTTGTTCTATAAATTAACGACATATCTTCTTCTTTCGTCTCAGGGTAAATACCTAATTCTGCATTAAGGCTCTCATTTGTCATTTTAAAGCACAGTCTTGTCGTACTAAAGGACTAGTACTTTAGTGTGCCACCATGCTCAGACAACCATTTTTCTTTCTCTTTGTAATCCGGCATGACATCATAAACGATTTTCCAGAATCTAGGCGAATGGTTCATTTCTTTAAGGTGGGCCAGCTCATGGACAATGACATAATCCAGTACTTCAGTAGGGGCAAAGAGCAATCTGCTCGAAAGATTGATATTTCTTTTACTGGAGCAACTGCCCCAGTTGGACTGGTTGTTTTTTAGTCTGATGTTTTGGATGGGTTCTTGGAAGTAGGTCTTATTAAAGTAGTTGACTCGGTCCACGATATCTTTTAGAAAATAAGAAGAGAAGATTCTCGACAGTAGCTTGCCTATAGCTTCTTGCACTAGATATTCGTCTGCATCAGAAGGAATTCTTAGTTCTACATAGTTTTCTTTGGTGAGCTTACCTGTTATGCCCTTGCGTTTTTCGCGGAAAAAAAGCAGTTTGAAGTCCTGTCCAAAGACCCGAATAAATTCTCCATTCTGGTAAACTATAACTCGAAATCTATTGAGTAAATCTGGATTCTTCTGGAATTCATTTCTGCACCAGTCTTTTACTTTATAGATTTCTGCCTCTATCTCGACCTTAGTCAAGAACTTAGGCATAAGCAGATTGACACTTTTATTGGTAATAGAATATCTGATACTTCTGCGGCGCTCCCTTTTTATTTTTATGGGAACACGGACACCATCATATTCTATAGAGGTCGTCAAGCTCTTACATAGATTTCATTACGGAAACCAATTTCTTAGTGCTGCTGAGTTCCAAGGCATTGTACATAGATGCTCTGAAACCACCTACTGATCTATGGCCTTTAATGCCAACGATACCAGCTTTCTTACACTTCGCTAAGAATTTCTTTTCCAATTTAGGATCAGTCAGTAAGAAAGTGACATTCATTATAGATCTGTCTCTTTTGGCTACTGTGCCTTTAAAGAGTGGATTGCTGTCTATTTCGGCATAAAGTAAATTGGCCTTTTCTTTATTTCGGGCTTCCATAGCTTTTACACCACCTTTGGATTTTACCCATTGCAGATTGAGCATCATGACATAGATAGGGAATACTGGAGGCGTATTAAAGGCTGAAGACTTGGCAATATGCGTCTGATAGTCTAGCATTGTAGGGATATGTCTGCCGGTTTTGCCTAGAAGACGCTTTTTTACAATTACAAGCGAAACTCCAGCTGGGCCTAGGTTTTTCTGAGCGCCTGCATAAATCAAGGCAAAATCACTGACATTAATTTTTCTGCTCATGATATCAGAACTCATGTCTGCTATGAGTTTGCCTTTAGCATTTGGAAACTTTTTTAGTTGGTTGCCGCAGACAGTATTGTTGGAAGTGATGTGTACGTATTTCATTCTTGCCGGCACCTTATAGTCTCTAGGTACGTAAGTGTAGTTTTTGTCTTTGGAGCTGGCTAACACTTTTAGATCGCAGTACTTGCCAGCTTCTTTGATGGCCTTAGTAGACCAAGTTCCTGTGTCTAGATAACCTACTTGGTCAGAGGATTTGAATAGATTCATGGCGGTCATATAGAACTGCGAGCTAGCACCACCAGTCAGAAATAAGACGGCATACTCATCAGGTACATTGAGCAATTCCCTCACTAGAGATTCTGATTCTGCTAGTATTTGTTTGAAGTCATCACCTCTGTGCGAAACCTCTAAGAGGGAAAGTCCTTTGTTCTTATAGTTTGCAGCCGCTTTAGCAGCTTTTTTCTTCACAGTTTCCGGTAGGATTGCAGGGCCTGCAAAAAAGTTGTGCTTTTTCATCTGATAGAGTATTTCTATTGCAATATTACGGTTTTATTTAATGTATATAGTTCTTATCTAGAGAGCCAAAACACATCGAGTTTTTGATTTCTAGCCCATAATACCATCGACGACCTGTTTCAAAGAAATATTTGGCTATTTTTGGTACTAATACAACGATATCTGAGTTTTAAATAGTAGATATACATAAACCTAGCAATTA